>DATKZQ010000069.1:0-20577 GCA_035527895.1 Desulfatiglandales bacterium
TGGCCCTGTCCATTCCCTCACGGCCGCTCAAGGTGACATCCACTGCGTAGTTGTCCTCAATCAGGATTCTGCTGACGCTGTCGAGCACGATCTGCTCATCATCGATCACCAGGGCTTTGTGTGTTTCCATGGGTTTCCTCCTCGCAATTGGTAAAGTGGCCGGAGGCTCCGAAAGCTCATCAGGACCCCCCAAACTTCGCTTGTCAACAGAGTGGTTTGTATCACCTGCCCTGAAAGCGTTCAAGCTTTTTTTCTCCGGTATACAACAAACAGGAAAAGGGGAAAGCCCAGCTCCCCCAAGATGCTCTCCACCGTGGTGACCAGCTCATCCCCGCAGGTACTTTACTTTATAGTCGGGGGTGGATATAGTACATACGGTAGACACTGTATAGTGCGAGGTTGAGTATTGTATTTCGCCGATGGGGTGGGACCTTTGTAAAACCGCCGGCGAGGTCTGGTTTTCATCTGTCGGATAGAGCCAGGAGAACACCTGGGCTATTCCCTAAGACATAAGCCAATGAGCAAAAGCAATAACGATGGATAACATTAATCCCACAAACTACAAGATCCACGTCGAGCCTGACTTACGAACCTTTACCTTTACCGGAAGCGCTGAGATCGAGCTTGATGCCCTCCAACCGGTGAATGAGATTACCTTGAATGCAAAGGAATTGGCCTTCTGGGACTGCAAGGTCCGGATCAACAGCCGGCTTGTCGAATGCTCCTTCTTTGTTGATCCCCGGAAAGAGGAGCTTAGAATCTCCCTTCCGGAGAAGATGGCTGGGCACATAGCCCTCTATATCGCTTACCTGGGCAAGATAAACAATAAGATGGCGGGTTTCTATAGAAGTAAGTACCGTGACGGAGGTACTGACAAGTACTGTGCGGTAACGCAGTTTGAGGAAAGCGATGCCCGGAGAGCGTTCCCGTGCTTTGACCATCCCGCAAAAAAGGCAACATTTGATGTGGAGCTCGTAATCGATGAAGGATTGGTTGCCATCTCCAATGGGCCCATGACTGGGGAAGAACATCTGGGCGACAAGAGAAAGGTGGTAACCTTCCGGCGGACGCCCAAGATGTCAACCTATTTACTGTTCTTCGGTGTCGGCGAGTTTGAGTTCATAGAGGATCCAGGTGAAGTCCTTGTGCGTGCGGGAACCATGCCTGGAATGATAAGACATGCTGCCCTTGGGCTCGAATTCGGGAGAAAGGCCCTTGAATTTTGCGAAGATTACTTTGGACTAAAATATCCGCTCCCCAAGCTTGACCTGGTTGCAATCCCAGACTTCGCAGCAGGCGCAATGGAGAATTGGGGCGCCATCACGTTTAGAGAAAACCTACTTCTTCATTTTCCCACTATCACATCTCGGGCTGGTGAACAAAGGATATGCGAGGTGATCGCGCACGAGATTGCTCATCAATGGTTTGGCAATCTGGTGACACCCTCTGATTGGAAGTACCTCTGGCTGAACGAGAGCTTTGCAACATACTTCGGCTATGGCGTTGTAATGCACTTTCATCCTGAATGGGACATTTGGGATCAGTTCCTGCATGGCCAAACCGACACAGCCCTCAATAGAGATTCCCTCAAGGAGACTTTTCCGATTGAATTGCCCGGTGGGGAGCACGTGGCAATCAATGCCAGTACTGCTCCCATACTTTACAACAAGGGTGGGAGCATCCTGCGTCAAGTTGCAGCATACGTAGATGACTCCAACTTCAGAAAGGGTCTCAGGCACTACCTGAAGAAACATCAATACGGTTGTGCCGCAAGCCCGGACCTCTGGGAGGCCCTAGAGGAGGTATCCGATAAACCCATAACCGCCATGATGAAGAGCTGGATCGAACAGCCAGGACTTCCTCTCGTTGAAGCTGCAAGAGACGGGGATAAAATCCTTCTTACCCAAACCAGGTTCACCTTCCTGCCGGGTGAATCGGAACAGGCATGGGTCATACCGGTTACCGTTCAGGTCTTTTATGAACATGGTGATTCACGGAAGACAACTGCCTTGCTCGCCGCTCGAAGCACGAGTATTGACCTGGGCAGGGATGCGGTGGCTTACAAAGTAAACCATGGACAGAGCGGATTCTACAGAGTCAAATACCTCGACTTCAGGGACCTGCAGGAACTTGGAAAACAGGTCAAAAGCAAAACGCTGCTGCCAGAGGACAGGTGGGGCCTTCAGAATGATCTCTATGCCCTGGTGAGAGGTTGTCAGGCCCCTCTGAAGGATTACCTTACGTTTCTCTCCTATTACGAGCATGAGGACGCCTTTCTGCCCCTCATAAGTATTGCGGACAACCTGTTCCACGCATACCTTGTTCTTAAAAGAGAGCAACGAAACAAGGTAGTTTCGGCTGCAAGATCCTTATTTGAAAAGGCACTCTCCCGTATCGGCTACGAGCCCCATGACGACGAAAAACCTACGGTCTCAATACTGCGAGACCATATCTTGATGCGTGCTGTTGCTTACGGTTGTGTGAACGCCACGGAATTTGCCCTTGGTAAATTCTCGTCTCTCCTGAAAGGAGAAAAGGTTCACCCGGATATCATGAAGAGCGTCATGATGGTTGGTGCCTGGAATGGAGACATGGAAACCTTTGAGTGGTTTGATAAGAGGTTCAAGTCCTCAGAAAGCGAGCATGAAAGAATGAACATACTGTCGGCCCTTGGGGGCTTCAGGGACGAGGGGGTGGTAAAAAGGGTTCAAGCCTATGTGCTCGGCGATGTGCCGCAAAGAAACCTGTTCATCCCTATCGATACCCTGTGCACAAACCCAGACGCTATCCCCTTGATGTGGGAATGGTATGTCTCAAATCTGGCTGCCCTTGAGCAGATCCACCCAATTCAGTATGAGCGGGTCATTGAAGCGATCGTGCCGGTGTGCGGTCTTGGAAGGGAAGAGGAGATCAAGGCCTTTTTTGAAGACTATATGAAGCAGAAAACCACGGCCAAGGATGTCATCAAACTATCTCTCGAGAGGCTGGAGATAAACTGCAGGTTGCGCGGTTCGTAAGCTCCCCCTACGGCCTACACACCGAAATACCTCCGCAATGGTAACCTGGTAGATCTTTGAAAGTAATTGTCAGCGGAGCATGGGGATGTCTTTTTTTGCGATGCCCTCTCATCGTTCAGAGCAGTGGGCGTTTCAAAACGGCGCACAGAGACTTTTACCTTAGTGCCAAGGCTTATCGGGCGGTGCGCCGGTTTGTAACGGCCCTGTACGGGGCCTTGTTTTGAGGGCAATGCGCAAAAAAAGACATCCCCATGCTCCCTGCGTTCTGTTAGAAATACCTATTCGGCCTCGGGAAATGAACAGGAGCGCTAGCTTTTCAAAGAGCTAAAGGGTTTCGCGAAATGATATCACGCCTTTTTCAGGAGATCCAGGAAAGGCGTGACTCACTGCCCATACAAACCTCTTTCCTTATATTGGAGACATGATACCCGTGTGTTTCCACCCTTGACATTCTCACCGCCACGGGTGATCATGATAAATGTAAACATGCCCCCCGTACCTTGGTTGGCTTGAGCACCACCGGAGATCGAGCATGACGACAAGGCTCAGGAAACACCCTTTTTCATTCTTGCTCCCAGCTGCAGCCTTATTGGTGGGCCTTCTTTTAGTCCCGCCTGCCAGAGCTACTGAAATCTATGCGGAGAATACAGGGAAGGGGTGTGTTTTTTGTCACCAGGAGACCACCGGTGGCCCGCTCAAAGCCGTGGGTTTTGCCTACGTGAAGAATGCCTATCAGTATCCGATTCCAAAAAGAATACTCAAAAAGGTCGAGTCCCTTCAGACATCATTCCACAAAACGGTCAGATTTATTATAGGTTACTTCCATCTTCTCGCAGCAGTCATATTCTTTGGGGCAATTTTCTACATTCATATCTTTATCCGGCCTTCTCGCCTGAAAGGTGGCATCCCCAAGTACGAGAGGGTTCTCGGCGTTTCCTGCATGGGTACTCTTGCACTTACGGGGGCTTATTTGACATATGTTCGCATAGACACATGGGGGCAGTTCTTCAACAATACCTTTGGGCTCATGCTCTTTGTTAAGATCGTGCTCTTCCTTCTGATGGTCGCTATTGGCATTACTGCAATCACGATCATACATCGGCGAATGGGAAAAGAGGCAGCCCGCCTCAAGGTTCCGCCCAATACCGATGAAATACCGTTTTCGGAGCTCGGTTATTTTGACGGATCCGATAACAAGCCAGCGTATGTGGTCTATGAGGGTACGATCTATGACGTCAGCGAAAACCCGAAATGGGAAGGTGGACGACACTTTGGCAAACATGCAGCAGGCTCGGATCTCACCGAAGCCCTCCCGGGTGCACCTCATGGGCCAGAGGTCTTAGAAAGACTGAGATTAGCCGGGAAAATCTCAAAGGATCAGGATTCAGGCAGCAGACCTACACCAGCCCACAAGATCTTCGTCTTAATGGCATACGCCAACCTCGTCATTATCTTCTTGATACTTGCCTGTATCAGTGTGTGGCGTTGGGGTTTTCCGGTGAGATTAATCCCCGAAAAGAATCCCCTTGTCATTTCAGGGGCCACCTGTATCGAATGTCATGCAACCGAAACCCCCGGAATTTACCACGGCTGGGCTCAGAGCGTTCATGCCGCCGTGGAGGTCGGCTGTTATACCTGTCACAAGCCCGACAGGGAAAAATCCTTCTACAGTGAAGGTCACCTGCAATACGACCCTACCCAGGTATCACCGGTCGTAACGCCAAAGAAGTGCGCGGGCTGCCATCCACAAGAGGTTGCCCAGTACAATAAGGGTAAACACGCCCATACCCTGGAGATCATATGGAAGGTCGACAAATGGCTGCAAGACGGCATGAACAATGCCATTGAGCGTACAACGGGATGCTATGCCTGCCACGGTACGGTCGTAGAGGTTGTAAACGGTCGACCAATACCAGGTACCTGGCCGAATGTCGGTGTGGGCAGGAAGAATCCCGATGGGACGCTGGGCAGCTGCAGCAGCTGCCACACCCGGCACAGATTCTCGGTGGTTGAGGCCAGAAAACCAGAGGCCTGCGACCAGTGCCATCTCGGCCCGGATCACCCTCAAATAGAAATCTACAACGAATCCAAGCATGGCACTATCTATCACGCCGAAGGAGACGAGTGGAACTGGTCTCCCGATGACGGCCTTTGGAAGGCCGGTCGGGACTTCAGGGCCCCAACGTGCGCTGCCTGTCATATGTCAGCCGCCGGCGAGGTGCCCGGAACCCATGATGTCACGCAGAGGCTTTCCTGGGAAACCCAGGCCCCCCTAACCGTCAGGCCTGGTGAATTCGAGCCTTTCCCCGCAGAAACTGACTGGAAGGTGGAACGGGCCAAAATGAAAACGATCTGCCTGCAGTGCCATTCCCAGGCATGGACCGACGATCACTTTTCAAATCTGGATCGCGCGGTTTACAATTACAATGAGACCTATTTCAAGCCCATAAAAGCAGTAATCGACTCCCTCTATGAGGAGGGTTTGCTTTCACGGCAAGACTACTTTGATGAAGATCTCGAATGGGAATTCTACGAGCTGTGGCACCACGAGGGACGTCGAGCCCGGATGGGTGCGGCCATGATGGCCCCTGATTACGCCTGGTGGCACGGGTTTTATGAATTAAAGCACCGCTTTAATCATATCCTCAAGGCCTCTGCTGATTTGAGGAAGAAAGGTAAAGGGCATATTCATAAAAGATTTCCGGGGAAATATGAGAAGAAATAGATCTCTCTTTGTTCCTACCCGACTCTGAAAACTTCGATCTAACAAAGGTGAGGCTCATCTCATCATGAGATGAGCGCTTTTGTCGTGATGCCTGTCAACTTACCGGAACATCTTCCGTGGCAAGCCGCTCTCAGCATCCAATCGGCTTCCATACACCTTCATGATACCATACCCGGGAAAAGGGTGCTCCGACCGGGAGGACGGACTCTGAAAGTGTGTTGGGGTCGATTTCAAATTCCAAATGACGCATCGGATCCCATGGTTGGAGGATTACTGATCCCTCGGGCAGGGGAATCAGACGAGGGAGGCGCGCCTCACCCCACGAGCGCGGTTGGGCTTCCTTTTTCAAATCTTTTATGTCTGAATAGTGCAAGAGTTCCTGAAGGGTAACAAGGGCCGGTGGACTTAGGGGGATCTCACCTCGAAGGTTGCCGGCAAGCCCTTTAGCAGGGGTGACCCAAATCCCATGGGTGGTCTCCCGGGCATCGGGCATGCATTCCTGGCCCTCAGGCACGAAAGCCAGGAAGAATCGCGTATCGAATCGCTGGGGCATAAGCTCTGGGGTAATCCAGTGGGCCCACCGTGCAAGCCTGCTGAAGGCAAGGGTCCAGCCTCCGGATGCCACCAACACCCGCAGCCAGCCTTTACCAAGTCGGCCACTCATTCGCCGGTCACGCATACTATCCTGATGACTCTCGGCATCATCGTTTTTGACGGCCAGGAGAACGCCTGCCTCCTCAAAGGTCTCCCGGATGCCTGTAACCCCATAGGCGATCGCCTCTTTCATACTCAACCCCCCGCCAAGGCGAAGAAAGGCCTCGTCGGGATCAATGTCTCCGTGTTCGCTCCATAACTCCGTATCCAAATCCTCGGAATCTACCGTACCTCCGGGGAAGACGTAGGTGCTGGGGAAAAACCCACTTCGCCCGCTGCGCCTGAGCAGAAAAACCTGGAGCTCTCCACTACTTTCCCTTATGAGGATAACCGTGGCCGCTCGCTTCGGCTCTTTTGGCTTTTCTGTTGAATGAACCATCACCAGGCAGACTATCACAGCATTATTTCGATGGCAAGTTCTGGCGCTTATTTTTGCCGCCTTAGGGGAAATAGCGTCTTAGACCTGCATTTCTTTCGTTGAGCTCAGAGACCCAATTCATTGTATGATACTACGAAGACAGCGCCCTTAACAAACCTCCGCTTTCATAATGTGCTCGCCCGGGATTTTAGCATTTGCTATGATACTATTTCGCCCAGGCTTACTCTGAAGTTCTCGAGGCTCCTTTATGCCTAGACAAGCAATAAAGCGTTATCATAGCAGACAGGCACTATGCATTACTGTCATGTTTCTTTTGGGGGCAGTGATGCATACGGTATGCCACGGCGAAACCACAAGGGCTGCCGTGAACCACCTCCCCTTTTCCTCAGGTGAAAAGCTCACGTTCCAGGTTCGATGGAGCTTTATTCCGGCTGGAAAGGTCGTTCTTGAGATCCTCCCCGTGGAAACTGTAGAGAGCTTTCGTGCCTACCACTTCGTGATGACAGCACGAACCTATCCTCTCGTTGATGTTTTCTACAAGGTGCGCGACAGGATCGATTCCTACACTGATACGCAGATGACCGGCTCACTGCTCTATCGTGAACAAAGCACCGGGCGGAGACCGAAAGACGTAGCAGTGACGTTCAACTGGAAGAAAGGGGAGGTCCAGTATTCCAACTTTGGCGAAAAGCGAGCACCCATCCCTCTCCTGCCAGGCTCATTTGATCCGTTATCGATCTTCTACGCCTTTCGTCTCTGCGATCTCGGCAAGAATACGCAACTGGAGGCGCCGGTGAGTGACGGAAAGAAGTGTGTTGTGGGCAAGGCGACTGTGATCAAACGGGAAACCGTTTTCCTGGTAAGCGGGGTCTATGATACCTATCTGGTAGAGCCTGACCTGAAGCATATTGGCGGTGTATTTGAGAAAAGCCCGGATGCGAAAATGAAGATATGGGTCACCGCAGACGAGAGGCGTATCCCCGTTATGATAAAGAGCAAGGTAAAGGTGGGCAGTTTTGTGGCAGAGCTCATGCCACCCGGGCACGACGATCGAGAGGACGTATGGAGCCGCGATACTACTGGCATCCCTGTAAAGGAAGGGCTCATAATCCCATACCGCGCAGCTGCAGAAACGGACACCGTTCAAAAATAAGTGAAATCGCTTACTACTTTGGATCCGAAATGACTATGGTACCAGGGATATGGATATCTTTTTTTGGCACCGAAGAAGCCCATGCGCAAGAAACGTTGGAAGCCCGTATCCTCTAGTTAGTCATGACCTTTCGCCAGAAGGACAGAACAGACCAGAGCAACAGCAACCACTGCAGCGCCGGCAATAGTGAAACTCGCGCTAAAGCCAAGGTGATCAATCAAATAGCCCATTATCGGCGTAAGCACTCCCCCTCCTTCCATATTGCCGAAGAAGTAAATACCCAGCACCGTTGAGCTGTGGCGGCCTGAGGTCCGGCCGACTATGTAGGCCTCTGAAACCGGCATGCGGACGTATATGGTTATTCCCATAACCAGCAACAACACAACCATACCCCAGCGGTACGGCGCCAGATTCAGCAGGTAGATGAGCGGGCCGGTCATAAAACATACCGCCAGTATCACCGGCACCCTGCCCCAGCGATCGGAGAGATAGCCTCCAATAGGTCCTACCCATAGGCCGGCTGAGTATATTATAGCTATCAGTGCAGCAGCTGTCGTCTTGGGAATAAGGAAATGATCGACCAAGAACAACGGGATAAACGAGGTCGTGGAAAAAAGTGCGGCATGGGTGAAGGTGCTCAGGATTATGATATATGCCAGTCGGCTCAAACGCCCTTGACCGGGTGCTTTCTCCTTTTGTGAAGGTGTAGCCTTTGGCTGGGACTTGTTTGCCAGTCCCCGCTGACCCAGAATCACATACAGTACAATCCCCACCACAGCGGCGGGTGCAGCCAGCGCGATGAATGGGCCGCGCCAGCCCCAGGTGGCGCCGATGCCAGCGGCCATGAGGGGGGCTAAGAAAAAGCTGACGCCTCCCCCAATCATATGCAATCCCAGCGCCCTGCCCAGGTTCTCCGGCCTAACCGAAGCAGAGATCAGCGGAGGAGCAGCCGGATGATAGCCTCCGGCAAGCAGGCCCATTAACACGAGGAAGACTATCATCATCAGGTAGGTGTGCGAAAGGCCGACCAAGAAACCGGCCACGGCAACGCCCAATATGCCTGTTGTGATGAGTATGCGAGGCCCCACCCGGTCAGCGAGTAAACCGGCAGGCACCTGCCCAATCCCGTATGACAGGATGAATGCCGAGATCACGAATCCCGACTGGGTGTAATCGAGGCCAAAATCGCTGCGGATCATCGGCAGAAGGGGCACGGGTAGTGCGGTTAACAGGTGGTGTCCGCAGTGTGCCAAGACGAAGAGCGGCACCAAACCGGAAAAAAGTGAGCGAACGTTTAGTCTTGTGATGGCATTTATCCTTTCAATATGGGGTAGCGGACATGAGCCCGGACGTCACCTGCGCTCCTTTTCATAAGTCAACCACCTGCTATAGGGGGGAACACTGATACGGTATCCCCTTCGTTCAGTTCCGTCTCAAGCCCCTTGAGGTGTTGAATATGTCTCCCGTTCTTCATCACAATTATATGGGGCTTGAGTTTGCCGTTATCAAAGATCCTTTCTCGGCGCTCGTGAGTGTTGAAGACAAGATTCAGAAGGTCCTCAACGGTGGCTCCGGTTCCCACCTCGATCTGTAGCGTCTTTGAGTCAAAGATCTCCCTGAACGTTGCAAAAAACTGTACCTGTATTCTCATGGCCTTACACGCACGTTTGCCCCATTATTATCTTGTGGATCAGTTGCGGCATTATTATGGGTTCCCTATCCATTTGTCAATTCCGAAGAAGCGTACCCTAGGATTGCAGGCTTACGAAAATCATTTCCGAGAATGAGTATTGCTTTAGCTCCGAAATTATTATGTTTTCAGGGATATACCTAACCCGGACAAGCCGGAATTTCGAAGCACGAAATTCGAAACACGAAGCAAATCCAAAATAATAATGCTCCAATGTTCAAAATGCTAAATTTAGGTCACGTATGATATCACTCAGTGTACATTCAGGTTTGATCATTTGAATTTTGAAAATAGAAAATTTGTTTCGGATTCCGAATGTAAGATTCTGATTTTCATGGGTCGCTCTTAATACCAAAATATTTTCTGCCAGAAAAGGCACGGATCTTATTCTTAAGCGTCTAATATTCCCCATTTCTTTTCGAGGGATGCCGCACTGAGAAGTCCCATGAGAGAGGCTAACGGAGAAAGGTTCTTGCATAGGAAGTGGAATGTCGGTGCCTACAGGAAAACCGGCAGACAAGCAAATTGGCATGGCAAACTGGCGACATAAGATGATATAAGAGTTCTAAAAAATGGCTGCTCTCTTTGGGGAAGTTGCTTTTGGAGAATCGGAGAGTAGGGAACCTCCAGATATCCGTCGAGAATGCCTCAGAACACACGAGACTCTTAACCATGTTTTCGTAAGGATGTTACACAAATGGGCGTTAACAGACCCACGAGGGGGATAAAGGGTTGGCCTCGATCAGAGCGACCCCGGGAGCTGCTGTTGGAGAAAGGCCCCGAATACGTATCCGACGCAGGCTTGGTAGCAATACTCCTCCGAACCGGCATACAAGGGAAAGATGCGGTCACCTTGGGGAGGGAGTTACTCAAACACTTTGGCGGTCTGAGGGGGTTGCTCAATGCCAACAAAAGGGACCTGGAAAAGATAAAAGGCTTGGGAACTGCTAAGATCGCACAATTGCTTGCAGCCACCGAGATTGCCAAGCGGCAATTAAAGGAAGAGATTGTTGGTAAGACCGTCATAAACGGCCCTGAGGATGTTTTGGAATACCTTGCTTTCTCGATGGCGAATCTAAAAGAAGAGGTATTCAAGGTTATTTATCTCAATAGCGCCAATGTAATTCTGGCAGCTGAGGATTTGTTCAAAGGCACTGTCGATCAGTCCGCTGTGTACCCAAGGGAGATCATCAAGAGGGCCTTTGAGCTGAATGCCACCGGGCTCATATTTGTACACAACCACCCTTCGGGCAACTTAAAGCCCAGCCAGCATGATTTCTCATTGAATGAAAGACTGGCCAAAGCCTGCCGTGCCGTCGATCTCACCCCCCTCGACCACATCATCGTAGGCCCCACCGGGCATATCTCATTCAAGGAGAGGGGTCTATTTCAAAAATAGGAATGGTATTCAATTGGGCAGTTTCAACTAGAGGGGAATCCGCTTGATAGGGGGATTGGTGCCGACGCGCCTGCACGTCAAGGCGTCTTTCCTTTTGGCTTACCTTCCTTCCACAGTGCCCAGTAGGTCTCCCCTGGAGCCTCAAGATAGTCTTGGATCGGCTGGCATTTTGCCTTAAAGAGAAAGAAAACCGGGCAAGATAGGTCTCGTGGGTAGATGGTCTCAAAGTTTGCCATGCCCTTGGCGAGAATGAGGTCCGCCTGATCAACAAGGTGCAAGAACTCTCTTGAAACGTGATCCCAATCGATCCCCACCCCGTCAGTTCCCGTATCGCCCACTTCAACGAAGTTACCCTCCAGATTGCCGAGCCGAAGTTCAGCCCTGGTTACATCATTCAGCGAAGGGCCACCCTTAACCACTAAAACTGTCCTTCCGGCTCGGTCTTTAAGGTAGTCATAGAGCGGCTGATCAAAGTAGACCTCGCCGGCGTTATCAGCCAGATAGAGGACCAAGCTCGGAGGTCCGTTTGACAGGAAACTCTCAAGGCGGGCTATATCATCGTGAAAGAAGGAGAGCCCTCTCCGAATCTGACCAGGGATTTCCGCGAGCACCTCTTCAGCATTTGTGAAAAAATCCAGGCTGTTGCCTAGAGCCGCCAGGTTGATACGGGAACGTAGGTCATCTCCCATGTTTTTCCGCAACTCAGAGAAGATTTTTTTCGCCTGAGCCATTTCTCGAGCCTTGAATTGGGCATAAAGGTCCGACGCCCCAGATCGACGTTTGATCTCTCGAAGGATCCTATTTGCCGCCTCTGGTGAGGTCAGACCCCTCTGTTCGGCATCGGCCAGGATGCTACGTGCCGCGGCCTTGCTATCTGCAAGCAGGCGGGAATCATGTCCGCCAGCCATGGTAGCGGCTTGTTTTGCCAGATCCATCAGGCAATCAACGCATTGTGGAAAAGGTTTGAAGGGTTCCACGATGTAGGCTCTCCATCAAGTATCCGTTGCCCCCTGATCCTACCAGAGCGAAATCGAAATTCAAGGAAAAAGGGCGGATTTGGAAATAAGCCAGTGAGAAATTGAAAACCCCTCGGAATCGGGAATTGAGAGGGGCAAAGGCCTTGCGCAATGGTTCGCCCGGCAGTCTTTTGTCTTTGATTTTTCTAGCCCCGGTGGTACATACTCTGCTAGGGTTTCAATCAGTGGTCTATAAGTAGGTACCAACACCATTTGATAGCTTGTAAGTAGGAGGATAACCCATGGCCAAGGCTTATAACCGTCTCGAAACCAAACTGATTCATGCCGGCGAACCTGACCCGCCTATCGAAGGCGCTGTCAGCATGCCGATTTTCCAGTCCGCTACGTTCGAATATACCGGTGCCGCCAGCTACCATGATCTTAGATACATTCGTCTGAACAATACCCCGAATCATGTAGCCCTCCATCACAAGCTGGCTGCTTTGGAGAATGCCGAGGCCGCACTGGTGACCGCCTCGGGTATGGCGGCTATTTCAACGACCCTTTTGGCTATCCTCTCTTCGGGCGATCATCTTCTGGCACAGAACTGTCTCTATGGCGGGACACACGATTTCATCACCAAAGACTTGCCTGGCTTCGGGATCTCATTCGATTTCATTGATGGCGATGATGCTGGCTCCTGGGAGCGTTATCTGAAAACCAGTACCAAGGCCATATACGTTGAAACAATGACCAATCCCTTGCTCCAGGTTGGGGATTTGAAGGCGGTTGTCGAATTTGCGACGACCCATGGGCTTATTTCTCTGATCGACAACACCTTTGCGAGCCCCGTGAATTTCCGGCCTGCCGAATGGGGCTTCGACCTTTCCCTCCATAGCTGCACGAAGTACCTGAATGGTCACTCGGATATTGTGGCGGGCGCTGTTATCGGCCGGGCCGATCTGATCCAAAAGATAACCCACAAGCTCAATCACATGGGTGGCTCTCTCGATCCCCACGCCTGTTTCCTTCTCCATCGCGGCTTGAAGACACTTGCGGTACGGGTAAACTACCAAAACGAAAGCACCCTCAAAATCGCCCGGTTTTTGGAAAGACATCCTGCGGTCAAAAAGGTAAACTATCCTGGTCTCGAAAGCCATCCTCGCCACCAGCGAGCCAGGGGACTCCTCGATGGGTACAGCGGTATGCTCAGCTTTGAACTCGTAGGCAGTATTGAAACTGCTGAGCAGTTTATCCGGAAAACGACAATCCCCTTCGTTGCCCCAAGCCTCGGCGGGGTAGAAACCCTCATTACCCGGCCTGCCACCACGTCCCATTCGGGCATGTCTCCCGAAGACCGGCAGAACCTGGGGATCTCCGATAGCCTCATCCGTTTGTCTGTGGGAATAGAGGCAACTGAAGATATCATCGAGGATTTTGACCAGGCTCTGAAACCCTAGCGTCTGATAGCAACATGAGGAGTGCCATAAGAATAGGCGGATCGAGGACAGTACCGGTTCAGCACAAAATAGAACGGCAAAGGATCCCCCTTCCCTCTGGATCTTACTATGCATGCTAAGACCCTGTTTTCCAGGGGTCAGGTAGGGATCCCAGTACTTTTCTACGCTTGGATCTCTCCCTCCTTTACCTATTTCGATCCACCATAAGATAAAGCGGCTTCCTTTTGGATCACTTGTTCATGGACCTTCTCTGTTCTTAATGTCAGCGCCAGAAATGCACCGATAATCAGGAGGGCTGCTGCGGTCAAAAAAGAGGACGTATAAGTGCCGGTGTACGTAACCAACATTTGCGATAACCTACCCATAACGAATCCTCCCACCCCCCAAGCAGTAAACACAATCCCGTAGTTGATGCCAAAATTCTTCAACCCCCAAATGTCCTTCGTCAAAGAGGGGAAGAGCGAGAGATTAGTTCCGTAGTTAAACCCGATAAAGGTGGCCAACACGAGGAGTGGAACAGCGCTGGACTTTTCAGCCCCTACGATAGGAATAGCAATAAGCATGAGAATCGTCTGAAAACTAAGCATGATCATAAGCGTTGCACGCCGACCAATCTTGTCCGAGAGGATCCCCGCGATGATTCGGCCGCCTGCATTCCCAACTGCCAAAATGGCTACCACAAAAAATGCTAGTTCCCCCATACTCCTTTTGGCCATCCCTGCCACGCTTCCAATCACCATGAGTCCTGCCCCGGCCCCTATGAAGTAAATACACCATATAGTATAGAAGGTCCGAGTCTTCATCATTTCCGATGGCATTGCGTCCATTTTTGCGTTCCCCGAAGGACCAGTTTGTATGGCATTGGCACTTGCACCTTCAGGGGCATACCCTGCCGGGGGATTCACGAGGAGCATAGCAAGCCCGCACACCACGATCAGGAAGGCTACCCCGAAAAAGAGCATGGCATTCTGCAATCCCCAAATGCCCAAAAGATACTGAGCCAGGGGCGCGATATACACAGAGGCAAGGCCAAAACCAGAAACTACCAGCCCAGCAATCAATCCAGTTTTCGCAGGGGGGAACCATTTCAGCGCAGGTGGAGTTGCAGCAGCATAGCCGAAGCCAATGCCCGTGCCCGCTAGCACGCCAAACCCCAGCACCCAAGCGAAATAGCTCGTAGTCTGCGAAATCCAAATAAAGCCGAGGCCCACGAGGACACCGCCAATCAGAGCAGTCATCCTGGGCCCAAATCGATCCTGACACTTGCCGGATAGGATCATTGCGAAGGCAAAGACGATACAGCACACGGCGTATGGGTCGTTCAACGAGGCAAGATTCCAGTTGAAGGCCCCTTCGCCGCCTTTCTCAATGGATTGCCTGATTGCCCCCTTAAAGATGCTCCACGTATAGAGAATGCCGAGGGCAAGATTGATTCCTGTTCCACTAAACGTGACCCTCCACCCCTTGTGCTTAATCGTTTCTGGCATAATGTTCTCCCTCATCTCCTTAGAGTATCAATGATAAAAGGCAACCTCCTGTGAGAATCTTCTCTACGGCTCCTGAGCATACCACCCGGAGGGAACAGACCTGGCATTGGTCGCCTTCAATCTAATTGAAAAGGGGCCCATTTCCCCGTTCACACCAAAAACCAACTTGAGACGAGCCTATATGAGGAACCGATGAGCCCTCTCTTGATATGCATCCCAAGACCTCTGCCGACAATTTCGGATAAACCGTACAAAGGTCTCTAAAGGTTTGTTGGCTAATCCCGCAGCAAGAAACTCCCCTCGGAGCTCCTGAATTTTGATTTGCATCTCCTGACAAAGGAACTCGAGGTCCTATCAAAGCCGATGATAGGCTAGAAGAAGTCTATTGATTTATTCACTTGAGATCAATGGGGTGATTTACTCAAAAACAAGAAAATCACACCCATTTATGTATGGGGATAGGTATATTCTGTGCCGAGCCCCCACCCTCATAGGGCAAAGCACCTAGTGCGAATGAAATGCCCCACCATGCGGATTATCGAATCATCGTCTGTTAAAATCATCCGGAAGAGACGCTTCATCAATTCACCCGTTTAGCACTGCCGATGAAACGCTTTTGAGCGTAACACTTTAGCTCTTTGAAAAGGTGGCGCTCCTGTCCATTTGCTAATGCCCGGTGGCTATTCGTAACCGAACCCAGGGGACCGAGCCTGGAGATGTCTTTTTTTGCTCTGCCCTCTAAACAAGGCCCCGTACAGGGCCGTTTCAAACCGACGCACCGCCCCATAAGCCTTAGCACTAAGGTAGCAGCCTGTGTGCGCCGTTTTGAAACGCCCACTCATCTGAACGATGGGAGGACAGAGTCAAAAAAAGACATCTCCATGCTCACCATAGCGTTTCTTTCATGTATAACCCTGGAGCGAAGCGTCGGGGTCATGTGCTAAATTGACACCGAAATTCAAATGTACAAAATTCAAAACAGGGCAATGCTGTCTTGGTCTGGGCAAGAATCTCTTGGTTGAGAGCATTGGGATTTTGGTCATTGGAGTTTGTTTCGGCCTGCCCTGGCGCGACATTGCTGAATTACACTATGGTCGTTACCGTATTTCGTAAGTAACCTCTTTATACTCATGCTTTGCAAACCAGGTCTGGGCCAGGGATTTCGACCTGCCCGCCACCTGTGTGCTTGCGTCGTGCAAGAGCAACTGGTCCGCATTGGCCTGTCCGATATCCCTTGCAGGTATTGGATAGCTCAGGCGAGGCAGGCGGGTATTCGAGATTCGTATTTGCTTACTGAAATCGTGCCTTGTCGGTTTGCCCGTTCCGGGCCGGGAAGGCCAGGCCTCACTAGTGAGCGGTTACGATTTCATGGTACGCAGTTTTGCCAATTCCCAGATGTAATCGTAGAGATGAAGCCCTTTGCTGGCAGCTATGAGTTCCCCGTCCTTAACGCCGATGCTCTCGGCCATGTACTCTTTCAGGAGTTGAATGGCACCCAGGTTGGCGGGAAATCCATTCCACAGATCCCATGACCGAAAATAGACGATAAAATGCAACCTATCATCCTTGATCCTGGTATCAATACCCCTGAGGCAAGGAGGATCGTCAAGGTAGATGGTATCGGGATTTCCAACGGTCATGTAAGCCTGGTTCGTGCCGTGTCCGTCTTCCCGATACATCCTGATTACTTCACTGATCTGGGGTTCGAGATACTCGCCATAGGTGTATTCTTCCCCTTCCTTTTTGGCCGAGGTCATCAGGTATGGCAGGTATTGATCCAGGTAATCGTCGGCAACAGGGTTGGGTATCCCAAGGGCAGGTGGTATATCGGGCAATAGAGGCCTGGTGCCCGGATATTTTATGTGTATCGTCACATAATCGAACTCAAGCCTCTTCTGCCCCTCATAGCTCCCCCTCTCTATGACGTATGTTCTTCCGCACTCAAGTACCTGGTAAACGCACTGGAACCAGGCATCGGGCAAATCCCGTGCCTCGATGAACTCAAGTTTCACATCCCATCACCCCCTCACAGCAGCCACGATCGTATCAATCATTTTCGAGACTCTTCCCCAGACAATTTCGAATGCAGTTGCAGGAATAGCATTTTGCAGTTGCGATTTCAAAAAGGCAACCCTCTCTTGAGTATCATCAGGCACATGGTAGAAGAATGCCCTCAGCCTGCCTTTCTTGCTGAGTTCGTGCACTGATTTAATGATTTCCTTCTGCTTTTTTATCAGTCTTTCCGGTAGGTCAGGCGTCTCGTATTCTCCAATAACATAGGGAGCCGGGTATAGAAAGATAATCTGCCCGCCCTTATGGAGACCGAATTCTTCAAACGCCTTTAAGGGAAAGGAGTACTCCTGGCATCCTCCATCATCATTTACCAAATCCGAGAAGATTATCACCCTTTCTCCAGCCCTCTCTGGGAGTATCTCTCCGAGAAAATAAAACAGGGGAGTAGTCAAGGGAGTTGTGGCCTCGTCCCCTCCCGGTCTACTGGCAATTGATATGTTTCTTATCCTTTTCTCAACCGTTCGTTTGAAGGTTTTTTCGTCTTGTGGTGAGCTGGTCGAAAGGATGTGGGAGATCGTCTCCTTTCCGCAACCGGGACGCCCGAACACGGCGATATGGCAGGAGACTTCACCATGCCCTACGAAGTTTTGAAGCCGTGAGATGAGGGCGTCCTCAAAATCGGAGAGGATATCCGGTCTCATCGTCTGAGAGACGTCGATTCCCAAAAAAAACCGGTTTGGCCTGGGCTGTCTTACCTGCCGCACCTCATTGGCAAAATCCTTTTTTATAAAGTAAAGGGCGGGGATTGAGACAAGGAGGGCAAGAAGGACAAACCAAAATGCGGCAGAAAGAAACCAATATGTACGGGAGACCTTGCTTTCATGCGGTTCGGTTATCTTATAGGATCTCTTCTTTGCCATTATCGACCTGGTAATCCATTACACCTATCCTATTCGTTCAACCCAACCATAGGGATCAGGCTTTTCAGCATACTGGACGGCCACAATCTCATCATACAGTTTCTGAGATAGCTCCCCCATGTTGCCGCTGGCCACTACGTAGTCTTTATCCTTATAGGTTATCTGGCCAACGGGCGAAATCACGGCTGCGGTTCCGGTGCCAAAGGCCTCCTTGAGGCGGCCGTTGGTAGCCGCAGCGACAACTTCATCGATAGACAGGAGTTTTTCTTTCACCGTAATACCCCAGTTTCTGAGAATCTTGATTACGGAATCCCTGGTGATGCCTCCCAGAATACTCCCGGTAAGAGGGGCGGTGCTGACCTCGTCATCGAGGACAAAGAACATATTCATGGTACCCACTTCCTCTATCCACGTTTTTTCGCATCCGTCCAGCCAGAGAACCTGGGTAAACCCCTTTTTCTTGGCCTCCTCAGCAGCGAGCAGGCTTGCAGCATAATTGCCTGCCGTCTTTGCCTCTCCGGTACCGCCGGGGATGGCCCTGACATATTTGCATTCCACATAGATCTTTACCGGATTCAGGCCTTCGGGATAGTAAGATCCAACAGGTCCGAGGATAATGTAAAACAGGTATCTTACTGCCGGCCGCACACCGAGGAACGGCTCGGTCGCTATCATGGTAGGCCTGATGTAGAGGGAGGTTCCGGGACTCTTTGGAATCCATTCCCTGTCGAGGAGGATCAATTTCTTCAAGGCCGTTAAGGCGAAGTCAACATCCAGCTCAGGCATACATACCCTTCGTGCCGATTGGTTGAGCCTTACGAAATTATCTGCAGGCCGAAACAGATATATCCCTCCATCCTTCCCATAATAGGCTTTCAAACCCTCAAAAACCAACTGCCCATAATGGAGACAGGTTGCAGCAGGGTCCAGCACCAGGGAGGCATATGGTTCTATGCGCGCATTGTGCCAACCCGTGGTATTCTCATAATCAACAAGGAGCATGTGATCGGTGAAGATCTGGCCGAATCCTAGGTTTGACTCATCCTCTGGTTTCGCTTTTGGCCGAACAGCTGCCTTTACACGTATTTCCATGGGCACCTCCCCATTTTTTAAATGATTTTAGACTATTAAGCATGGTGTGCATATGCAAGGCAAATTAAGAGATAACAGAATCTATGTCAAGGATTTTGATGAGGGATTTTCAAAAAGGGTGGCTTGAAAGGGAAGGGGTTTCTTTTCGAGGGGAGTGTTTTCCCTGCCTAAAACCAACCGCGCTATTACCTGCTCGTTTAACCGTTATTTCTCCGTTTTTGCCTCACTCTTCGTATTTCTTGAAGACGAGACTCGCATTGATGCCGCCAAACCCGAAGGAGTTCGAGAGGGCGTATGTTACGTTTGAGCGCCGTGCGGTATGGGGGACGTAGTCCAGGTCACATTTGGGATCGGGTTCATCCAGATTAATGGTCGGAGGCAGGATGCCCTCCTGAAGGGTTTTCGCGGTGAAGATGCCCTCAACGGCGCCGGCTGCTCCCCACATGTGACCGATCATCGACTTATTCGCGCTAATCATGAGCTCCTTGGCCCTCTCACCGAACAGCTCTTTTACGGCGAGGGTTTCCGTTTCATCGTTAGCAACCGTGGATGTTCCGTGAGCGTTTATGTGTTTTATGTCTTCCGGCCTGATACCAGCCCCTTCGATGCTGAGCTCCATACATTTGGCCGCGCTCTCTCCACTGGGCAATGGCGCGACTGCGTGATAGGCATCACAGGTGGAACCATAGCCTATTACTTCTGCATAGATCTTGGCCCCGCGGGCCTTTGCATGCCCGAGTTCTTCCAGCACCAAAATCCCTGAGCCCTCGCTGGTTACAAAACCGTTTCGCTTCTTATCAAAGGGCCTGCTTGCCCTGTGCGGTTGGTCATTCCAGGACGTGGCAATCGCCCCAAGGTTATCAAGGCTCGCCATGAGGGTCGGGCTTATACCCGCATCAGAGCCACCCACGAACATGACGTCGGCCTCATTGTACTGAATCGTTTTGAAGCCGAGCCCTATGGCATTGGTACCTGCAGAACAGGCCTCTTGAAGAAAATGGTGCGGGCCTCGAGCCCCGATCATGAGGGCCATCTCGCCCCCAGCCGTATTGGCGGAAAGGTTGATTACCAGGTAAGGGGTTACGTTTCTCATGAGCCCCTTGGTAATGTGCTCGTGGTTCGCCTCAAAGGTCTTGCAGGACCCGATAGCGGTGGCCGCTATGACCCCCACCCGATATTCCTCGCTCGACTTCACCCTTAACTGGCTATCTTCAAGGGCCATCTTGGTGGCGGCCAACATAAAGTGTACAAAGCGATCCGTCCTTCTGATCTTTTTCGCCCTTAAGAAGTCTTCTGCCGAAAAGTCTCGCACTTCTCCTGCTACCTGACATTTCAGCGAGGAGGCATCAAATTGGGTGACGTTTTTGATCCCAGACTCTCCAGCGCATAGTCTCTTCCAGCTTTCCTCTACCCCGACAGCTAAGGGAGTTACCGCTCCCATACCCGTAATAACAACTCTCCGTTTCACATTTCATCTCCATAGCTTTATTTCAGCCGTACCCCCAGCTCCTCCTCCTTCTTGGCAATGGCCAGCCGTGTCTTGACCACGGTGTCGGGTATCAGGCTGATCGAGTCGATGCCGCACTCGACCAGAAAGGTGGCAAACTCGGGAAAATCACTGGGCGCCTGCCC
>DATKZQ010000070.1:0-23374 GCA_035527895.1 Desulfatiglandales bacterium
CTTGAAAAAACATCACGGAGAATGAGGATCAAACCTTGTCGGGCTGTTGCTCAAAACCGTTTTCAATGAGATGCTCATCAAGAAATTGATTTTGAATCAAAGACTTTAGTTATGCCAACTCAGCAGCCATACTGGATTGAGTAGAAACCCCACGAAGAAACGACCCAAAGGAGAACTGCGCCCATGGGAAGAGGAGGGTCACATCTCAATTATCAATTATTCGCTTGCTAGGAGGACGCCCTCAAAAGACTACGTTGCCGACGTGAGCCGGAGCAAATCTTTACTCTCCTTCGCCATAGGCTATGGCGAGTTCCGCCATCCATTGTGAGGATGCCCCGCTCTTCAGAGCGGGGAGGCTTCACTTTTGCCATGTTTCGGGAGCAAACCTGGCTTTTTCCAATTCAGATAGCTCTCACCAGTTGCCTATTGCAATTTGAATTCATCACCATATCAAAGCAGAGAATCCAAGACGTCAAAGCACCAAAAAACAATCATTCCATCTTTGACCCACAGTTGAACATAGTATCTGGAAAAGGCCAACTTTCGGTTAGGCTTCCTGCCTGCATTGGCAGCACACACTGTCTCATGCTCGTACCTACCTCAGCCGCTAGCTTGCGGCAGAAAGTGGCCTTTTTGAAATGCTAATCCCCGTCGCTGTTTTCTTTTGATTTCTGGTTACATTTCAGTTACATGCTCTCCCAAAACCACACCAATAAAGGATTATGGCAGGGAAGGGGGATACCTAATCCTGTGGTCCCAAAAACACAGACCAAGGGCCTTTTTCCGCCCTTGACTCGATCACGAATTGTGGTTGAAATATGAAATGGATCGGGATGCTCAGGCATTAATGATTTCAGTTAGAAATGTTGCACGCAGCCTTTAGATGTTACTAATAGTAATCGCAAGCCAGGAGACTTGTGGGTGATTTGTTACTTATGGCAGGAATCGCTATGTTTTTACCAAATGCCAATATCACAACATATTGATTTCTGACAACTGAGGCAGGGACTCTGATGCCCCTGCCTCAAATGCCCGATCATTATGACTGATTTTTCTCAACACCAGAAGTGATTAATCTGTTTAGCTCGACCACACTATATCCTCACGGACCACAACTATACATTTTTCGGGGCTCAATACAGAGCCTGCACCCTTGCTCCATCCAGCTTCGTACTCCCGTTACCGGGTTTGCACGTGGATTTCACTACCAGCCTGCTTGCTAAGCTTTGGCCGGGTAGAATTTCCCCGCCTCAGCGAGGTCACCCACTGGGTAACATCAACCAGTTTCATCTCGATTTACGTGGAATCCCAAGGTTTCGGGTTTACCTTGGCACGAGAATTAATTTGTTAGACAAATGCATATCTGTATCCCATGCCAGGCTCAGACCACCTTAGCTTCCTTCTATTTCGGCAATTCAAACGTTCCTATATTCTTGAAGCAGTATTGTCTCGTGTCTGGCGTTATTGATTTAACACGTATAACCATCACGGTTTTACCACCACCTTTGATTCCTTTCCATTTGCCGGTGCCATATATAAACTTCCAAGTGGCCTCCTTGGCACCAAGAGGAACGAAATTCTCCATGACCGCAAAGTCCCCGTCGGAATCCATGAATTTAGAGTATCCGGATTGGGTTCTTTTATCAGCAATGATTGTATCGATACCCACAAGGTGGTAGCTACAATTATCAAAAGCCTTCTTCTCAAGATTGCTCCGGACAATCCCTTTGCCTTCAAATGTCGAGATTGATAAATCCTCACTCTGCGATAACATCATTATTATCGTATTGGAACCACAGCACGTAACATCGATATCCTCTGCTTTGGCAACCAAAGTAGACACCAACAAAAGAAGAAAAATGGCGACCACTACAATAGGTTTGTGCATTCCCTTCATATCTGGCCTCCTTTCGGTCATTGAGCGGAACCTGCTCGGCTCCAACATATTGGTTGGGCAGAGCGGCCCATCTTCTGGAAACTCCTACTCATAGCTTCCTCCAAAAGATCAGGGTTTCCAGGAAGTTTAATTGGTAAGATGGATTTCAGATTCCACCTAAGAAAGGCATTGTCTCCAAGAAATGATAGACAGTTCAAACTCCCAACAGAACAACCATGTCCTGTCAGGAGCAAGGTAGGCACATTTTGAGGGGTTTCTCCATGGACTCACCTCCGAAAAGAGGTTTGGTCACCGGCGAAGATCCATGATTTCATGAAATGCCAAAAGGTCGCTGAAGTCAAGAAAATTGGCTTTCGGAATTGTATCGAAATCAGCGATTTTGGCCTCGCAAAGGATTAGGTATATCACCTAGATCTAGATATTGTGGCTGGTTCGGCTGCCTGAAATGTTTTGCTTTCTTGCCTTATACTCGAAATCGACAATTTTGACGATTACATATCGTAGTTGAAAGTGCAATATCAGATTGCACCGAGCGAGCAAAATTATCTCTGCAGAAGATACCTAATGCAAGATGAGATATATAACCGTCGAGTGCGAACAATCCCATTTATTTGTGGATCAAATATGCTATAGATCACAGCTAGATGTGATTGCAGTTTAAACTTTTGCTTTGGGATTTTGATCTGTCCTCAGGCTCAGATAAGGCTCGCCTGAGAGTTACATTATGGTTACGTGCCTTTCAGAGATCTTGCCTGGAAATGATTTGAGCGAGAAGAAGGCATACGAGAGTCTCAAAAGGAGCGCCAATGAGCATCACCGTAGTCTCAACAGTGAGGTCATCTTCCGCGCAGGTGTTAAGCTTGAAGGCGAGCTCGCGTTGCTCTGCTTACGACTGGGAGTTTGTTGCAGTACCCCAGGAACTGGGGGTGCCGTTGATCACGTCAGATGCATTGATTCTGGCAGAGTTCTCGTCCACTGCCATTTCATTAAACGAGTTTACCTCTTGAGTTCGGTTCCGTTGGCCGCACCGCTGACTTCGATCGCAGTTGTGATACTCCATCTGTATCAAGATAACCAGCTGGGGCCGGACCGCCAACAGTTTGAATTCCCTGAATTATTACGGTTTATTCCAAATATTTGGTGGCCCATTCGATATCAAGTTCCACAAGCCTGCCATATGTCGGAATTCCTGATTCGTCCCACCCAAGCATCTGATAATAAATGCTTTGAGCTTCGGCAAGTTTTGCTGGATCGAGCGTTATCCCTTTCAGGGGCCCTTCTGAAGGATGGGTGGCAAATCTATATGGTAACCTATCATCTTCTGCAGAGAATCCTTCGCGGAGGTTGAATATTCGCGCAAGTGTTATCCCGCGTTCTACGGCCTTCATGAGCTTCCAATAGCTCATGGGCCAGCCGGTTATAGCTTCCATTGCGTCTCTTACTTGTGAGTTGCTCCAGGGGACAAATATACAGAGCCCCACAGTATTGGACATGTGGCGCCATAGGCCGACTTGGTAAACCATTCGAGCCTTTCGAGGGCTTAGTTCCGTGTTTGGGATTGGCTCAGCTACATCAATTATGTCCCAGTCCATCATTATTTCTTTCATGAGATTATCATGAACACCAGTGCAATGGTCTGGTCCGGTAGCGTGCACACTATAGTGGAGACCGAGCCCCTGCTTATATCGTGGCTCATGCATCGGGATTTCTTCACCCTTGACATGCATAGCAAACTGATCAGAGCCTTTCCCGATCTTTTGTGCAGCCCTTTTCGTGCCCTCTGCCAGTATATTTCCAAAACCTTTGCGCAAGGCAATCCGTTCAACCATTTCAATCATTGCCTCAGCGTTACCAAAAGTCAACGTTATGCCATCTGTATCTTCGTGAGTGAGAATTCCCTTTTCGAAGCACTCCATGGCAAAGGAAATACAAACACCCGCGGAAATGGTATCAATACCATACCGGCCACAGAGCTCATCAGCCTTGATAATAGCCTCTAAATCATCAATGCCACAGTTTGAGCCCAGTGCGGCTAAGGTTTCGTATTCTGGTCCACCATACATGGGATCTGTCGTCCAGGGTTTGCCAATCCTGACGCGTTTCTTGCACCGAAGGGGACAAGCAAAACAGCCCTCCATCTTTTCTATGTAACCCTTTTCGAATATTTTCTGAGCGGTTATCTTTTCTGCGCCGGGAAACCTCCCTCCGTTGAAGTTCCTGATAGGGAGGTTTCCGGCTTCCTCATACTGAATGATCGCTCCTCCCGTGCCGTAACGCCACATAACCGACCGTTCCTTATAGTTTCTCCCCATCCAACGAGATAATTCAATAATCTTTTCTTTGTCAGCTATGCCAGGCGCCTTTGATCCTCGCACGGCGATTGCCTTCAGGTTCTTCGAACCCATGACCGCACCCATCCCTGTTCTCCCAGCTAAATGGGAGGTGTCATGTGCAATGCAGGCGTATTTGACCAGGTTTTCGCCTGCGGGGCCAATAGTGGCGGTACGGATCTTGTTGCTACCGAGTTCACCGTGTATTGCCCTCACGGTATCGGCGACCTCCAAACCCCATAACTTGCTGGCATCAAGGATCTCGACGTTTCCATTGTCTATCCAGATGTATACCGGTTTAGCAGATGCTCCTTCTGCTATGATTGCGTCAAAGCCGGACCGTTTTAGTTCGGCGCCCCAGAAACCCCCCGCTTCGCTTTCACCGTATCCCCCCGTCAGTGGCGATTTGGCCCCAACACTATTCCTTCCACTGCCCGGGATCGGATGGCCGGTTAAGGGACCTAAGGAAAAAATGAGCTTGTTCGCGGGCCCCAAAGGGTCAACATTCTTGGGAACTTCTGTTAAAAGAGTATGGATGATAAACCCCCGGCCCCCCAAATAATGCTGATAATAGCTTTTAGAAGGCTCATGCACCGAGTATTTTCCGTCCGTAAGATTTACGCGGAGAATCTTGCCATTATATCCTTTCATGTGGTCACCTCATGCCTGGAAAAAACGAGCTTATCAGTTCTAACTGAACCCACCGCTTCTGGCGCTGGACCCGGATAGGTTCTACCGATCCGGGGAGAAATAAAAGAGGCTTTTCCTTTAGGAAAGTCCCTAAAAAAGGGATTTGGCCCAAAAAGTACACTCATGTTTTGCTGGAAACTGGCCGTATCTTGGAAGGGGCAACGAGCCACATCAGCACCATGGAGGCCAGAAGGGAACCTAGCAGTATGAGGAACGTTGTGAAGTAGCTACCGGTTCTGTCATAAAGAAACCCCGCAAGCCATGGAGCGATAGCACCACCTAAGGCAAATCCCAAAATTATTGTACCCTGGATAGAGCCAAAATACCTTCCCTGGAAAAGGTCAGCTACCGTGGTGTGGAGCACAGTGCCACCAGTGCCTATCCCCAGGCCACAGAAGACAGCAAATGAGAAGGCCATCCATGGCTGGGATGTGTCTTTGATCAGGAATAGGAGCAATACGGCCACGGTACTGAGGAGGCCGCTGGCCATAAAGACCTTTTCGCGCCCGAGGCGGTCTGAAAGCAAGGTGCACAAATTTCCAAACACAAAGGCAACCCCAAATACACTGTAGATGCTGGCAGCCTGCATGGGCCCATATCCTACATCCCGGAAAAAGAAAACCTGATGGGCTATTGCTATTGTCTCGGCCACACCCATGAGGAAAAAGGCAATCGAGAAAAGGAACCAAAAATGATAGGTCTTCATCGCACGGGAAAGCGTCCAGGTAGTAGTAGCCCATTTCCCTTGCATCCCGACTGATTCCCCAAGTTCATTCAGGTACCGTGATTCTTGTGACGACGGCGATAGACCATCCGGCAAAAGCCCTTTGTCCTGGGGGCTGCGGCGCATCAAAAGGCCGGAGAGCGGCGCAATAATGGCAATCGAGGAGACCCCGATGATGACATACGCGGTTTGCCAGCCGAACGTGGAAATGAGAAATTGGACGACGGAAGCGAATACCAGGCTACCACCGAAGCCGGCGCCTAGAATCCCGAATACAAGGCCACGCTTTTTGACAAACCAGTTCGATACTATGGTGGCTTGGGTAGTCCACCCTACCAGACTCAGACCGACAGCTCCCATAACCCCATAGCAGAGGAAAAAGTGCCACTGAGCCGTTGCCATGCCGCATAGAGCTACCCCACCTCCCATAATGAAAGCCCCGACCGGTAAGACAAGTCTCGGCCCAAACCGATCCACCAGGCTTCCCGCAAATGGTGCCACCAGGCCATAGACAATGATAGTAATAGAGAACATTAAGGCGGTATTGCCTCTCCCCCAACCAAATTCCGCTACGATGGTGGGATAAAAGACAGAGAAGGCGTTCCTGATGCCGAAGCCAAGCAGTAAGGTGATCAAGGCCACGGAGAGGATAACCCAGCCGTAAAAGATGCCATCTCGTTTTTTCAAGCTATTTCCTCGACTTTCAAGACTGTTCATTACGGCGCTTGACACATGAACAGGAAGTCCTGCACCGCTATTCCTGACTGGCATAATAGTCTCTCGTTTTGAGATGCAAATCTAGAGAAATGGGGTCTTGGTGTCAAGTAAGAAGGGTTGTGCTATTATGGGTTTTAGGATGCACGCCTTTTTTCTTGCCTCCCAGTTATCACTTGGTAGGCACATTCCCTCGTATTTCCAAAGCCTTCTAAGCGAGTTATCGAGGTTATCAAAATAACTATTGAAAAAGCTATCAGATTTTTCTATGGTTCCTGCTTCTTACGGCTTGCCAAATGACCCCGGCGCCTGGCTTTAGGGTTATATGCGGTAGAAACTTGACCCCCACCCGTGCCCTCCCCCTCGAAGGGGGAGGGTTAGGGTGGGGAAGGCAGGATTGGGATACAGCGTAGGCTTTACCAGGTACACGATCTTTTCTGTCTAAGTATATGAAATTCCATGCAAAGAAGTGGGATTTTGTTTCTCAAAAAAATGGTATTTCATTACACATTGAGGGGAATCGGGGGCGATAAAGAGATGGTAATTGCTTGAAATAGTGATGAATATTTCAAGTTGTCCTTATGGCATATGTTTTGCTATATTTAATAGATGAGAGTTTTTGAACTACGTGAAGACCGTCAGGATATTTTGAGTTTTGCAATACCGTACCTGTGGAGCATGAAGTATGTTTGACAAGGAGCGCTCCGGTATAGACAGACGCTCAGGAGCAGATAGACGCAGGGTATTCAATGTTTATTACTGGCTGAGCGGGGGCGCTGGAGAGAGCGAAGGTCGGAATTCGAGCGAAGGGCCGAATGGGTCAGAGTGAGTCAATGGTGTAGTGTGTTCACAGGAGATTTAAAAATCTAAGGGTCACCAAATCAGCACCCTCAACACGATGATTGGAGCTGGAAGGCAGAGGCCACATCCCTCTGCCTTTCTTTGGTTTTCGCCAGCTTTTACAGTAAGCTTCATTTCCGGATGGACTAAGGGCCTTCCGCGCCAGCCTAAGTGGAATGTCGCGAGATTTTGGCAAGGGAAAAAGTAAATTATCTTTAGGGCGGATTAAGGCTCTGCGGTAGTGGGTGATTGAATTTTGCCTTTTTGGTATTATATTTATAGCTGAAAGAGTTAGCAATGACTCTTTTCTCCAAAGCCTCTGGGTTTTTCCCTCCTTCCCGCTCAGGGGCTTTCACTCTTGTTTTCGGCATGGCTGAAAACGACAAGGACTTTTCATACAAGGCCGGTGAAAACTGACGCAATCCGGGATATCTCGCAACTGATGGAGGGAAGGGCTCTAGCGCTGAGCGTGATGCGGGAATCTGGGCCTGAGCAGGGCTCCCAATGAGGGTAATTACTTGGAAATCCTTGCTTGTAAGAAAACTGAGGGGTGAGCTCAGATCAAAGAAGAGCGGGCATGAAACCTAGAGCGGTATATCCATCACTGATTGTGAGAATTTGCTGTCCCTATTGCGGGGCAACGGGGAGGGTAAAAAGGCAACAGCCATCGGACCACGACTTCACGGTGCACTGTCCTCGCTGTAAAGAAGGTATTTTGGCCAAAACAAATCGGAGGAGTTATTATCGCAAGAGCGTTTTAATTCCCGTTTCGTACTCCCCCTTTGACATAGATCGACTCGATGACCAAAGGGCGCGAAAGGGTAGGATTATAGATATTTCGAGGCGCGGTATGGCTGTTAAAAGTAATTCCCGAAACTGGCCTCACGAGTATGGCAGCGGATTTCTTCTCACCTTCTTGTTTTCACTTCCTTTCGTAAACGATGTAAAGAAGGTTCGCGGTGAAATAGTGCGGGTCACAGAAGAAGATCGGGGAAATACGCGCACGGTGGGCGTAAAATTCTCGAATCTCCATGAGTATACGGATAATGCCATTCGGTTTTTCCTTTCCCTCAGTCCTTGATCCTTTTCAGCGAATCTGAACCTTCTATTGCAGAATCTTTTCCGTTCTCCGTTTCTCTCCCCGAACCCAAGCGGTGTTCTTCCTTCCTCGGGGTTCCAGGTATCTCGCAGCTTCATCATTGACGGAGGGAGGGGTGTCATCAAATGTCCCCGCATCCTCTGAGGTTTAAGCTGAAGTAGCGGAATTTATTTTTGACAAATTTCTCATGATATTCTAATCTGTTGCCGATCTACCTATTGTATCGCTCAGGCTTTACCTCGCCAGGGGGAATATCCATGAAAAGACCTATCTTTCTCTCAGTAATCTGTCTGTTTTGTGCCATTATGAACCTTTATCCGGCATATGCGGAGAAAGTCGTTCAGTCCGAAGGCACAGCAAGCGTACACAAGGGTTTTGTTGATATAGCCCGGGACAGGGCTATCGCTGATGCTCAAAGGCGTGCTGTAGAGCAGGCTGTTGGCGTGATGATCAGCAATGAAACACTCGTAGAGAACTTCGAAATCATATCAGACAAAATCCTCTCGCAATCAAAGGGGTATATCCAATCCTATGAAGTGCTTTCCGAGGAGAGGGAAGGAGACCTGTATAAGGTAATGATCGAGGCCAAGGTAAGCACTGCCAGAATGGAAAATGATTTAGAGGCAATTAACCTACTGATTGCAAGAAAGGCGAAGCCGCGGCTCATGATTCTCTTTAATGGAAGCGAGCAGAGTGACTTTATTGGTGAGGCCCGTATGACGAGGTATTTCTTGTCAAAGGGCTTCAAGCTTGTTGACTCCGAGATGGTAAGAAAGAATCTGGAGCACGGCAGTTATGAGAGATTGACGGATGATGTGGTGACTGCTCAAAGGGTTGGTCAGCGCTTCGGCGCAGAGGTCATAATTCTCTGCAGCGTTGAAACCACGAGCAACCCTTTTAAGATTGGCGAGATTGAGATGCATTCCAACAGTGCCACAGTCTCCGGAAAGGCGATCGACGTGGGCACGAGGAACATCATAACCACGGGCTCTGAGACAAAACGGCTACCGGGCATAAAGGATTACATCCAACCAAGCACTGAACAGGCAAGTGAAATGCTGGCCAAAGCATTGATGAATGATATTTTGAGCCAGTGGTCAAAAGAGCTCACCAACACCCTCGAGGTACGGCTCTTTGTTTCGGGGTTTCAAAGCTACAATGAGTTAAATGTATTCAAGCACCTTCTTGAGACCGAGGTGAGGGGCGTGGAGGAGATACGACAGAGAGTGTATTCCCAGGGAAGAGCGGAGCTGGAAATAGACCTTCGCGGAGATACCGTGAACTTTGCCAGCGATCTGGCAAGTCGTCACGTGAACGGCAGGAGTATTGAGATCCGTGAGATAACGCAAAACAGGGTCGAAATAAAACTCTTGCCATAATCCTACGTCAGGGTAACCGCCCACTGCCTGAAGGGCAAGATCCGCTGATTCGGCGGTGGTTTTGAGAGCGGGCGTCTACCTTTTGTTGAGAGGGATCATTATGAAACACAAGGGACTGCTTTTCGTCATTTCTTTCTCCTTGGTTCTTGTCTTGGGCTGTGTTGCCGGTCAGGAAAGCTATAAGATGGGTCAAGAGCTTAGCGGACAAGGGCGTTTGGATGACGCCATCGTGTTTTATGAAAAGGCTGTCAGAGAAAACCCGAAGAATAAGGACTATGCGCAGGCTTTGGCTCAGGCTCGGCAGGATTTAGCCTTAGTGCACTACAGAACCTGCAAGGAATTGCTTGAAGCCAATCCGAGCCCAAGCTACCCGGAACTTACAAGGATCTTTAAGGAAATAAGCCGGGCACACGTTCTCGATCAAGAAAACGTAGAAATCGCAAACCTTTTCAATGAACTGGCCAAGAGGAAGCAAGATCTGTTGGCAACCACGCAGGCCCTGTACAAGGAGGCGGACACCCATCTGAAAAATCAGGAGTGGAGGGATGCCATATCGAAACTTCGAAAAGTTAACAAACTCCTTCCGGGATATGAGGAAACCGAAGACAAGTTGGCAAGGGCAGAGGGGATAGCTGTAGAGATCCTGTACAAACAGGGTGTAGAGCTGAGCGAAAACGAGGACTGGAGAATGGCGGTCCAGGCATTCAAGGCTGTTGTTGATATTGATCCGGATTATTTTGATGTTCAGAAGCTTTACAGGAAAGCACAGGCCAATAACAACGCAGACTACTTCATCAATATGGGGGAGCGGGCAGTTCAAAAAGGGGAATGGGTGCAGGCAGTTTTACTGCACGAACGGGCACTGGAATATGAGCCTGACAATCAGGGCCTGGCGAAAAGGATAGAAGCCTTAAAGCTTAAGGGAGGTGAGGTCTGTTTTGACCGAGCCATGGAACTTGCATCGCAAAGGAAGCTTTCAGGCGCCGCTGAGGCGTTATCTCGCTCTCTGGAATTTGCCCCTTCTCTTGAAAAGAGCGACTACTATACTGAATTCCTGTCGAGTCTTTGCCAGAAACTCGATCAAAGAAGTGATGTTTACATAGAATTGAAGAAATGGGGCAACGCATTGGTATGGCTCAAGAAACTGGAGAACATAAACCCCGAATACAAGGGGTTGTTCCATAAGCAGCAATCCGTGAGGGACAAGATAAAAAAGAGGATCAGGAAGTCTATCGCCGTGTTCGACTTCTCTTCACCGGCCGAGAATGAGGATGCAGGCAAGATCGTAGCCAGCAAGCTCGTGAGTTTTCTTTCCAAGAATGCAAGCGGTGACCTGAAGATTGTCGAGCGGGAGAACCTGCAATCAATACTCAAGGAGATGCAGCTGGGTCAAACCGGCTTGGTGGATCTGGATACGGCAAAGACGGTAGGCAAGATCGGCGGCATCGATACCTTCATCCTGGGAGATGTCTTGCATTTTTCCTCAAAGAGCACAAACTATCCAAGCAAGAATACGGTCCGTGTCCAGGTGGATTCCCGATTAGAAGAGAACCCGGCCTTCAAGGAATGGCAGTTTCTCCATCCCGACCCCTCTCAGGATGAAAAACGAACGGCGCCACCCATGATGATAGAGAAACCCGTATACGAGTTTTACACCTATGAGACGGGTGTTACCAAGATAGTGAGCTTTATCGAGATCGCCTACAAAATGGTGGACACCTTGAGTGGAGAAAACCTTTTTACCGATACAATTCCCGGCAAGCTTACGAAACAGGATGATTATCACCATGGTCTGCCGGCGGCCAATATTAAGGAGGACCCTCTTGAGCTTCCAACGGAGATCGAGGTTTTAAATGAGTTGACAAATCAGAAGATCTCCGAAGTCGGTTTAAGTGTTCTAAAGAATTTCCAGAGCCTGGAACTCGTCTACTTCAACGAGGGCGAAAATCAATGTAAAAGGCGGAATTTTGAAGAAGCGATAGAGGGATACACAGATGCTATTTTTGATGAAGACCTCAAGGGTATATCAAGTCCGATAAGCGAGAAATCCTCCGAAATGATAACCAAGTTGTCTCAAGATATGTAGCTGCCCGATTTATGTTCTCAAATAGCGGTTTTTTTCGCCTACCTTTTGTTGTGGTGGTGATGAAGATAAAATCACTTCTTTTCCTTGTCTGGTCTCTCCTTTTTTTTGTCTGCGTCCTATCCGTGGATCTAACGCATTCCTCTGAGAGGTCCAAAATTGCCGTCTTCAATTTTACCATCCTTAATTTGGATGCCAAGGGTTATGACGCTACCATAACCAACACGCTTATCACTTTTCTGGAGCGTGCCCCATCACTTATAATCATCAACCGGAGAGAACTGGAGGCATTCTTATCACTCAACGATCTTCAACAAAATGAAGATCTCCCCAATGTAATTACTGTCGGGAACAGGCTCGGACTAGATCTGGTAGTCGTGGCTAATGTCAGAAAGCGTGGACCTGTAATCGAGATTACGTGCAGGATTGCAAAGATAGCGGATAAGTCTTTCATATATGAAAGGCAATTCAGATCCCTTGAGGCCGCGGGACTAAGGAATGAAATCGAGAAGATGAGTCTGGATATAGTCAGGGCCATAGAGTCTAACAAAGGCAGGGCGCCGTCACCAGCTCCACAGGTCAAGTGTTTAAGAGCTCCGGTGAATGTGCTGTGCAGGCCCGGGGGTTCGAGCATAAGGCTGGAGTGGGAAGACATCTCGGCAGCACCATGCGACGGATATAGGATTTTCCGAAGTCAATCAGAAGAGGGCCCCTTCATCAAAATAGCGCAGGTCTCGGAGCGGGGATATGTGGACAGAGGCTTGGACAAGGATGCTTCCTATTATTACAGAATCAAGGCCTTTGACGCCGGAGGTAGGGAAAGCAATTTTTCAAGCACGGTGCAGACCGAATTGGCGATGACCCCGAACCCGCCCATTATTATGAACGCACAAGGGCGTGTGCGATGTATCGAGATAACCTGCTCACCTAATCCCATCAAGAGCCAAGATCCAAGCAAACTCTTGGGCTATAAGCTCTACCGAGCAAGAAAGGAGGAAGGGTCCTATGAGGAGATTGCCGATCTCAGGGCAAGGGATTTGGGTTTAGGGCGTGAAACCGATCTGGAAAGCCTATCGAGGATACGTTATCTGGATACCAATGTGGTTGACGGAGAAACCTATTATTACAGGACTGGGGCTTACAATGAGGAGAAACGGGTTAGCGACCTTTCACGTCCCGTGGCGGGAAGATGCATCCCCGTTGTGCGCGGTATCGTGGCCCAAGGAGACATGATTAGAGAGACAAAAGTGAGTTGGGATGCCGCTGTCTCCGAGTTTGTTACAGGGTATGTCCTTTACAGGAGTACATCTCGTAATGAGGGTTTTGAAGAGGTGAAAAGGATTTATGGTCGGGAGAACAATAGCTATGTGGACAAAGAGGACTTGAAGGACAAAACAGTTTACTATTACCGTGTTTCGCTTTTTGAGGATGAAGAAAAAGAGGGCTCACTATCGAATGCAGCGTGGGCCGAGACCAAAGGACCACCTGCAATACCCGAAGGCCTGAGAGCGAAAGGTGGGATGGCCAAGAGGGTGGTCCTTGCGTGGCGTGTGTGCCCGGAGGAAGAGGTTGGGGGTTACTCGGTGTACCGATCAACAGAGCGGGATCGGGGATATGAAAGAGTTGGTGTGGTCAGGAATCGAGAAAAAGGCGATTACCTTGACAAGGGAAGTTATGATAAGCCGTTAGATGACAACAGCACCTATTACTATTGCATCACGTCGTACAATAAAGTTGATGTTGAAAGCATGCGATCAGAAGTAGTCTGTGCCGCTACAAAGCCCCGTCCCAACAGACCATCAGGACTGAAAGGGGGAAGCCTTCACCTCCGAAGGGTGCCTCTTTCCTGGGAGCCGAATCCGGAAACGGATATCAAAACATATCATATTTACAGGAGTTCCGGGGAAGAAGAGGGATTCTCAGAGGTAGCCGTTGTTCATGGTAAGACGTCCTGTCTTGAAAACGGCTTGGAAGACGGCCGGGAGTATAGATACAAGATCAGGGCTGAAGACAAGGACTTGCTCCTGAGCGATTTCTCCGAGACGATAATCGCGACGACGAAACCGAAACCAGCACCGCCACAGGGGCTTAATGTTGCGTTCGACGGGGGAACTATGATACTTACGTGGTCTGCCAATTCGGAGCCGGACATCGTATCCTATCATGTCTTTGAAAAGGGATTCTTCGGTCTCAAAAAGATTGGCATCGCGAAAGAGACGCGCTTTGTCATCGTTGGCCCCAAGCCCGGGAAGACCAAGGACTATGCCGTGACAGGGGTTGATAAGGACGGTTTGGAGAGCGAGCCGAGCACGCCAGTATCGGTTTTTGGTAGATGACTCCTGAAGGGAGCGGCCGTTTATGGACGCATTGCGTATGAAAGGCAAACATGTCTATTATTGGGAGTTTGAGGGCAACGGACTGACAGCGCAGGTAGCTTCTTCAGGTCTCGGCACGGTCAGAGTGAGCGTAGGCTTTACGAGGCGTGAGCACTTCATGGCTTGGGCGGTTTTGGTTCGGGTATGGATTTGAAGAAGTACCTCCTCAATCTGGAACGGAGTTAGCATTGCTTCACATTGTTCATTTGTGCCATAATGGTATTTCCATTGAGGCAAAAAAAGTGTAGTTAATTTTGCTTTGTAAGAGGGAGTCCGGTATGCAACCGAAGACAGCCTATATCTTTCCTGGTCAAGGATCTCAATATTTGGGAATGGGCCAGGAGTTATATGATAACTTCGAGATCGCCGCCTTTGTCTTTTATCGTGCCAACAGAGTCCTCAATAAGGAATTCGAAAAGATCATATTCGGTAAGATACCCGATAAGCTGGCAAACAGGGTAAAAGTACTCAAGACACATCTGGACAAACAGATTCAGATTGCAACCTATATTACCTCCTGGGCAGCCTATTCAGCCTTTAGAGAGCGACTGAAGGACGAAAAAGTGAATCTTGAACCGGAGCTTATGGCAGGGCACAGTTTCGGGGAGTACACGGCCCTTACTGCTGCTGAGGCTATCAACTACGACACTGGCTTGCAGTTGGTCAACCAACGTGAACACATTATGATCTCATGCGCCAAGGAACTAGATGGCGGCCTTGTAGCGATTATCAACAAAAACAGGGCAATTACCCAGGAGGATGTGAGAAATATCTCCTGGTACGGAGGAAGGGAGGTTCTCCATATAGCCCTGTATAATTCCTCGATCCAGAATGTGTTTGGGGGTACAAACAGGAATATCAGCGCAGCTAAGCAACTCTTAAAGGAATCGGAATTTAGGGCTGTTGATCTGCCGGTTTTAGGTCCATGGCATACACCTCTTATGACCGCAGGAAGTGAACAATTACAAAGCTACATAGAGGAACATAAGATCCCTTTCAAGGAGGCCCAGGTACCCATCGTATCTAATACCCTGACAGACAATGAAATTGATCCGAGGCTCATCACTCATGCGGATGACATCAAGACTGAACTCACTAATCAGCTGAATCATCCTGTATTGTGGTCACAGACGATCCGGAAAATTGTTGAGGAATTTCAGGTAAAACGGATAATAATCTTCGGGCCGGGGAAGATAACACAAAAGATAATAAATGATGAATACCCTGAGGTGAAGGTATGCAGGGTGGAGGATTTGCAAACACTGGAAGAAACGCTTGAGGAAATAAAACACCCCGAGAGAAACATTGAAAAGGAACCTGAAGAAGAAAAGCCCTCCAAGGAATAGAGAAAGAATTCCTACTAGGTCGTCTGCTTTGAGGGTATCTCGCCTGATCCTATTTTCCTATTGAAGAGTTGTTCAAGGGCAATCTCATAGTCCCGAGATCCAGGAATAAGAGATTTGTTGCGGGCCAGTTGCCGGACGACCTCTTCCTCAGTTCTCTCAAACCGTTCATTGATTTGGGTAATAATCTTGTCGATTAAGGTGTAGATTTCCAGGTCTGTTCCGTAAACGTCTATTACGTGACGGTCGTCAATTACTACTTCCAGGATATATTGGGTGAGGTACAGGGCATATGGATTTGGGCGAGGTACTAAGGTTCTTATTGGAGCGATAAAATACTTGAAATCAAACTCATTGCTCCTGTAAGCCTTGTTAAGCCCCTGCATTACGAGATCAGATACTGCTTGCGGGTTTTCTGTCTCGATAATCTTATTCATCAGCAGGGCCTGAGCAAGCTTATTGTGAATCTCCGATAATTTGAATCTAAAAAAACGATCTCTTCTGAGGGACTCTCTTTTCTCTTTCCGTTCTAACCTGTTTATTAACCTGTCCTGGACCCTCCCACTGTATCTGTATTTCATTTTTTGGCTACCAGTTTAAGCATTTTGTTACTATCCATTGAGAATCAATGCTTATTGGGCGCTGATTTCGGTCCTTTAAGAAGTCTGTTTTTCCTTTGTGTCAGCAGGCTTCTTAGTGTCCTTTGTGCCTTCATCTTTCGAGACTTCTTCTTTCTGTTCTGTCTTGGCAGTCTTATGCCCGGGGGACCCTGAGGCATAATCTGTGACATACCATCCTGACCCCTTCAAATGAAAGGTATTGGCTGAAATAATCTTCTTGACCGCTCCGCCACATGCTTCACACGTACTCAAGTGCGGATCGGAGAATTTCTGCCATGCCTCCGTGACATGGCCACATGTATCACATCTGTATTCATAGATCGGCATTTAGTACCCTCCGCACAACAAACAACTGATCAAATCATACATAGGTCCACGCTCATTCCTTCAGGTCTGTAAGAACCGATAATATACGCTAGATTTGACAAAGGTAATTCTTTCAAGATTTCATGGGTCGTATGGTGCACAATGTTCTCTTCTTTGTCTCTGCTTGCCTCCTCTTCCGTATCATATCTTATTTGAAACTTGCAAAATCTTACAATATGCACCAACTCATGGGTTAGTATATATGCCAGGAGCGGAAGCAGCCTCAGCTCCTTGTCTCTCTGAAGGGCCTTCAAGATCTGGTGATCCTGGACGCAGATCACATACAATTCCCGTTTCTTACAGAGTGGTTGGTCGTTTTCATCATCACCTGGCACATACTTCTTGAGCAGGGCAAAAATATTATCCCTTATATCACCCCCAAATAGACTGGAAAGGGTTTTCACATCAAAACGATGCTGACTCCATTGTGATTGAGAGAGCTTAAAGTAATTGCTGGTCGAATCTTCAGCAATGTCGAGCGCCTCTCCAAGAATATGTAACTGTTTACTGTTGAATAATTGCAGGTCCATACGACAATTAAAAGTTAATACGAAAGTTTGGTATGTCAATACCATAGACCTGATATGGTGGCGGTGCAGGGATTCGAACCCCGGACACTACGGATATGAGCCGTATGCTCTAACCACCTGAGCTACACCGCCATAACCGATCTATTATTGCAAAAAATTCATATTTGTCAAATAAATAATAGGATAAAATAATAGGATGTAAGGGTAACGGCAAAGTCAAATACAGATTCGAATTTTGTGCTTCGAGTTTCGTTTTTTTTGGAAAACGCATTATACGAAATATCATGCTGGTTCAACTGGTTACCTGTTAAAATCACAGACACCCGCGTTGCTCGTATCAATGATTGACAATGGGATGTGGATGAATTAAACATAAGATGGTTTGCAGAGCATGATTCAACCTGATGAAGGAGTAGTTATGGAGTGTCCACATTGTCATCAAGAGATACCCGGTATCACCTGCCCTGAATGCGGAAAAATGATTCCGGAGGATAGTAAGTATTGTCTCCATTGCGGAGTGGATCTTACCCCCGATACCCTGGAGGAAGAGGATCATTCAACAACCGATGAGAGAGATGATCTTGACCTGGAAGATCGAGTCCCCTGTAGCGACGGTAACTGCATCGGAATCATAATAAACGGAAAATGTAACATCTGCGGAAAACGACCAAGTAGCAAGAGAAAGTAGCAGATTGGGCTAGCAAAGGAAGAGCCACTTATGTACGAACTAAAGGTAATTACGGACTTCGCTGCAGCTCATCAGCTTCGAAATTTCAGGGGCGAATGCGAGAAACTCCACGGGCACAACTGGAGGATAGAGGTTATTCTTTCGGGAGACAGGCTGAACGAAGCCGGATTACTCATAGACTTCAAAGACGTCAAAACGGCCGCCAACAACATCTTGGAAGACCTTGACCATTCTTATCTTAACGACCTCCCTCAGTTTAAGAATGAGAATCCCTCTTCGGAAAACATTGCAGCTTACCTGTTTCAGAGATTAAGCAGTGAGCTCAATAATAGCCACTTAAAGGTCACCAAGGTGACGGCCTGGGAATCGGACTCTGCATGTGCTAGTTACGCCGAATAAAAATTCAATGTGAGACTCCTCCCGCTCTGCGGGAGGAGTCTCACTGGAATGGAGGGCGAGGTATGGTGAAGTTACTGGAAGGGTTTACGCCGTATAAAAAGAACGATGCTGAAAAGTATAGCAAGTTTCGGTGGTGGTCGGGCCTGACTTTCGGGGATATCCTTGACAGGGCTGCGGATATTCACCCGGAAAAAGAGGCCTTTGTGGATGGAAAGACGCGCCTTACCTGTGGGGAGGCTCTCGAAAAGACGAATAGGCTGGCCATAGGACTGATGGATCTGGGTATCCAGCCCTTGGACCGGGCCCTGGTTCAGCTTCCGAACTGGAACGAATTCGTTTTTGCGTATTTTGCCCTTCAAAAGATCGGGGCCATCACGGTGTTGTTGATCGACCGATATCGTCAGCTTGAAATCAACCGCCTGATTAGCCTAACGGGGGCCACAGCGTGGATTGTCGCCTCCAGATACGAAAAAACGGATTACGTTCCCATTATCGAGGACGTCCTAAAGGAACATCCAGAACTCAAGCATGTCATTACTGTCCGGGGAGAAGGGGATCGGCGGCCTTTTTCAAGCCTTGAGGGACTGATCGAGCGCGCTGAATTGACGGAGGACAATCTGGCCAAGCTCGCAGAGCGGCGCCCGGACCCTGCGCAGGTGTGCCATATGGGAGCGACGGGAGGAACAACTGGAGTGCCTAAGATCGTGCCCCGCACACACAATAGTCTGATTAATGGCATCGAATATTGCTCCAAATCGTGGGAGCAGACCGCCGAGGATATTAACCTGCTTGCTGGCCCGATTGGCCATGACTTAACATTCACCAAGGGCTTCATTGGAAGCATTATCACGCTCGGGAAGGTCGTTTTCCTGGACTCTACGGACAATAAAGACATCTGTGAGACCATTGAACGGGAAGGGGTGACTTCGATAATCTGGGTTCCTACACTCGCCCAAAGGTTGCTCCAATATAAGGGTCTCGACAACTATAATTTGAGTTCTTTGAAAAAGATGCACAGTGCAGGGGGGGCAAGCCACCCCGATCTCGTCAAAGATGTGACCGAGAAGCTGAAAATGACCTTTTTCAATGGATACGGCGCGACAGAAGGAATGACGACTATCACGCGCCCCCGGGATGATTTGGAGATCATTTGCACCACCGTGGGGAGACCCACATGCCCTTATGATACATACAAGGTCATTGATAAAGATGGGAATGAACCCCCCCCCAACACGCAGGGTGAATTGGTCCTAAGAGGCCCTGGAGTATTTACGGGTTATTACAATAATCCGGAGGAGAACAAAAAGGCATTTACAAAGGACGGGTTCTTCAGAACCGGAGACATAGCCAAGATCGATGAAAAGGGTTACATCACACTCACCGGTCGCATTAAAGAAATGATCAACCGCGGCGGTGAGAGTATCAGTGCCACAGAAATCGAGAGACTCATAGACCGTCATCCGGATGTGGCGGCTGTGGCAGTTATTCCCATGCCTGATCCGATTATGGGCGAAAGGGTTTGCGCCTATATTCAGCCCAAGCCCGGGGCTCAGCTGACCTTTGATGAGATCATTTCGTTTTTGAAAGGGCAGAAAGCCTCTGTGCTTCAGCTTCCGGAGCGGATTGAGTTTATCGATTCCATGCCCTATACGGGTGCACAAAAAACGGATAAAAAATCCCTACAGGATGACATTGCGAAAAGGCTTCAGGCGGCTGGATAAGTTAGGTAAGGAAGGATATCTCCGTTCAAACCCCGGAGCATTACCTTAACCTGTTGCGAAAAGAGGTGTATAGCCAAAGAATTTGGGAATAGCTAATACCAGAGATTCCCAGTAGGTTACAACAAGGAGAACTGCGATAGAGGCCAGAATGAACGGGAGTATCGCCCTGGTGATCTGTTCGAGTTTTATCCCTCCTATGGCGCAAGCGATAAAGAGGCACACCCCGACAGGAGGGGTGGTTAGGCCGATTACTAAATTGAGCACAAGTATAACCCCAAAATGGAGCGGGTCCACCCCAATATTATGCATGAGCGGCATTAAAACGGGGGTTAGGATGATCAACGAGGCGGTGGTCTCCAAAAACATACCCACGATAAGCAAGAGGGCGTTCAAGAGCAGTAAGATTACGATAGGGTTATGGGTAATGCTGATGACCGCCTCAGTGACGTATCGGGGAATCTCTTGGCTCGCAAGAAGCCACGAGAAAATACTGGCGGTTCCGATAACCAGCATCACCAGAGAGCTCGTGACACCTGTATTGACGATGATCTTTGGCAGATCCCTGAGCCTGATATCTCTATACACAAAAAGACTGACAATGAGGGCGTAGAACACAGCTATGCAGGCACTCTCGGTAGGAGTGAATATCCCGCTTAAGATTCCCCCCAGTATAATGAGGGGCATCATTAAAACCAGGGTTGCATCAAATGTAGCCTTTAAAGCGAGCCTGAAGGATATACGCGAGCCTTTAGGATAATTCCTCTTGCGAGCGTAGTATGCGACCACCCCCATTTGAAATAATCCCAGCAATAATCCTGGAATAAAGCCTGCTAAGAAAAGCGAGGCGATGGATACCTCACCAAGAACACCATAAATGATGAATGGGATTGACGGTGGGATGATGGGCCCGATAGTGGACGATGTGGCGGTCACAGCAGCAGAAAAGCTGCTATCATATCCCTCCTTCTTCATGGCGGGGATCAGTATTGATCCAATGGCGCTCGTGTCGGCTACCGCTGCACCGGTAATTCCGGCAAAAACCATACTAATGAATACATTGATGTAAGCCAGCCCTCCTCTGAATGAACCCACCAGAATGTTGCAGAAAGCCACCAGTCTACGGGTCATTTGTCCGGCGCTCATGATGTTTCCGGCGAGAATAAAAAAGGGGATGGCCATGAGCACCGGGTTATCCATTCCTGTGAATATTCGTTGGGCGGCCAGCATATGAGGAATTTCTCCCTGAAAAAGGAATGCCACCATTGGTGTTAGTCCTAGTACGAATGCAATGGGCACCCCGATAAGGAGAAAAAAGGCAAAAGAAATAACCAGAAAGAACAGCAACATACGGCCTGCCCTTAAGCTAGTTTGTTATTGCATTTACCGATGACAAGAATCTCCTTTATGCGCTTATGAATAGAACTCAGTTCGTGTAAGAGCATGATGAGGAAACCGGTGGGGATTGCCAGGTATGGCCATGACATGGGAATGCGCATTGCGGGACTCAACTGGTGGCGCGTGAGTATTACGAGCTGGACACTGCCCCAGAAAATCACCGCCAGGAGAACAGCAACAATAATCGAAACAAAGAGAGCAGCCTGGCGGCCTATGCCTCGAGGGAGCTTATCAACAAGAAAGCTGACAGCGATATGTTCACCCCGTTTAAGGGCAACACTGGCCCCGAGCAAGGAAGACCAAACCAGGCAATACCGTGCCAACTCCTCTGTCCAGAAAAGAGGCAATAGGAGGACATACCTGAACAGCACCTCCACGAAAACGACGCCGGCCATCACGGAGATTATCACGAAGAGGGCAATCTCAGCAGTCCGATTGATTATATCGCTGATCCGCTCCATAGTGACCTGATTCACGAGAGGCGGAAAATACCTTTTCCTGTGGTTTATTTGTCTTTGCCAGAATACGCCGCAGCAGATCGAAGCGCCGCGGACTTGTCCGCCTGAACCATGGCGGACTAGTCCGCCGGAATTATGGCGGAGATTCCGCCCTGCGAGGCCGCGGGGGGCTTCATCTCGTTTTACCGATTTCTAGTATTATCGGCTTCCAGTCAGGGTATTGTCTAATGTATTTCTCGTAGACAGGCTGGGTGGCTTTTAGGAAGGCGCTTTTCTCAACGGTTCTTACATCCATCCCCCATGCCTTGAGATCCTCAAGCTCCCTCTTTTCGTTATTTCGAATAATTCTTCTCTCAAAAGCGGCAATCTCCACAGCGGTATCTATGAAAAGCCTTTGCCATTCCGGCTTCAGAGACTGGAACCTCTTTAAGCTCATGGTCAAGGGTGCTGGGGAATAGAAGTGCCCTGTCAAACTCAGGTATTTTTGCACCTCGTTCATTTTACAAGCGTGAATGATGGCTATTGGATTCTCCTGGCCATCGATAACCTTTGTTTGCAACGACGTATAAACCTCACCCCAGCTCATGGGGACAGCCTGGGCCCCGAGCTGACGAACAGAATCCAGATGAACGGGGTTCTCCATGGTACGAAGCTTCAGCCCTTTCAAGTCATCAGGTTTCACTAGCGGGCGGGCTGAATTGGTGAAGTTTCTGAATCCATTCTCAAAGAACGCAAGTCCTTTCAGTCCACTTTTCTCCAAATCATCCAGAAGCCTGCGCCCAATAGGTCCGTCAAGCACTGCATCGACGTGACTATAATCTCGAAAGAGGAACGGCAAGTCCAAGACCATCATGCTCGGGCTAAAACCGGAGATAGGGCCTGTGGCGGTTACCGCCAAATCGATGCTCCCGATTTGCATCCCTTCGAGGACTTCTCTCTCTCCCGTTCCGAGCTGACCTCCCGGAAAGATACGTATGTCGACGGCTCCCCCGGTAGCCTCTTTGATGCGCCTGGCGAATTCCATTCCCGCTAAATTATATGCGTGCTTTGCCGGGATCACCGTCGCAAGTTTTAGCTTAATCGTTTTTTCTTTTGCACCTGCACTGAACGGCAATAAGACGGTCAACATTAGCCAGATGACGAATAGATGCGCTTTTCTCATGTGAAACCTCTTGTCATGTAAGATGTTAGATGTCGGTATGAACGGTTTGTTCTTTTAGGGATCCTGTTGAATAATCGGACAACTTGCGCTGGTTCCGGTTGCCTACACCTGAAGGCTGGGCTCACAAAGACCAGCCCGAAAAAATTAGACTGATATTCATTTATCCGGCACATGATTGTCAAGCCCAAAATCCCTTTAAGGTGGCAGTCTCCAATTGAATAGCAGGGTGATTCCCTTTACAGCGCTATATGAATGCGCGTTTAAAAGTACTATGAATATACTACTTCACTTCACTTAAGCCGGCCAAATGGCAGCCTCCGGAAATAATGGCATGGTAAAATACCCCTCCTGTCAAGCGGCAAAGAGGAGCAGCGGAGTTCTGAAAGGTTAGGGTCTAGAAAGGCCTCAAGTCTTGACACGCCAGTACCGGTACCCTATACTTCCGCTACCTGTTAGCAAGTTTTATTTATTCATTTCAGGCTAGTATCGGTTAGCCTCCTTTTTTTGTGCTATGTGGAGAAATTTTAATTTTTGAGGAGTCCAAGCATGCGTTCAGATAAG
>DATKZQ010000071.1:0-35073 GCA_035527895.1 Desulfatiglandales bacterium
TGGTATACTCCTTTCTTCGCCACCAGGGATGGACTAACTCCGGTCGCCCTACGGGCTCCCTCCGTGAGTCCATCCCCCTTCACAATACCATGTAGTGTAATTCAATCCAACTTTTGAGACATGAATTCAGAAACAAAGGGCTTTTCATCTAGCCCGACCATTTCGATTGATTTGCTATAAATTTTATCAATTTTATCCATTACGGATTTGTCAAAAAGAAAAGCTGCTTCAGATGCTTCTGAATAGAACAGAGTGCATTCCTGGTACGATGTTTTACCCGCTCTTAAAATAATTGATAAATGCGCTTGAACTGCTTTATAAACTTTTAACCTTCTTTCGTAGGTTTCATGCCTTAATCGTTGTTGGTTTGTTTTATGCTGTTGGTAAGCAATATAAAGAGCTATAAGTGCAATTGTTGGTGTTAGTAAGGCAGACAGTATATCTATCCACGATGCTGATATCGCTGGTATTGATTCTACAATGACTCGTAATACTTCTTCTTTATTCATAATTTTTATCTCTTATTTGGACACATAACGACGGGCATCACCTGGACCAAAAGCCGTCAGGCTTTTGGGATCAGAGTGAATGCCCTTGTTGAACCCCGATCTTTAAGCAGACCTATATGGTGTCTTTGACAATTTGAATGCGTGATCTGGCAACCGATTTTTTCTCAATAACTGCATTACAGCCTTTTTTGATAATTGATTGTTAGAGTCAAGCCCACAATAAATACTCTTGAAGTTTACTTCTTCCTCGATTTGGCAGAGTGATATTTCAATGTAGGGTATAATTTTAGATTCACTGGCTCGAAATTTTATTTCAGGTTGTATTCTTAACTTTGAAGATACTATCCGCCACTCCTTTTCTTCCTCGAAAGATTCATGCTTAAGCATTGGAGCAATAGCATACAAACTTATTATAAATTCGTTTGTTATAGTATGCACTAATTGATCAGAATTATGCTGCTTAGTTCCATCCTTGGCTTCGATATACTTTTTATTGTGGAACGCCAACAATTCTTGAATAATTTGTTTCTTGATTTTTAAATCATAAACGCAAGGCAGTAAATCGGAGTCGTGTATTTTCGCTATTTGGAAAAGAAAATCGAAATCAAATCCTATGGAAAAGCCACCCTTTGGACAATATCCTCTCCACTGGCTTAACAGGTCACCTTCTTCTGTAAATGACACCACATATACTTCGGGGTTCCATGTTCTACCCAAATTGATTCTAAGATATTCTATAAGATCATAGTCAAGACCTTCTAATTCTTTTGGATCATCACTTATTTTATAGAAATCCTCTATAATTAAATGTGTGATATCGAGAGCATGTTGGAATTCTTTCGGATCATTGAAATATCTTATATCGGTTGCCCATATTTTTTTCGAGATTGAAATTCCCAGCAACCCTATAGGCGTCGTATAATGGAATAAAGTAGCGGGTTTTTTCTTCCCAATAATTTTTGAATAAGTAGGTAGATGTTTTCGCATCTATATTTTTCTTTGGAAGTTTAACATTAATATTAGATGGAAAACTTTCCACCTATTGAAGCATTATGCTAAAAAGTGGAAAAGGCCCATCCTGACCACCCAAACTTAAACCTCTTGTCTCATCTCTGTTTAGCGTTGATTTGCGATATATTGAGATTATCTCAGAAATTCCGGTTTGTCAAAATCTGTGATAGCTTCCTTTCCAAGGTCCTCGTCTTACTGTGATTAGGGTCACGATGCTTAAAAATAGCACAGGTTATGACTACCCAAATAAGTCATTACCCCAGCCTCACCCTCTCTGTCCGATCAGATGGAACGGTACACATGAGAATCGCAAGATCTCAGTTTTCACAAAATATTCTGATACGGCCTCTTTGTAACAGGGAATTTTCATTGCTCATATACTTGGACCTTGTTGTTTTCCGATTTATACCTTTATACCCACACGGCTATTCTCAATATTTAGAATAATCTCAAAGGGATACCTGATAAGAAAGCTATCAATAGAGACGATTAATACCCCCTTGATGCCTTAATACCCCTAAAAGTCACCAATAAAAGAAAGCCGCTTACCTGACTTTGCCCTCATTCACCAGGCAAGGTGCCCCTGTCCATCAACCAACTTCAAAATCCGAGAACGCCATCGGGGAGCGGTGGGGTTTTACTTTCAAAATGCTCACACGTTGCCTTTTCGGTTATGAGGTACCCAGTCCCTTCTCTCCAGCAGTAATCCTTGACTTTATCATTGTCATTCACATCCTTAACGCGGTCATAGTGTTTGCATCCGCTCCGGCATATGTAGGGCTTCAATAGCTGGGTAGTCGTTTGGCCAGAGGCCGGTTCCTCATCTTTTGATTTTGGCGACTCATCCTCCCTATTTTGACTTGATACCTTTATACCTTCGGTCTCGTCATCGAAATAGTCAATGATATTAACTATATTGCCGGTCTCAGAGGTATCAAGGGGGGCACTTGATACCGCCTTGATACTTGATACCTCACGGGCATCGAGTCTGAGATCGTATGTTTTGAGTAATTCACCACCCTCATCCCATTTGGGGTCACCGGTCAGCTCATACGGACTGGGCAGACCTATTGTATCGGTTGCTGCGTAGTCATCGCTTATTTTTATGAAAGCTGTACCGCGCCTCTTGGCCTTCGCGAGTTCCTTGTCATCGGCGAACTCATTTCGATCCTCATTACACCAGGTTATTGAACCTTCCTTGACGCGGGGGGCCACCCACAGTGAAACACCCTGTGTTGTAATGCCCCATTCCTCCTTTAAGGTCTTGTATTGAACCGGCCCATTTTCTTGAACGTATTTCAGCCGTTCTTCAGTTTCCTTACTTTGCTTTCCAAGGTTTTCCCTGAACGCCTCACGGACTATCTGAAGCGCCAGATAGTAGTCAATAATTTCAGCAATTACGCGGCCCTGTTCATCCTTATCTCTCTGATACTGATACGTGCACGCTATTGTCTGAATTACTACCACAACCCTGTTGAATGCTCGTCTGGTGGCAATTGGGATAGACCCGCCTCCAGTGATCGATTGGGCGATATCAGGAGCAAAGGGAATCACGACCTCTACCGGTTGAAGTGAGCCATGAAACTCTTTCCAGGCCTTCACCGTTTTCTCATCCAACTGCGGAACAAAGCCTGCCTTTCTGTTTGCGGTCATGGTGATGATTTGCTTTGTCTGGTCAACGGATTCATCCGGGTGGATGGTAAACAGGCGGTCCTCAAATTGGGGTTCCAATGCCTCAAGGATAGTGGTAGTGATAAATGAGGTGGGACCGTCAAGTCTCTTTTCAACCGTTACCAGTTTACCGTCATCATCCTTTTCGACTGTTTGATAACAGACGTGCCCTTCGCTGAGCAAGCTCCGGGTGACGTAGACGAACTCGGAGTCCGGGGCGTTGTTGCTTTGAAACTGAAAGCCCTCGGTCACCACAAGCGCACGATGACTTAACCCTTCTGGAAGATAGTAGAGCGACTTTGCCGAGCCATTGGTAATCAGATGGTAGCCAGACTCGGGGTAAATTTCCAAGCAATTCATGAGCGTATAGCTCTTACCCCCACCCCAATGGCCGCTATTTTTCACAGCCAACACATTAGGGCTTTTCCGGTCATCCGGCAGGAGACGGGAATCGAGAGCGGCAAAGTACATGGTCATGACCTTTCTCTCTCCGACCACGCCCGCGGCGTTGATGACATCGATGCGCTTCTTAAGTAACAGGGGGTCTTGAGCGATCGCTTGGGCCATCGCCTGTATTTCTGGATCAAGAGCTTCTTCAGGAGATTTTCCCAGCTTCGAACTCTTCTCTTCCCGAGCTAAGTCAATTTCAGTGACGATCGCCTTGTTGGTTGTGTTAACTCTTTTTCTGAGCTGACTAGTATAATGCTCCAACATCCCCCCTTCAAGCTCGGCAAGGATGGGTGCGATATCGGATTTGATGGCTGGCAACGCTTTGGTAAAATCTTCGGGTAGCTCCCCTATCAAAAGGTCAAGGACTGACTTCGCTTCCTGCATCAGTTCTCTGAGCTCCTCAGCGCTGTGATCAACCAGATATTCGTTTAAGTCGATCTTGCTCTTACCATCAGGTCTCGGAAGCTCCACCAGGAAAACATTCCTTCCTGCTTTGGTTAGGTATTTCCCCGTTTCAAGAGCACCTTTGAGGCCAGCCCGATTGTCTTCATTATCATTGATAATATAGAGTGCTTCAGCGCCAACCGTTAACCGCTCCAGCTTCTCAAGGTCGTTTTCCCTGAACCGGGTGGTAACCGGTGATATGGCGGCAAAACCTTTATCCAAAGCGCTGATAAGGTCAGGGGCACCTTCGGTAATGATAACCTCTTTAGCTCCCCTGATCGAATCCTCGCCCATAAACGAGTCGTTTTGAATGAACCGGGAGATATGTTGCCGCTTATCATGTTCAGGGTCATGGGTGCGGAGTTTCTTGTATTTGATATACTCGGGGTTGCCCTGGCTGTCTGTTTTGACAGCGCCATCTTTTTCCGTGTAACACTCGTATTGGTCAACGGGCGTGATATCAGTTGCCCGTGCGGCCATGTACACCACTTTTCCCTGCTTCCAGTAAGGGAAAGTGATTCTCCCCTTAAAGAAGTCCCAGAAGGGGCCCTGGGGAGAGGCGAATGTAAACAGTCCGGAGAGCGCCAGCTTTCCCTGAAACGCGGGTTTGCTTTCAAGGTAGTGAGCCCAATCAGAGGTGATATCAGGATGACTGGTCCCCGGTGGGGCAAACCCAATCTGAAGCTCTTGGATAATTTCCCTCGAAAAACCGTAGTGGTTCTCAAGGTGGCCTACAATCTGAGGGAACTTTTCAAGTTTCTGGTGATACCACCCAGCAGCCTCGGTCAGCATGTCCTCGACCAGCGTCTTCTCTTTGCGGTCAGCTTCCCGTTGTGCTAACTCTTCGGGTGTTATACTTTCATCTCCGCACTTTGCCATACCCACCCTATCAGCAAGGTAGTTGACAGCGCTTCGGTGGTCACAGTTTCTATAGAGCATCACCAGGTCAATCACGTCGCCCTTTTCCCCACAATGATAACATTTAAACCCTTGAATGCCCGGCCAGATGACCAGACATCTGCCTTTTCCGCTTCCGTGCCTGGGACAGTCTCCCTGATAGCATGAGCCGCTCTGAGAACCGTTGTACCCAAGTCCAAAGGCAACTGCTGCGATATCGTTTTTTGATTTCAGTTCATGATAATAATCAGCCATTCCCGCTACCTCTTCTCTTCCTTTTGCTTGGAGTTTGCCAGAAACTGTTCTTCCAAACAGCCACAAAGAAGTTCTTTTCCCAGGCCTGCTGCTGTCACTATTTGATCTGGATTTTTTAAGTTCCTTTCAGCTGCCAATGTCCGAAGAAGGTCTCGGTAGCTCTTCGGGATCGTTATCATGAATGCGACGTTCTTTGATTTGCCCATCTTTTTCTCCTCTGCTAAAGGTTATTGGACGAATTAGCCCAATGAGAACCCTGTTCATGGACCCTTAGTCCCTTTGGATATTTGTTCTCATTTCCTTTACGAATCAGAGAGAAAAACTGGCCGGAACGGTTCTGGGAGCAATCGGCGTAATGAGGTTTGATGGACAGTAGATGAGGAGAGAGGCTCGCCTTTTGAAGAGAGGTTGAATCAGTAACGAAGGCAAAATACCAACCTTGGTCGGGTACAGCGTGGTAGAGATCGAAAAAAGGGATCAGCCGCCAAAAAGCTCTGACCCCTCTTTTATCTACCTGTTATTGCATAACTTTTTAACTTTTATGCATTTCGCTGACTATCGCTCAAAATCTGCAAAAGTCTAAAAGTATTGCTTACTGACCTCTTGAGTCAAATCTGCTCAATATCGCCGGTGATTGGGTTCACCACGCTGATAGTCTTTCCCTTATACACCGGATCGATAATCTCTTTCGGATCGGGTAGCTTCAGCCTAGAGCCGATTTCAAAGGTGGTAACAGCATAGATTTTCTTATTCGCATTGTGAGCCTTTTTCGAGTCCACATACTTGTTCTCCACTAAGGACTGCAGATCACTATATACACTCCCTAGTTGCTCACCTCCATCACTGTTGACTTTAGACTTGATGCTGATTTCATCTGCCCAGTACAACTGTTCACCATGGTGGAGAATAGTTTTAAGGACGTCATCCTGGGTGTCCTTGTCCACAATTTGGATGCCCTTCTTAGAGTAGCGCTCGTGATTTATCTTCTTAATGGCATTGAAGACTCTTACCTGTCTGGATGTCAATGGTTCATCCATAAGCGTGAAAAGTCCATCAATCACTGAATGGCAGATGTAATAGTCGAATTTGGTGAACGTATAGTAGCCTTTCTCATTAACAGAGCTATGACCCTTTACGGGAAGCAGCTCTTGGCCGGGGATGAACCCGTTGTGTGTCAACCATTGACTCATTTCCTCGTTTTCGACCTGGTAATACCGTGCAAACAGTTCACTTGCCGAGGGAGCAGGTGGATTGTTTATCCTTGCAATAATTTTGTTTATGCGGATTATCATCTCAGCTATCCCAGTAGCTTTTCTGCTGTTGGCCTTTAACAAACCCCCTATTAGCTGTTTGACATCAAATATACGGACCGGGCGAGGCTCTAACCTTTGAAAGATGCGCTTTACGCGCGCATTCCCTACTTTCGAAAGACCCGGATCACAATCCTCCACCTTCTTGAGAAAACGCAATAATCTATTATTGATGCAATCTTGGTCATGATCCAAATGAACTCGCAGGGCATATGGATTGGTGATAAATATCTTCTTCGGGTCGTTTGTGATGAGAACAAGGGAGACAGGACCCTCAATCTTCCCTTCTTGATTCCCAATTGCATATTTTGATCTAACCTTATCCTGAGTGACAATCGAACCGCGTTCGAACAGGAGATTGAGTTCCCTTGATGCCTTTTTGAACTTGGTACTGTCAAAGCCAACAATAACCTTATTCTTAAGCGTGTCACCTGCACCGTAGAGTAGCTCTGGTAACATTTCGTGAAATTCGCTCACATAGTCCTTCGGGGTCATCTCTAAACATAAACCCAGGATGTTTGGTGCACCGGATGCTTCATCTGCGATGATTTCTAAGGCTAACGGATCTCCCAGATGTGCGGAGTTAAGCGCTACTAAGGTCATCAAGCCGACCTTTAACTCTTTGCGGGAAAAACCCCCTTCAAGCAAAATTTTACTGGCCTCGCACAAAGGAGACTTAAGAGGTTTGGTCTTGTCTACGTAAAGCCCGTCAAACGCGGTGGCTATTGGGTTCGACTCCACTGCTTTACCAATACTGTCAACAACGATTTTTCCCATTGATTTTGTTTTCACTATATTATTCATTTTCAACAATCCTTTCTATAAATTTTCTGTGTTAAAAAGACCGACCATTTCCGGACCGGCCTCAGGCTCATAAAGACCTCTTCACACTGCCGAGAACTCCTTCTCGGTAATACTCGCCATTTAAAACATAATCCTCGCCTTACAGACAGATTGATAATCTGGGCGTTTGTGACTAAGGCTAGTGCGAATTAATAGGCCTCTCTATGAGTTCACTCGTTGCGTGGTCCTTGGAGCGCATACCTCGCGCGCCTCAGCAAAGACGTCTCTTACAAAAAAGCTTGGGTTGGGGCTGATCACCCCGGTAAATGAGTCAGGAAGGTAATTGGTCTCAGGAAGTATTGGTTGGGGAGGTAACTTTTGCTGTTGTTTTTGGGTAAAAAGGCTATTTTAGCCAGATCAAAATGGGTTCCCCATAATATCTGAATTGTTGGTAGCTGGCTCTTTCCGTGCTTGAGATCACCTCTCTTTCATCTGCATTGATACTCTTGACATTGGTCTATATGAAAACTAAATTGCATAACAGGTAAATTAGCCATTTAACCCTTTAAAGTCAACCACAGAGATAGGAGGTTCGAAAAGATAAAAAAGAGATCTAATGAGAGCAATTGCTGAGGGATTGCTCGTTTTAAAGAAAACAGAGTAGCTGGTTTAGAATTTTATAAGAATACCAGGCCGTTATGGCCAATTAAAGAATCTAAATTTACTCCCCTCAATAATGTAGTTACACCAATATCTCTCTCCAAGAGAGACCCTACCTTAACCGAGGATGTTACCAGACCAGCTCCAGACGACCGGTCTAACGCCGGTAATGGAAGGTAACATCTGCATGCGTAATTCAGAGATTGACAAAGAATTTTCACCTGACATAATGACCCCTGAGGAGGTCGCTCAATATCTCCGCAAAAGCACGAGTTGGGTCTACAAAAACTGGCGGCTATTGGGTGGCTGGAAGCTCAGGGGTTCTCTGTTTTTCCCAAGAAAGGAGGACCTTTATGAGCGTATATTTCATCAAAGGGAAAGGGTGGAGGTACGACTTCACCCTCAAGGCAATCAGGCACACAGAGGCCTGGTTCAAAACCAAAACAGAGGCCAAACAGGCCGAAGCAAAGAGAAGGGAGGAGATAGCAAACCCAAAACTAGAACCACAGCCGGAGACACAGAAGACCCCAACCGACATGGCCTTCTTGGAGTTGGTCAATAGACGATTGGACTATGTGAAGGCGTATGACTCTAATGACTATTATTGTTCATACTCTTACATGGCCAGAAGATGGATTAAAAAGTGGGGAGCTTTACTGTGCAGCCAAATTACCCAGGACATGGCCCAGGACCATATTCTTGCGCGGAGTAGTATTTCAGCTTACACTGCAAACAAAGACCTTCGTTGCCTTCGGGCTGTTTTCAACTTCGGCCTAGAAAGAGACCTTATCACTGTAAATCCTACCAAAGGGATAGAATTTCTCCCTGTGGAAAAGAAGATAAAGAGTGTTCCTTCGGTAGAGGATATTGACAAGGTGATAGAGGTTGCAGCTCCTGATGTCCAGGATTATCTATGGACAATTAGGGAAACGATGGCAAGAGTCAATGAGATCAATCGGCTGACTTGGGATGATGTTAGTTTTGAAAAGAAATACGTTGTCTTATACACTCGTAAAAAAAAGGGTGGCCACTTGACTCCCAGGAAAGTTCCAATGACTCAAAAACTTTTTTCGATTCTCTCTCGCAGATACTCAGAGAGAGATAAAGCCAAACCATGGGTTTTTTGGCATAGGTACTGGAGCAGAATGGAAAAGGAATTTAAAGAAGGCCCTTTCCAGGACCGGAAAAGAATTATGAAATCCTTATGTAAAAGGGCTCGCGTGAAGTACTTCCGCTTCCATCCGTTAAGACACTCGGGTGCGTCGATTATGGATGAAAATAATGTACCGATGGGAGCCATCCAGAGAATCCTGGGTCATGAAAACAGGAGCACAACCGAGATTTACCTGCATAGCATAAGTCATGCAGAGCGTGACGCGATATTTGTCTATGAGCAGGCGAGACAAAAGTCTCACACGAATTCTCACACGCCGGACACAAAATAGGAAAAAAGGGTTCAAGCAAAATGCTTAAACCCTTGACAGTTCTGGTGCCCCCGGGGTGACTCGAACACCCGGCACAGGGATTAGGAATCCCTTGCTCTATCCGCCTGAGCTACGGGGGCACACCTATTCTTTATACATTCTTCAGTGTTTCTTCAAGCGAAAAGTAGTGAGGGCATTCACCTGTCAGGGTTCAGTCATCAGTCCAATCGTCTCTTACGGAGGGCTTGAAACCCCGATTACGGAGGGCTGTGACGTTTGGGATCGGCTGAAATCCAAGGGCAGAAGAGTACCCCAGGCTGACAGCTGATCGCTGAAAGCCGAAAGCCTCATAGCTCAGTTAACCCGATTGGGCGGAGTGTCTCCTTTGAAATATGCTATGAGATTGTCCGCTACCACGAACGCCATCTTCTCTCTAACCTCGGTGGCTGCACTGCCGATATGGGGAAGGAGGACTGCATTATCCAAAGTAATGAGGCCTGGATGTACCTTTGGTTCGTACTCATATACGTCGAGTCCGGCCCCGGCAATCCATCCCTGTTTGAGGGCAAAAACAAGGTCGTCCTCTTTGACCAATGGTCCGCGAGCAGTATTGATGAAGTATGCGCTATTCTTCATCCTCTGGAATTCTTTTCGCGTAAATCTATGGCGAGTTTCTGCTGTCAACGGTGCATGAACCGAGATAAAGTCGGATTCCGCTAAGAGATCATCAAAGGACACATACTCTGCAGAAACCCCCATGGACTCGGCATCATATGATATCTTGTCGTGGTAGATGATCTTGAGACCAAAGGCGGCCGCCTTTTTGGCCACTGCCCGTCCGATCCGGCCCATGCCATATATCCCCAGTATCTTGTTCTCTAACTCAACACCCAAAAAGAAGGTCGGATAGACGCCCTTAAACTCCCCGCTCCTGACTAACCGGTCGCCCTCGACAACACGCCGTGCCACGCAGAGAATAAGTACGGTGGCAATATCGGCCGTGGCTTGTGTCAACACATCCGGAGTATTGGTAACCGCAATATCCCTTTCCGCGGCATATGCCGTATCTATGTTATCGAAGCCCACGGCATAGTTGGCTATTATCCTGACACCGGTGAGCCGGTCGATAAGCGCCCTGTCAAGAGGATCACTGGCCATGGTGACAAGTCCTTCCGCACCAGCTGCCATTTCTACGATCTCGTCTCGACTGAGGTTTCGATCGAAAGGTGAGACCTGCACCTCGAAGAATTCTTGTAGTCTTCTTATCCCTGCCTCGGGTATTCCCCGGGTGACGAAAACCTGCTTTCTTTCCATTTCTTTCCCTAAACAGGTAGTCCAGTAATCGCCAGTTGAAGGGGAATAGCCTTAACTTAGAGCGCAACGCCTATTCAGTATCATCAAAAACCTTCCCAGGGTCTGCACGCAGCCTGTCCAGTTTTGTCTCAAAGCCAGACCCTAAATCAACTCCCATTTGCTGGGCCCGCTTCTTCGCGTGAAGCCCAATGTTCCGTGTATCCTTGTAGAAAGCGTCGTCCTTTGGGGCACTTGGATCAAATGCCGCAAGCCGGTCCTGCTCGGAAACATGGAACGCCACCCTTGAAACCAGTCTCTTCAGGGTTCGACCCTTGCACGCAGGACATGCGAGCGCCTTCTCATCATCCTTTTTCAGTATCAGGTACTGGAACTCCCTGTCGCATGCCTGGCATAGATACTCATAAATCGGCAACTCTAACCACCTCCCGCACATGGATTAGTAGCTGGGCCTCCCGAAAAATATGGTGCAGCTCAGCTTATTTTTCTATAGAATACGTCCCCGTAAGTATAGCAAAATCAAAGGCTGTTTTCATCCCAAAAATGAGAGGTTTAGCCTATGCGCCTGAATCCAGAACTATACGCCTTTCCCTGGCGAGCCATGACGGAGAATAACTGCAACAGCTATCTCATCGATGGCACTTTCAAGATCCTTATTGATCCAGGGCATCAGCATCTCTTCGGTGAGGTGCTGACCTCCTTGCGATCGATGGACATTCAACTTGAGGATATTGACATCGTGGTCGGCTCCCACGCCCACCCTGATCACATAGAGGCTTTTCAATCGTTCTCATCGCTGTCGACTATGATAACCATGGGTAAATTGGAGTACCGATATGTTCAGGAAAAGGCCGCGCACTTTCTTGGTTTTGATCTCCAGCCCGACTTCTTCCTGACCGAGGGAAAACTACGAGCAGGCACGACAGAGCTTGAGGTAATCGGCACACCCGGACACTCGCCTGGCTCCATCTGCCTGTATTGGCCACAGCACAAGGCCCTGTTTGCGGGGGACGTGATTTTTGAGCAGGGGGTAGGACGTACCGACTTACCCGGCGGGAGTGGAGAGCAATTAAGAGAGAGCATTCAACGACTGTCATCTCTGGACATCGAGTTACTGCTGCCCGGACACGGTAACATTATCAGTGGGCGGGAGGAGGTAGCACGGAATTTCGCCGTGGTAGAAGATATGTATTTTGGCTTGCTGTAAAATACGCGCCCCTCTTCTAGTGTTCGACCATGGGCCATCAGCTGAATACCCAATTGAGCAACGGTGGCAGAGAAGGGAGGTGGAATCGACCTTGGGTGACAATTGCATTAGCTCGCGTTCCCAACCAATCCAGCTAGTTCAACCAATGTACCAGTTTTCTCTTCCTGTTTGGTCAGACAGCTCAAATCGAAATGCCAACATCATAAGCCGCGAGAACGCTTTCAGGTATTCTTTAGCCCCTCGATCCTTTCCCGGTACCTTTTAGACAGCTCTCCCTGATACTGAACCCACTCCGGAATCCCATCCAGATTGGGCACCACAGCAGAACCGGAAACACCCCTCTCTTTCAGCGCCGAGAGTGCGTCCTCCCCAAAAGACCTTCGGGCCATTTCCTTGTCTGCCCGGTATTCTTTCTGGAGGGTCTCAAGTGGTGCTGTATCAAAACCAACCACTTCTTTGAGCGCGGGCAAGATTGCGCTGGCATCGACATCGAGGTCGAAATGAGCTAAAAGATGTTTGGTAAAGAGCTTGGATGGGAGATCGGGCCCGCTGCTCTCCATGGTCTCCAGCTCCTCTTTGATTCGGCTCGCAGGCAAAAGATTGTCCAGGTATCTATTTGCAATACCCCGGATCTTTTTGTCTAACTCCTCCCGTACGAGGTCGCGTTTTTCCTCCTCGCTCAAGGTCAGATTTCGGGTTTTTTCAAGAACAAGGTCGAGGGTGCTCTTAATCTCTCCCACGATTTTACCTCGCAACTCGCAGTTTAACGCCTTACGGCGCTGTCTTTTTGCTTCTTCTGTACGAACTATTCCGCCTGTCTAACGCCCCATCGAGTTCTCAGCCCACAGCTAGATCCAGCCAAATAGCATTCCCATATGCAAGGATTTCTCAATGCTCTTGGGGTTTGGCATATCTTGAAACTGAGTTCTCTGAGAAGTTCTTAATCATCATCTCACCCAGTTCCCTGGATCGTTTTGTGGCAACCTCCACGGCATTGATTAGGGTCGTTCGCAGTCCCCCTTCCTCTAATGTGTGCAGGCCGGCAATGGCGGTTCCGCCCGGAGAGGTGACCCTGTCCTTTAATCTGCCAGGGTGTTCGCCCGTCTCCATCAGCATTTTAGCAGCTCCCAGGATCGTCTGCGTCGAGAGAAAAAGGGCATCTTCCCGTGACAGACCCATCTTGACCCCCGCATCGGCAAAGGCATCGACGATGAGAAAGATATAGGCCGGTCCGCTGCCGCTCAGCCCCGTGATTGCATCCATGAGCTCTTCTTCGATGATCGCACTCTTTCCCACGGAATCGAAGATAGCTTTGGCTATCTTAAGGTCGTCCTTGCGCACGTGCTTTCCGGGGGCAATGCCTGCGGCTCCCTCCTTTACTGACGCAGGTATGTTGGGCATAACCCGAATGAGGCGCAAATCCTTGTTGAGGCACGATTCAATTGCCGCCAAGGGAACACCTGCGGCAATGGAGATGACGAGTTTCGACATATCCAGGGCATCCGCCGTCTCCCTCAGTACCGCGGCCATAATTTGAGGTTTGACTGCGTAAATAATAATCTCCGCCGTGTTGACCACCGTGATATTGTTGCCGGTTGTAGCCACGCCATAGGCTTCCTTTGCTGCTTTCAGCTTATCCTTCCGAATGTCCGAGCAGATGATATTCTCGGGAGCGGACGATCGGGATTGCACGAGCCCGCTGATCAGGGCCTCCCCCATGTTACCTGATCCGACAATGCCGATTTTTTTGTCTTTCAACATGATTCCGTTTCTCCTGCGCTATAGGATGAAAGAAATGGCACCCCTGAGGAAATTCTAATCCCGCCTCGTGCCTTGCAGATACCGCCCCTTCCCTTAGGGCCAGATCGCATTATTTTAGGTTTTGATTGCTAATAGTCAAGAAAAAACCTGAGATTAGGCATCGGTGAGATTATTGGATATCGTGGGACATTCACCTGAGGGCGATGATTTTAATTGAAAATAGTCTCCGTGGGCATCAGGAACCTCTCACGTCCTGCTGGCACGTATTCTCAGATGTAGGTTCTATTCAGCGGTTTTGAAGGTTGCTGACCCCTTCTTTTTCAAGGCCTCATTTGACCCGACTTATTTCGGCTTACTGGTACCTTGATACCAGCTCCACCACATCGGGAAAATCTATTCCCAGTTCCTTAATCTTGTTGAGCGTTGGTACCCCGTCGCTGGTCCAACCGCGACGTTTATACACGGCGTCCTTGAGCTTCTCGTATTGACCCTCCCGGTACACCCGCAGGGCCTTGAGCTTTTCCTCGGTGCTCTTGCCTGAAGGATCCATGATGCCCAGTTCCTTGAGCTGCCCGTCATACCTGCTCTGCCGGGACTCATACTCCTCAACCGTAACAGGCCCCATTGCCCTGTACGGTATGTTGTCTTGCTCTCTCCTGCCGAACCCCTGCCTGAGATTGAAGATTCTCTGAAAATTGTAGACCCTCTCGCTCATTTTGATCAGATCATCGGGCGTCACCTCCGTACCGGTAACGGCGGAGAAATACTCCGCATACCACTCCACGTGTTTCATTACTTTTGCCGGCTCCGGAGTCCCTTTGTTATCCACTGGTACGATATCGTTCCAGGGAAGCTTGCACAGGCCGTTCAGGCCGAACCAGGTTCTCCACATGGGGAACCAGTGCAAGGCCTCGGCCTTCTGCTCGAATGTTGGGATTTGGTTATTCACCATATCCATAAAAATCAGCCACGCCTCATCATGCTGTGGTCCTTTGAGGGCGAGCCCGTAACCGCCCTGTTGCGCAAGGGACTCTTTGGTCATATACTCCGAGAACTCCAACCCCTTGACCTCCATTCCTATATCCTGCATGATAGCGGCGTTCGCACCGTATTCCCGTGCAAACAGATCCTTCAGCCTTCTCACACCCTGGCCTATTATGGCGCCTAACCCCTCTCCTTTCGCCATCTGGTGAATCACCTCAAAGGCCGCTTCCTTGTTCCCAAAACGAAGCTCCAGACCGCCTGTGGCGGCCTTATCTATCAGGCCCATTTCGTAGCATTCCATGGCAAAGGCAACGGAGGTACCCACGGAGATGGTGTCCAGGCCATAGGTGTCGCAGTAGAAATTCACCTCTATCAAGAAATCGGGATCGAATATGCCCCAGCTGCAACCGCACCCGGCGATTGTCTCGTACTCGGGGCCGTCAACCCACACGCTCTGTCCCTTATAAGGGCCCGTTTTAAGAATGTAACCCTTTACCACATGGGAACAGGCCACCGAACAACCCATCCAGCAGCCGTCAAAGCCCTGATGAAATTTCTTTCTATATGCCTCCTTGCCCAGGTTCTCTGCCTTGGGGTGACTGCCGAATCGAAAGTTATTGGTAGGAAGGCAGTCGTGATCGTTCATGATTGTCACAAGGTGCGTCGTTCCAACGCGAGCCATCTCATTCTGCAGGGGATCAAGGGTCCTCATCTCTTTACTATATTCCCTTCCTCCTGCCTTGAGCCTATCCAGGTCAGCAGGTTGATTTGTCTCTACTGTTACCTTGGAAAACTTGGCAACGATGGCCCGTATTCTCTTGTCCCGAAAAACGGTGCCCGTGCCACCGCGGCCTGCCTGTTTATACCGATATGTCTTGCGGGCGTTGTCATACCATGAAAAGTTGAGACAACCCATCAAGGTGTGTTCCGCCCCCGAGCCTGCCGAAACAGTTGCGATGGATCTCGGTTTTCCCTGGCTATACTGCTCGCCGAGGGTCGCGCCAAGAAGGTGGGCATCGCTCGGGAGGCCTTCTGCATCCACGATGCTCACCACACCTTTGTCACCATCTATTACGATGACGACATCTCTGTCAGCCTTACCTTGGATCTCCAACGCATCCCAGCCCGCAAACTTGAGATAGGGACCAAAGTACCCGCCAACATTGGAATCTATGACTGTGCCGGTCTCCGGCGATATAGTTGCAACGATACTCTTGCCGCTGCCGGGATAGAGGGTGGTACCACCCAGCGGGCCGCAGGCAATACATATCTCGTTTTTCGGGTCATTCCATGTGGTTTTTTCACCGGTACCATTCCAGAGCAACCACAGATCAAAGCCTCGGCCACCGGTAAATACCTTTTTCATCTCATCGGAAACCGGTTTGCTGGAAATCTTCATATGGGAAAGATTAATATAGAGTGTTCGATTGGTATAGCCCCGTTCGACGGGGCTAAGCGAATAGTCAAATCTCCCCAATTCTCTTCTATCGTCTCGCGCCAAAGATGCCATAGTATAACCTCCTGTGTTAATAGCGCCTGCCGCCGCCAAGGGATTGGGACTCTTTCGAAAAGGTATACGAAAAAAAAAGAACTGCCCCATCCCCTCAAAATGTGAGGTAGGACACGTGGCCTGGGTTACTCTTTGTTTGTAAGCCATCAGCCCGTGTTCTTTTCTTAGCGTATTCTCATCAATGGATTATCTTAAAATTAGACGATTTCCTCTTCAAAAACAAGTTTTCCCGTTTCAAATCGATCAAAGGAAAAACAAGAGAGATCCATTGTCTCATATCTTCCAAGCCGGATCAGCTCTGAAATACATTTCCCCACGGCAGGAGACTGCTGAAGACCATGGCCGCTGAAGCCGACTGCGCCGAAAAACCCCTCGATCTCCCCGAGTTGCCCGACAATTGCATTCCCGTCCATCCTGTTCATACCATAGAGCCCTGCCCAGCCGCGGATCAATCGAGCTGTATCAAAGGTGAAAACGCGCTCGGCAATCTGAGGCCAAACAATATCCATGTAATAGTCGCGGTCCCACTCAAAGTTGAAGCCCGGCGGCTCATCAGAAATAGCCCTGCCGGTGAGTATGGTCTTGCCAGTTTCATGGCGAAAATAGAGAAGACCATCGGTATCCACGACCAGCGGCAAGTCGTAGTCAAATTTTACTGCCGGGTCGAATACATATGCCATCCTTCTTAAGGGCTCCACCGGCAAATCTATGCCCACCATGTTTCCTATATGAGAGGCATACGGGCCGGCGGCATTGACAACAATGCCACTTCTTATATTTGTGCCTTTATCGGTGACGACTCCCCCAATCCTTTTCCCCGTTACCTCAATTTTCGTTACCTCTTCTGTGAGATACGCTACGCCGAGCTCTTTACCCTTATTCACGTATCCTTGCAAGACCCCATAGGGATCAAGATATCCGGCCCGGGAACCAAAGCAGCCACCCGCCACATCATCGACCTTTAGGTGAGGGACCAATTCTCTGAGATCATCTTTACTAAGCAAAGATACCTGGGCACCAAGACCTCTCTGGATCTGGTAGTTCCTTTTGAGCGCTTGCCAGTTCTTTTCGTCGGCAAGGAAGAGATAACCTCGCTGTTTGAATTCTGCATGAGCCTTCTCTCCGCTACGAGCCATTATTTCATCGAAGTTCTCGAATATGCTTAACCCGTACTGTGATATCTTGATATTTTCAACAAGGCTGAACTGCTCGCGCACACCCCCGGCACTTAAGGTGGTAGACGCAAATTCATAGGTGGGGTCTTTCTCAATGACCAGGATGCTGCCATCAAATCCATCGTTGGCCAAGTTATACGCGATACTTGAACCGATAACACCTCCACCGACAACTATGATATCATAGAGCCTTTCCAAACGAGCCCCCTTATTAACAATTTTCGATTTTCGTAACACTTTAACTCTTTGAAAAGGTAGCGCTCCTGTTTATTTACTGATGCCCAGTGGCTATTCGTAACTGAACCCAGAGAACCGAGCATGGAGATATCTTTTTTTGCTCTGCCCTCTAAACAAGGCCCCGTACAGGGCCGTTTCAAACCGGCGCACCTCCCCATAAGCCTTAGCACTAAGGTTGCAGCCTGGGTGCGCCGTTTTGAAACGCCCACTCCTCTGAACAATGGGAGGACAGAGTCAAAAAAAGACATCTCCATGTTCGGCTTAAGATTAATTTCAAAGAGCCAAAGTGTTACCGATTTTCAATTGTCTATTGGATTCAGCTTATTTAAAGACCTCCTGACCCTCGAAATCACGATAGGGATCAAAACTGCTCAAGGTCTCCCGGTCACCGGGGGCATACCCCTCGGTAATCATTCTATAGACGAGTTCTGCAATCCCGGGTCCGAGCATAAAACCTTGCCCGCACATACCAACTGCCTGGTAGAAATTAGCTGGTTCCCTCATTTTGCCAACGATGGGAAACCCATCCGGTGTCATGGGATAAAGCCCACGCCACGTTCGTCGAACCTTTAGGTTCGCCAGCAGGGGCATGACCTTGATCATCCTTGTCGCGATCATGGGCAAGAATTTCGAGGTCGAGCGGCTGTCGATCCCCCAGATTGGAGGATCAGGTGTCAGACAGAACACTGCCTGACCCTCGCTGTTCTGGTAAAAATAAAAGTTCTTGGAGCCGGGTTCTTCTCGCATATCAACAACCATTGGTCCCATGAATGGTTTTACCGGCTCGGAGATACCCGCCTCATGAGAATCCGGGTTCACGGGGGTATCAATCCCTGCCAATTGAGAGACTGCCCGTGCATTCGCTCCAGCAGCATTCAAGACATAGGCCGAGTGATACACGCCCTTGTTCGTCTTTACCGCACTGATCTTGTTATGTTCCATATGAAATCCAGTGACTGTTTCATTGAACCGAAACGTTGCCCCATGCTCAACTGCCTTGACGTAGCAGGACTGGGTAAAGAGCAGAGGGGATGCCGAGCCGTCTTCCGGCGAATAGGTGCTGCCGCGCAATCCCTGCATGTTAATCCCTGGATTCAATTCCTTGTATTCTTCAGGGGAAAGCCATGTAATATTGAGACCAAACCCTTTTTGGATCTTCATCAAATCCTTCAAGAGCCTTTCGTCTTCCGGGGTGTAAGCGGGAAAGGAATACCCATCTCTCTGCCAGCGAATATCATCGCCGTAGTTCTCCTTCCAAAGGGAAAAGATCTCTATGCTCCTCTGGCAGACCACTATTTTCCCTCTATCCGAATGGCTCGCCCGGATGCCTCCAATTGCCTTTTTGTCCTCTCCCTGGCCCGGCGAAGACAGTGAGTCAATAACCAATACCGATTGCCCTCTTTGAGCAAACCCCTTGGCTACCGGCACACCAATTGATCCGCTTCCAATAACAATCAGGTCATATGGTTTTTTCATCTCTTCTGTCCGTACGAGACAGTAGCGAACACACCCAGCGGTTCCTCAACATAGAGGGGCCGAACAGTATGCGGGGTAACCTCCTCTATGGGTACCCCTTCCTCTTTGAACAACTGCGAGATCAAATCACCGCATGTCTTGGATCCGCAGGCACCCATCCCCGCTCTCGTGACGGCCTTGATCTGATTTACATCCCGCATGCCCCTCCTGATGCACTGGCGGATCTCGGCGGCAGTAATCCTCTCACACCGACAGATGATCGCGTCATCGGGAATCCTGTCCATGGTAGCCTTGCTTGTGGGCAGCGTAACCTCATCACTCTGAATCTTGAACCCGGCGACCTGTTTGGCGATTTCCTTGGGCACCTTCACCTTTATGATCTGGGTTTTCCGTGAGGCCTTGTTCATCACGGTTTCGACGATCACCGCCTCCCGGAGCGGTTTACCTTCAAGATCGGTCAGCACTACCGTATCTCCCTCCTTGTATTCGTGGTTGTGGACTTCATAGGCGAGGGAAATCACCGGATGGTCGGGATCGTCACGGTAATCTACCAGGGATATGGCAAGGCCCGGACAGATCAATACACACTTGTTGCAGCCAATGCATTGATTCCCTGTAACCTCCGGCTTTCCCAGCAGTGAATCGCCGGGAATGCTAATCACCCCTTTGGGGCATACTGAAACGCAGGGGTTACAGGGAATCTCCTGTGCACAGTGGAAAACCGGGGTGATGCCCTCATCAGGGAAGGAATCGTAGCACGGTGGATCAACGGGCCCGGGGGGGCTTTTGAGAACGGCTGCCTTGTGATACCACTCCTCCGGCATGGGCTTATCTTCAGTGCCCAGTTCCCTGGCGATTTCAAAGCCCGCTATCTTGCCGTTGAACATGGCGGAAGATGCCTCGGCGATTTCCTTGGCATCGCCTGCTGCAAAAACGCGTATTCCCGCTTGTTTGGCCTGTTCGTAGAACTCATCGATCGGGCTGAGCCCCACGGCCACCAACACCGTATCACATTCGTAGGTCTTTTCTGTTCCGGGTATCGCCCGAAAGCCATCCTCTAATTCGCCGATTGTTACCGACTCAACGTGCTCCTCGCCATTGGCACTGAGAACGGTATGCCCGGTATATATGGGCACCCCTAACCGCTTGATTTTGTCTGCATGCACCTTGTAGCCACTGCACTGGGGCAAGGCTTCGGCAAGCCCAACAACATCAATGCCGGCCTGTAAGGCATGGTAGGCAGCGATAATCCCCACATTGCCTCCTCCGATCACAAATAACCGGGTCGCCGGCTTTACCAGGTCTCTATTTACCAGGGTTTGAAAGGCGCCGGCACCGTATACGCCGGGCAGGGTATTGCCGGGAAATATGAGGGACCGCTCCCGTGCCCCGGCCGCGTTCAAGACAATCTTTGGGTTAACGATTCTATATAGGGTACCATCCGTGACGATGCCGACCTTCTTGTCGCTAAAAACATACAGTGCCGTGCTGTTGAGCCACACGCTCGTATTTGGATACGTTCTTACCCTTTCTTCAAGGATTCTCGCGATATCGGTACCTCTCGTCCCGGCATAGCAGTCCTCAATCGATCCAAAGAATTTGTGTGTCTGAAGCACCAACTTCCCGCCTAACCGGTCCTTATCATCGACGATAAGGGTGCGAATGCCCCGTTCGCCTAATTCTATGGCAGCCGAAAGGCCCGCAGGCCCGCCACCGACTATGAGTACATCCGTTGTCACCTGCTCGGTTTGTGAGAAGTGAACACTATCGATGGTCCTCGGCAGCTCCGGGAGGCCTTCAAGGCTCTCCACAACCATATGCTCTGCCACTTTGGTCATACACGATTTGACAGGGATTCCATTCGCAACCACGGCGCACTGCGCGCATTGCCCGTTGGCACAGAACATTCCCTGCGCAGAGCCGTCCTTCACGTGATGGCCGAACACATGAATGCCATTGGCAAAGAGCGCTGAGGCAATCATCTCCCCTTGGTAAGCCTGTAGTTTTTGATTGTTCCAGTAGAAGCTAATTCGCTTTCTGCGAGGAATGCTCAAGATCGGGTGTTTTCTGATCCTCCGTTCGGACATTGAACTGATCTCCTGATAGCTGAAAGATAATTGAGGGATTGCGAATTGAGGAATTCAAAGATTTAAAATCCAATGCGCTCCGAGTAAGCAATCTTCAACACTAATCCCTCAATCCCTTAATCGGGTTTTTGTTTTTGGTTTTTCTCCATCAGCCGATTGAATCGACACACGTGGTCTTGCACGAGCGAATGAGCCTCAGCTTTTTTACCCTCCTCCACCGCCTTCACGATCTTACGCAGATCTCGATAGTTTTGCTTTAGAATTCTCTCCTCCCGCGGAAGGAACCGATCAAAATAGAGATGAATGTTGTTGTAAATCGTCTGAATGATCGATTCATAGACGGGGTTTCCCGCTATGCGAGCCAAAGCCAAGTGGATCTCATTATCTATCCGTATGAACGCATCCCATTGGGAAGCACCCTCATCAAGGCGGGCCTTCGCCTCAGATAGGAGTTCTCTCAACTGCTGAATATCTTTCTTCTTTGCCCTCTTCGCCGCAAGACCTGCGACAATACCTTCCACACCCTCCCGGAATTCGGCGAGATCCCTCAGAGAGACCCTTTGATACCGTATTAACAACGCGAGGCTCTCGCTCACCTGACGGTGAGTCACGGCATTTACGATGGGGCCTCCGCTGACCCCGGTCTTAATCGTAATCAGGCCTTTTTGCTCCAATACCCGCAAGGCCTCCCGGAGGGTGCCCCTGCTGGTCTTGAACATCTCCCTGAGCTCACGCTCAGGGGGTAGCCTGTGCCCTGCCTTCAGACTGCCCTGAAGAATGGCCTCCTGGATCTGCTCAACCACATCCTGAAATATCCTATTTTGTCTTGCTTCTCGAAACAGGTACTTACCAGCCTCTTTAGAATGGTTTAACCATTATTATATTTCGAGCGCCTTTGTGAAGCTTTTTGTTCTGCCTGTAAAAAATGGTTATGGCATCATGCAGGATGCGGAATGAAGGCAGGATAAATCAAAGTTAAGATCCGGGGAGGACCTCAGTTAACGACCTTAGAGTCATGCTCTATAATACGGGGCATCATCAATGCAACTAAAGCTCCAGCCAGGTTCCAATATTCTTCTCTAGCGCCTTTTTATAGATCTTTATGGCCGCTGCCATGTCATCCATGGCAAGCCCGAGGTTTGCACAGATGATCTTCTCACTTGTATGCTCCCTGCCAGGCTTCAGCCCGGCAGCAATTTCGCCGAGGTCGGCGTAGATATGAGATACATGCTGAAAATATCCGAGGGATTTGTAGTACAGGCACTGATCCCTATCATCGGTGACAAACTTGTCGCAGTTATCAAAAGCGGATTTCCTCCAGTAGGAATCGAAGTCAACAGGGGAGGCGAAAACCCCCGGCTTGACCCAGTCATTTTCGATCACAGGATTGGGGGTTTTGAGGATGGGGCCTGCCGTCACGATAACGTCGGCACCTCTGACAGCCTCTTCAGGACTTCCCACCACCACAACATTCAGCCCTGTCTCGCTTCTCATCTCCTCGGCATATCTGTTGGCCGCATTTCCTGAAATGTCGTAAGCCGGTACATCACGAAGCTTGGGAAGGACGATTTGAAGGGCTCTTAGATTGGTCCTGCCCTGAACGCCGCATCCGATGATTCCGACGGTGCTTGAATCAGTATTTGCCAAGTACTTCGCTGCCACAGCAGTAGCAGCACCGGTTCGCATGGCCGTAATCCAGATGCAATCCATCACCGATATGGGAACCCCCGTTTCAGGGTCGTTTAAAATGAGCAGGCCGTTGATATATGGCAGATTCCGCTTATGGTTCTCAGGATATCCACTAACCCATTTAATCCCAGCTGAACCGAGAGAGGGGATATATGCCGGCATTGCATGTATGAACGCCTCGGGCATAGGATGAATCCCCGGCTTGGGAGGCATTTCAATCTTGCCAAGACCTTTCTCCTTGAAGGCTTCATCCAGGGCCTCAATGATTTCCCCCATTGCCAGGCCTACATTCTCAACATCCCGCTTGGATAGATACAGCATCTTTTGTGATTCCATTGCTTATCCTCCCTTCTATAAAGGTCAGTTTCCCACTTAATTATGTTATTCGATTATTGCCTTAGCCCCGTAACTACGCTGTCCCGAGGGATATGGATGTCTTTTTTTGACACCGAAGAAGCCCATGCTGTTATGCTCGCTTATGCTGCAGATGAAGGCGGCCTGCCCTGGCGCGACGACACGGGAATATGATCCTGTTTCGCAACTTCATAGGTATGCGTGGCTCTAAACAAAGTCCTACCGTGCCAGGTCTGGGCCAGGGGCGAGCTGCTTTTAAGGTGACGCCCACTTCACTGGGTGTGGAAGTCTGCGCAAGGGACGGGCGCGCGCCTGGATCATCGGGAAAGAGCAGGCTCAAAGCACCTGCCCAGTTCGGTGCAAAAAAAGATATCCATATCCCTCACGATTGCCATGTCAGGTTAGATGAATGCCCATCGCTCTGCTGGGGAGCTAAGGCAATAATCGATTATGTTAAAATCCCCAATCTTCTAGTATCCTCAAAGCAGTGCTGACAGGATGGTATATTGAACTGGAGAATGGGCGGATAATGATCTCCCCAAGACGAGAATTATCACTCACCATTGTTTATGGCAACACTTTTGAACGATACTAACTGCTACACATATATAGTAGCAGCGTAGTGTGTCAACACAAATTCGTCCGGATATCTGTACTCCTGCAGACCCAGGTTCTTTCTCATCACAACGTAATCATCCCCCGTGGTTGACCGAACCGGAGTGCCTTTTAATCACAAATTCTTCTGAAAGAAATCGCTTGACAGGGGCACGATCAAAGAGGTTATTGATATCATGGGGAGCTACAGAATCCCTGCAGGATCCTGAACAGAATCCTCAGGGCAAGCCATGAAGCCTTCAAACAGAGCCGAATTCTTCTAGATTTAGAGAAAACCAAACCTCCTAGTTACCCTAGGGGCTAAATCAATGAGAATCGAACTTGGCAGGGAGGGATAGCAATCATGATCAAAGTGAATGAATATTTTGCGGGTAAGATCAAGAGCTTGGGATTTGAACTGCACGGAACCCAATACACGGCTGGCGTACTGTTACCAGGAACGTACTCTATTGACACCGAAAAAGAAGAGCACATCACACTCACTGTGGGTGAATTTGAGATTCGTCCTCCGGACTCTGATTGGAAAACGGCTAAGATTGGAGATACCATCGTGATCCCGGCCAACTCCACGTTCGATGTAAAAGTCAGCGAGCCAGTATCCTATATTTGTATGTACAGATAGATTCAGGTATATAATTTCCTGGAATCGTTTTTGTGAAGAGGTTTTGATATGAGCAAAGTCAAGGTTTCCATTGTTAAAACAGGTCAGAAACCTGAATATCCCGAAATCCGAGATGCGGTGCGCAAGGCGCTCGACCTGATCGGGGGTATCCAGGATATCATCAAGCCCGGGCATCTGGTTCTCATCAACCCCAGCTGGGTAGCCCCTCCGGTGGACAGGGATGCGGGATGCATCACCATTCCGGAGGTGCCGCGTGCTCTTGCTGATATGGTAAAGGAGATGGGGGGCCGTCCGGTGATTGCCGAATCGTCGGCTGTAGGAGTTGATACAGAAAAGGTTATTCAGGCTTCGGGCTACAGAGAGCTTCGAGAGATGGGCTATGAGGTGATCAATTTGAAGAAGACCTCCTCCGTGGACATTCCCGTACCCAACGGCAAGGTGTTTGAGACTCTGCCGTTTTGGGAACTGGTGCAGCAGGCAGATGTAATCATCAGTGTACCCAAGCTTAAGACCCACGATCAGACGGAGATGACCTGCGCCATCAAGAACCTCAAGGGGCTCTTAACCGACAACGGAAAGAAGGCCAACCACCAGGAGGGGCTATTTGAGGCGGTCATTGATCTCATGTCTGCAGTGAAACCCCAACTGGCTGTAGTGGATGCTATCATATGCCAAGAGGGTGTGGGCCCAGTTTTCGGCAAACCCGTGGAGATGAACCTCATTGTAGCGGGGAAGGACCTTGTAGCTGTAGACTCCACCTGCGCACAGCTTATTGGTTATGAGCCCGCTGAGACATTGCTGACGGTGAATGCAGCGGCACGGGGACTGGGCGTGATGGATCCAGATCAGATAGAGATAGTTGGACAGCCCTTGGAAAGGGTCAAGCGCCGCTTTCTTCGCTCCATTGAGGATAACCCTGTAGAGGGTGTGGAGGGATTCCAACTGATACAGGGGGAAGCCACCTGTACGGGCTGCCGCAATACGGTCATGAGTGCGTTCATTGATATGCGCAATGCAGACCAGTTGCTGTACCTGCCGGGCATCACGGTGGTGACCGGTGGTGCTCCATTACCTGAAGGTGCTCCGCGGGAGAGCATCGTCACCGTGGGCAAGTGTACGCCCAAAGAAAGCCAAACTGAACGGCATGTGAAGGGCTGCCCGCCCAACAATGCCCTTGTTGTGGAGGCGATTATTGCCGGCAGGGCTGAGGTAAAGCGCATGTACGCCGACGAGGGTTTGGACAAGACGGAGTAATGATATACCATCATGAGAAAGGAGGCTACTATGGAGTCCATTTTCGAATATATGGAAAAGTATGATTACGAGAACCTGTTGCTCTGCCAGGACAAGACCCTTGATTTCAAGGCCGTTATTGCCATTCACGACACCACCTTGGGTCCTGCTACCGGCGGTTGCCGCATGTGGCAGTATGACAGCGAGATGGACGCCATTGAGGATGCTTTGCGGCTGAGCAGGGGTATGACTTATAAGTATGCGGCTGCGGGGGTTAACCTGGGTGGTGGTAAGGCGGTGATCATCGGAGATCCCAGCCGTAAGGATAGGGAACCAATCTTCCGGGCCCTGGGAAAGTTCATCAATCGCCTGGGAGGGAAGTACATCACCGGTGAGGATGTGGGCACAACCTTAAAGGACATGGAATACATCCGCATGGAGACCGAACACGTTGTGACCCTGCCAACCTATCTGGGCGGTGCTGGGGACATCGCCCCTATGACGGCTTTTGGGACGATTCGCTCAATGCAGGCCTGTTGCAATCGTGTATACGGCTCCACCAGCTTGGAGGACAAAAGGGTAGCGATCCAGGGCCTAGGGGCCGTGGGGCACAATGTAGTTGGCCAGCTCCATGAGCTGGGCGCAACAATGGTGGTGACCGACATCGATCCAGACAAGGTGGATGCCATGATTGATAAGTACGGCGTGGAAACGGTGGATCCCGAGGCCATTTACGATGTGGGCTGCGATATATTTTGCCCCTGTGCCTTGGGTGCTATCATCAACGACAACACCCTGACCCGATTGCGTTGCAAGATTATCTGCGGCAGTGCCAACAATCAGCTCAAGGAAGAACGCCATGGGGATCTGTTGGAGGAAAATGGGTTTGTGTACGCGCCCGATTACATCACCAATGCCGGCGGGACTATATATGACACTGACAGGCTGGGCGTCGGCGGCGTCAGTCATGAACGAGGCAAGGAAAAGGTATCACATATCTATGACAACATGGTGCGGGTTTTCGAAATTGCCGACAGGGATAAGACCCCCACGTATCTGGCTGCCGACCGGATGGCCGAGGAAAGAATCACCCAGATAGCCAAAGTTAAAAAGTATGTGGACGACTTGAGACCATAGTGCAGGTGGCCGAGCCAAACTATCTCTAATTACAGGCTATCCTCCACGTTCCTACTAAAAACAGAACACCCTTAGTTGATATATTTTTCTTGACAAGCAAGGCGAAAAGGTACTGATATTGATATGTGCCATTCTCCTTACCATGTGCCGCTGTAACTTCTTGATCAGCCAGTGCTCGTATTAAACACAAAAGTCATAACCAGTCTGAAAACAGCCCTACCAAGTTCTGACTTATGAAACAACAATAAGAGAAAACCTTTATGACTTTTACGCAGGTTGTGCTCAACAGCATTGTTAGGGCATCTGAGTTGACCCTTCTGAGCCTGGGGCTGACAATAGTTTATGACATACTCAAATTTGCAAATTTTGCCCACACCGAATTTGCCGTGGTTGGGGTCTACTTGACCCTTCTTTTGAATGTCACCTTAGGGCTACATATCGTGCCCGCTGCCATAATAGCGTCCGTGATTGCTGGGCTCTTCTCGATTGCAATCGATAGGACAGTATTTAAAAAGATGAGAAGCAGCAGTGGTATTATCGTAATGGTGACATCCCTGGGAATTGCGATTGCCTTAAGAAACTCGATAAGGGCAATATGGGGAGCAGATGCCAAAAACTTCTCGGTAGCCCCACAAGCACCGATAATCACTGAATACTTTCGAATTACGCCGCTGCAGATCTGGATTATCCTTGTGGGACTGGCTGCCGTGTTCGCCTTTCACTTATTGCTTCATCACACCACGTTAGGCAAGGCTATGCGAGCCTCCTCTGATAACCCTGATCTTGCGCAGGCAAGCGGTATCGCCACCGAAAGAATTATCACCTGGGTTTGGTTTATCGCGATCAGCTTTGCTTCTCTTGGTGGTATCCTGATTGGACTGGAAACTTATATCCTTCCGTATATGGGCTTTGCGATTATTGTTCCAGTATTTTGTGCCACCATCTTGGGTGGTATAGGCAACCCTTACGGGGCTATGTTGGGAGCCCTGGTACTTGGCTTTGCTGAGAACTTCGGCCTGTATATCAATTTTGGAAAGATACTGAGCTTAGGTGGAATTCTGGACTTCGCTAAGGAACTACTTATTCCCACAGGATACAAGCCGGCTATCAGCTTCATCATACTAATCCTGGTATTGCTCATAAGGCCTCGCGGGATTTTGGGAAAGAAAAAGGGGGGTTGATGGGTTTTGTCAACTTTTTAGTCTATCTGGCCATAATGATGGGTATCTATGGTATCTTGAGCCTAAGCCTTAACCTCCAATATGGTTTTGCTGGATTGGCCAACTTCGGCCAAGTGGCATTTTTCTGTATAGGAGCATATATATCCACCATCATTGTGCTCGTGTTTAAGATGCCTTTCATTGTTGGTCTTTTGGGAGCAATGCTCATTGCCGGCCTTTTTGGATACGTCATTTCTATACCCACCGCTAATCTCAAGGAAGACTACTGGGCAATCGCCACGCTCGCCGCCGCAGAGATCGTTCGAATCTTCTTCTTAAATGAAGACTGGGTTGTGGGTGGCGGGCCTTATCAGGGCGGTTCCTTCGGCATTGGAGGTATTCCTCAGCCCCTTCGATCCCTCTTCTCAGCTCATACGTACCCCTTCCTTTACTTTGCAATTGTTCTCGTGTGCCTGATAGCAACCTACGTAATCATCAATACCCTGACCCAGTCTCCCTTTGGGAGGGTGATAAAGAGTATCAGATCAGGGGATAATCTTCCTCAGGTCCTGGGAAAGGATGTGAAGGGATTTCGCATGAAGGTAATGGCGATAGGGGGTTCCTTTGGGGGTTTGGCAGGCTGCCTTTGGGCCCACTACCATGGTTTCGTAAGCCCCGATCAGTTTTTGCCCTTGGAGACATTTATTATTTGGGCCATGGTGATTGTTGGCGGAAAGGCCAACAACAGAGGAGCAATCTTAGGGGCAGTTATCATAATGATATTTTACTATTCAACACGATTCCTTAAGGATTACATTCCCATTGAAGCGGTCACCCTGGCAAGCCTCAGGATGGTGGCAATAGGGGTACTAATTGTCGCAGCTATGCTCTTCATGAAGGAAGGATTAATCAAAGAGAAAAAGACGATTTATTAAGCGGCCGGCGGTCAGCAATCAGCACGAGCAAGAAGAACAATAAGTTATCTCCAAGGTGTTGACCTAGTTCGCTAAAAGGGAACTTCATTCGACCCTTTGTTTTTTCTGGAAGCTGAATGCTAATTCAATAATGAATAGAGAGACCTTTTGAAAACTGGCAATATGCTTGAGGTAGAAAACGTATATAAGAACTTCGGTGGCATCCTCGCCCTTAATGGGGTGAGTTTTAGTGTAGAACCCAACTCTATTACAGGACTCATTGGTCCGAACGGATCGGGCAAGAGCACCCTTTTCAATGTGATATCCGGTTTTTATAACAAAGACAGCGGAGAGATCTTTCTTAAAGGAGACAAGATTGAAGGTATTGAGCCCTATAGCATAGCGATGCTGGGAATTGGTAGGACCTTCCAGATTAGCGAGGTGCCTGAAAAGATGACTGTGCTGGAGAACCTCCTTCTGGCCCCCAAGAACCAGAGCGGAGAAGGAATATTCAATGTCTTTCTACATCCCCTAACAATAAGGAGGGAGAATGAAAAACATCTGAAAAACGCCTATGAGATCCTCGAACTTATCCAGCTAACACATCTAAAAAATGAGTACGCGGAAAATCTTTCTGGTGGCCAAAAAAAGCTATTATCCCTGGGTAGGATACTAATGTCAGAGCCTCTGGTTCTGTTGCTGGACGAGCCAACAGCTGGTGTTAACCCAACGCTGGTGAAAGACCTCATGGTTGCTATAAAGAAATTGAGGGACGAAAAAGGGATCACCATTATCCTGGTAGAGCATAACATGAAGGTTATCAGCGAGATTTGCGATAGGGTCATCGTGTTAAACTTCGGCAAAAAGATTGCAGAAGGAACGCCGGAAGAGATTCAACAGAATGAGGAAGTCCTGGAGGCCTACCTTTCCGGAAGTACGAAACGCGAGCTACTCCATGAAGATTCTTGAGGCTAACAATATAGTTGCTGGATATGGAAAATCGGAGATCCTACACGGTGTCTCTGTGTATTTGGAGAACGAGGAGGCGATTACCATCATCGGTCCCAATGGGGCCGGGAAATCTACATTGCTTAAGGCAATTATGGGTTATATACCCATCTTCAAAGGTGAGATATGCTGGAAGGGGGACAATGTTACCAATCTCAAGCCCCACGAAAAAGTCATTCGAGGCTTTGGTTATGTTCCTCAACTTGGGAATGTATTTCCCTCGCTCACTGTGAGAGAAAACCTGGAGATGGGCGGTTTTCTTCAAAGTAAGGAGGTAATCAGAGAGAGAATGGAGAGGGCCTTTCAACTTTTTCCTATCCTGGCCGAGAGACTAAAACAAAAGGCCGGTACTCTGAGTGGCGGCGAGAGACAGATGCTCGCTATGGGCCGAGCCCTAATGTCAGACCCAGAAGTTCTTATGCTGGATGAGCCTTCAGCTGGGCTTTCCCCAAGAATGGCAGAGGAGGTCTTCTTTACCATTACGGATATCCATAAAAAATTGGGTAGGGCTATCGTTATTATAGAGCAGAATGCCTATCAGTCATTGAGTATATCTGATCGAGGTTATGTGCTGGTGATGGGGCAGAACGAATTTGATGATAGTGCGGACAAGATATTGTCTAATCAAAAGATCCGAGAGGCCTATCTGGGAGGATAGGAACTGAGCTCCGCTCCACTCTGAAATAGCAGTAAGCAGTAGGCACCATACAAACTCCTTGCTTTTTGCTGTCTAGTGCGTACTGTTTACTGCCTACTATGAGGATGGGATAAATTGATTGCTACCAAAACAGACATAATGTCAATAAGTCTTAAAAATTTCGATACATAGAATTAAGAAGGAAGGAGGTGAGAAAAGGAGAATTCAGATCGCTTGAGCAAGTTCACGCACTCATAACAATTTAATGCAAAAGAGGGAGAAAATGAAAAGATTTGCTTTGAGCATCGTTGGGGTATTTCTTTTGGCAGGGCTTTTAATCGCTGGAATGTCTTTTCCAGTTGATGCTGCTGAACCCATAATCATTGGCTCTATCAGTCCCTTAACCGGAACGAATGCGGTACAAGGACTTGATATGAAGAGGGGGGAAGAGCTGGCCTTGGAAGAGATCAATGCCGCCGGGGGGATTTATGGTCGCCCGCTAAAGATCATCTGGGAGGATACCGAATCGAGTCCCAAGGGTGGAATGGATGCTGTCCACAAACTTGTGGAGATCAATAAGGTGCCTCTGATCTTGGGGGCCTATTCAAGCGGGATAAGTCTACCAACCGGACAATGGACCAATTCAAAGAAGGTGATCCAGATCGCTGAGGCCTCTACGAGCCCTAAGCTTCGAGAGATCGGACCTTACTTCTTCAACATCATAGGCCTGGATGAGGTGATGGGTACAATGCTAGGGGAATTTGCCCTTGAGAGTGGGGCCCAAACATTTGCCTCTATCACGGTGAACAACCCCTTTGGCATAGGGATCGAGATCTGGACCGAAAAAGCCGTAAGAAAGGCCGGCAAACAGTGGCTGGAGGCTGTACGTTACGACGAGAAGAAAACAGACTACCGGGCTGAGATCGAGCGCCTCTTTGCGAAAAAGCCGGAGGTAGTCTTCTTTACCGCTTACGGAACAGAGAGTAAATTGATTCTAAAACAAGCTTACGAGATGGGGTTAAAGCCCTCTAAGGGTTGGTATGCAGATTACCCGACAATGTGGAGCAATGAGGTCATTCCGGTAACCGCTGAAGGGATAAAAGGTCTTGAAGTTGGCATGACAGGCGGAACTCGTTTAGAGCAATACCAGGCTGCGTACCAGAAAAAATATGGTAAAGAGGCTAAACAAACTGCATTCGGTGCCTATGCCTATGATGCCACCTGGGTTGCTGCTTTGGCGCTTAGTATGGCAGGAAGCACTGATACCGACAAAATCGCCAATGCCCTACATGGTGTGAGCAAGGTCTATGGTGGAGTTACCGGGGACAAGAGCTTTGATCAGGATGGAATGCAGGTAACCGACTATTACCAAAAAATGGTTTATCAAGGCGGAAAGCTGATACCGTTTAAGTAAGGCACCACCCTTTAATGAGATCGGGGCCACTGTGTGGCCCCGATTATCCTATTAAGACTCCCCTTGGCGCCCTTCAATTTCACTCAAATGTGATAACGGAGTAATGCTTTACTCCTTGTAGCGTTCGACTCCACGGTTACAGACCCGCTGGAATGTTGAGATTCTGTTTTCTAATCAGGTGATTTCACCTAGGTAAGGCATCTGGAGAATGCCGAGTCTCAGTTTGAATAAAGCAAAGTAATACTGGGTATATGATCGGGTAACAACTCTTATGCGGAACAAAGACAAACCGAGCCAAATAAAACCGTACCTCCTCGTTATATGTGCAGCTGTTTTATGGGCATCGGCCGGAACCGCTTCCAAATACCTTTTCAACAGGGGTATAAATCCCTATGTCTTGGTGCAGTCCAGGGTAACCTTTTCAGCCCTTCTTGTGCTGGCCTATCTCCTGGTATTTAAGACCGGGCTTCTGAAGATCAAGGTAAGGGATTTATGGTACTTCATACCCTTGGGCGCGCTCGGTTTTGCCGGGGTTCAGGTGACCTATCTCGTCGCCATCTCCAAGATCAAGGTGGCCATTGCTATCCTGCTGCAGTATCTGACACCGTTTTTCGTGGCCGTCTACAGCTATCTTTTCCTCAAGGAACGGATGGATCGCTGGAAGGTGATCTCGCTTTTTTTGGCCTTTACCGGCTGCTTTTTCGCGGTAGAGGCTTACCGTGCCTCCTTCTTGTCTTTAAACCTTCAGGGGGTTATTGCCGGTTTGCTCTCGGCGGTGTTTTTCAGCTTTTACAGCCTGCTCGGTGAAAGGGTCATGCATCGGTACAGCCCCTGGTCGGTGCTCTTCTATGCCTTTGTCTTTGCTGCCCTTATCTTAAATATCGTTCTGCACCCGAAGAACCTCATCTCATGGGGAACAGAGCTTCGGCTCTGGTTTCTCGTCCTCTATATTGCATCGTGTGGAACGGTGCTTCCGTTCGGTTTCTACTTCATGGGTATAGAGCACCTGAGGACTACCAGGGCCTCCATTGTAGCCACTTTGGAACCGATTTCAGCGGGCCTTCTGTCCTTCATCTTCGTGCATGAGTTCCTCACACCATGGCAGATATTCGGGGGGCTTCTGGTCATTATCTCCATTATTATAATCCAATCCAGAAGGGAGGTAGACCTCGAGGCGCCGGTCTACAAGAAAAAGGTCCTGCAGCACCAACAAGAGCGATAGGTAACTCTTTCCAGGGTAATTGTTCCGGATGAGTAAGGTGATCTGGAGACGAGGAGTTTTCGGAATCAGGCGAGGGTCTCAGCCGAACGTGCCTTCACCTTGTCCATAAGTCTTTTATGGCGATGAGGATTTGTAGGGGCTCGCACTAAGAACCCCCCTTGTCGCGATCATAGGGTTGATGTGCTCGATCAATATCGGTGACCCGGTATTACACCGGTGTGAAGCCGCATGAAGTGACACGCGATACGGGGTCACGTGCAAGGTTACGGGAAATCTACCAGCCCAACGTCAGGTAATTATGAATAGAGTTGGCAACGGTTCTGCCGGCACCCATGGCGAGGATAACGGTTGCCTGTCCGGTAACGATATCGCCTCCGGCCCAAACGCCTTTTTTTGTCGTCTTACCTGTTTCAGGCTCGGCAATAATATAGCCCCGCCTGTTTAGCTGGATGTCAGGAGTTGCCTTGGTTAAGAGCGGGTTTGCACCGGCACCGATGGAAACAACCGCCGTGTCACAGGCTATCTCGAATTCGCTCCCTTCAACCGGCACAGGCCTGCGCCTCCCAGATTCATCGGGCTCACCCAGCTCCATCCTCTGACACCTCACCCCAGCCAGACGCCCGTCGCCGTCACCGATGAACTCCAGGGGAGTGGCGAGCAGATGAAATTCTACTCCCTCCTCTTCGGCGTGATGGATCTCCTCGCCTCTGGCAGGCATTTCCTGCCTGGAACGTCGATAGATGATTTTCACTGTACTTGCACCAAGGCGCAACGCCGTCCTCGCAGAATCCATGGCTACATTCCCTGCCCCGAACACAGCCACATTCTCTCCCCTGATAATCGGCGTATCATATTCAGGGAAGAGATACGCCTTCATGAGGTTGCTTCTCGTCAGATATTCATTGGCAGAATAGACACCGATCAGATTTTCTCCGGGAATATTCATAAATACCGGGAGTCCGGCCCCTACCCCGACATAGACTGCGTCATAACCCTGTTCGAAGAGCTCATCGACGGCTACCGTGGCACCAACAACCGTATCGCACTCAACTTTCACCCCAAGTTTTTTCATGTAGTCAACCTCAGCGGCTACAATAGCCTTGGGTAGTCTGAATTCTGGGATTCCGTAAATCAAAACCCCACCGGGGACCTGAAAGGCCTCAAACACGGTAACATCATGGCCCTTGAGGATGAGATCTCCCGCCACAGTCAGCCCTGATGGTCCGGAGCCCACGACTGCCACCCGTTTACCGGTCGATGCCTCCTTTATGCCCGTTGGTTCTGCGGCGGTCTCACTTTCCCGGACCGGGGCCCTGCCGTTAGACCTCTCCCAGTCTGCAAGAAATCTCTCTAACCTTCCAATAGCGACAGGCTCTCCCTTCTTTCCTAAGATGCATTCCTTCTCACACTGTAACTCTTGCGGACAGACCCTGCCGCAGACCGCGGGAAGCAGGTTTTTCTCCTTTATTTTTGCAATCCCTTTGGCAAACTCTCCTTCCTTGATCTCGGCAATGAAAGCGGGGATATCTATTTCTACTGGACAACCGTTCCTGCACGCGGGGTTCTTACACTGAAGGCACCTGCTTGCCTCGAGCATAGCAGTTTCGGGAGAATAGCCATGAGGAACCTCTTTATAGTTCTTTACTCTCTCCTTGGGCTCCTGCTCAGGCATCGGCTGCCGAGGAACCTTTTCCTTTTTTTCCTTCTCCTCCATTACGGTATTCCTCCATCCTCAAAAAAGTGCCTCCTAAGAAACTAACGATACAAAAGCATGGAGATATCTTTTTTTGCTCTGCCCTCTTAACAAGGCCCCGTACAGGGCCGTTTCAAACCGACGCACCGCCCCATAAGCCTTAGCACTAAGGTACCAGCCTGTGTGCGCCGTTTTGAAACGCCCACTCCTCTG
>DATKZQ010000072.1:0-2663 GCA_035527895.1 Desulfatiglandales bacterium
CAGGTAGGGTCGAGAACTGGCGCGGTGCCTTATGGGTCCGTTTCCAGTTCCCGCCACGTCAAACGCAGCATGCGGATTTCCCGCACTACGCTTTCCCTGTTAACTTCATCTGAAAGTTTATGGGACCTATCGAACTGGCAGCACTTTCAGGCCCTGTAATATCGGACTCCATAATCGTTATACAATCCCAGAGTCTCATAAAGCCAGGCCCTATTCCATCTGTTCCAGCCGAAGCCCCGGCGTTTTCTCGCATGCATCAAATGACGTCTGAGCTTTTTCTCCACCCAGTCTTTGATATATCCAAAGCACTTGCTGGAGTTTCCGACCCGAAAATAGTTGACCCATCCCCTGATGATCGGGTTAATCAGGTATATAACCCGATCTACCGGTTGTGATTGATGGCGACGGAACACATCCTTGAGTTTTCCCAATAAGACGGTTCGTGCCTTCATCCGGGGCGTGATTCTCACACCCCGCACCCTTCGACGCGTCTTAACACGTCTGTAGTCAAACCCCAGAAAACTGAAGGTTTGATCTTGGGTAAGGTCTACTATTCGGGTCTTATCTTGATTCATCTGAACATCGAGCTTCTCAAACTCCTCTACAAGCCGTTTATAAGCGGCCTTTAAAAGCCACTCCCATTTCCGGAAGCCATCTACCAAGATCACCAGATCATCGGCAAAACGAGCATATTCAATGTATGTGAATCTGCCACGCCGAGTGACCTCCTTGGCGCGCTCCAACATCTTATCTACCTCATTGAGATAGATGTTGCTGAGCAACGGTGAAATCACCCCACCCTGGGGAACGCCCCGCTTACCGCTGGCTTTTAAAATCAGCTTCAGCAAGCGCATAACCTTGTCATCGTTGACTCGGTCGGCCATCTTCCTCAGCAAAATATCGTGCCGAACATTGTCAAAATACGCCCTAAGGTCCAAATCAATGACACGGGTTTTATTTTTCACAACTGCCTCAGCCACACGATTGATGGCCGCATGAGCGGTTCGCTTCGGACGATAACCATAAGATCCGGGTTGAAAATCAGCTTCAAATATCGGCTCTAAGATAAGTTTGAGCGCCCCTTGCACCACACGATCTCGAATGCAAGGAATCCCTAAAACCCTGACTTGATCAGTGCCTTTGGGTATCTCCTTCTTTCGATTGCGCATGGGACGATATGTTTCGGAGAACAGCTCGCTTTGTATCTGCTCAAGAAAGCCTTTCAATCCAGGCTTTTCGATGTCTTCAAATGTTACGCCGTCTATTCCCGGCGCTCCATCATTTTCCTTGGCATCGCGATAAGCCCATTTAAGCGTTTCCATTTTACAGACATGAACGTAAAGCCCCCAAAACCGCCATGTTTTGTCAGCCTTCGCCTTCAGGTATATCTTCCTTCTCAGGTCTTGCAGACTGATAGACGTCTTTGTCATCGCGTCCCTGCCTCCCAGTGTTGTCAGAAGATTGTTAACAGCATGGTTCCTTTGCTCCCCGGACGTTACTCCGGTTCATTGCTCATACGAACCCTTCCGCCACCCTCTCGCCTTTCGGTTCACTTCCCGCTGTTCACGGTTATAGAACCTACCTTGCTCCAAGAATTTCTCCCTGGGACGAGGAGGGCTTCTCCAGTTGCTCGGTGTGTCCTTGCCACCGTGCTATCGCTACCACCCCGCCGGAGTGGATTAGCCGTATCAATCAGTTTTCGGCTGTCCATTCTGTCTTCGCCCTACGGTTGCGGGCTCGGCCTCCGGGGATTCTCACTTTCGGGGCCACCTGTGCGTTCATTTTCGTTATGGCCCGGTGACTCGCTCACATCCCTTAAGGATTGCTTTGTCGATGGGCTTCAGGCAGTCGGTTTCCCTTGTACCTGCCATCCAAGCTACAGGGCTTCTGATTCTTACCCTGGCAGGACTGACTCCTGCTGAACATACCAACCTTACCTGGACACACATCCGTACGTGAACCTCTCGATTCATAAGGCTCCTGTCAGCCATACTCTTGAAACCTCTCGGCCTCAAGCCGACGCAGAAAGAAATTAGCTCCTCCCATTTCTGGTTGACCTGGAGAATTCTTCCGACACGGCGTATGGATGAGTATCATTCTGATGATCGTCCTGGGGATCGCCATCGTCACTATCTGGCCACTTTTTGGCATGCCGATACTAGTGAGATAGAGATCTTCCAAGCAAAAAACAACTATTTATGGAATTATCGATTGTTTTTGGGAACGAATGTTATCATATCAGGATTGTTCCAAAAGTCCTTATCAATCCAACTCACCTTTTGCGTCCAATCCGCATACCGATAATTCCCACTTCGAACAAAAGATACAGCGGAACGGCCATCAGTGCCAGGTTGAAAATGTCCGGGGTCGGCGTCAATATCGCTGACACAATGGTAATGACCAGGATGGCGTAGCGCCGAAATCCGGCCAGCTTTTCGACATCTACAAGGCCGAGTTTTCCCAACAGCAACATGACCACGGGCAGTTCGAAGATTAGCCCAAAACCATATGTCAATACAAGGCAGAAGTCTATGAATTTTCGAACGGAGATGACCGCTTTGATTCGGTCGGTTTCGAAATCGAGCAGAAACCGGCTTCCATATGGCAGGGTGATGCTGAGGCAGAAGAATACCCCCAGATAAAACAGCGCCACCGAAACCAGC
>DATKZQ010000073.1:0-13200 GCA_035527895.1 Desulfatiglandales bacterium
GAAGGGAACTGTTCATGAAGAAGTCTGGCTGATCATCGAGAGAAGAAAGAAGGATGGGGGAGAATATGAACTCCGCTACTTCTTCAGCAATATGCCCCAAGACATGCCGACTTTGGAGATGGTTCGTCTCTTTCATGAACGCTTCTGGATCGAGCAGGGCTACCAGCAATTGAAGGAGGAACTGGGGTTGGATCACCATGAAGGCAGAAGCTGGACCGGCTGGCGACGGCATGTGTTGCTGGTCATTCTTGCATTCGGCTATCTGACGCTCCAGCGCATACAGGAAAAAAAACGCATACAGCAGAACCTGTGGTACCAGAGATTGGGAATGCCGCAAAACAGTCTTTCCCAATGAATCCAAGCTCATTGAATTCATGGAGAGATCATCAATGCCCCGTTCGTTCCTCGGAACGCTGGCGGAACAGGCAAAGAGGGCTGAAACAACAATCCTCTCTGCCCGATGTCCGGCATCAAATCGCTTTATACCTGATGAGAATGCTGATCTGATCATAATCAATTATATGTCGGAGTAGAGCTACGCCGCCGTGTAATTTCTGATTTCCAATACACGCTGCATCTCGGATGCAGATAGCCATTTCTTCTTTAACACTACATGATAAAAGGCCAATACCAATTGATCAACAGAAACATCATATTTATGATGGGATGGGTTTACTGTCAAGAAAAAAACATAAAAAAAGCTTACCTTTAAAGGGTTGGTACTTCGCTGACCCCTGTCTTTCATGTGCAAACCCACCACACGGCATGAAACCCATGAGCAAGGGCAGGGGAGATGGGACTTTTTGCGAGTTTATCAAAGTTCCTTCCCGGATACTTTTTTTTCATAAGTCCTCTCAACCAGTTGCGCTTTATATTCATACTTAGGCAAGGTGCCAGGAGGTACAAGTTCGACATTGGAACTAAAGATAAGCTTTTCTCTTAATAATGTTTCAATTTCCTTTTTAAGAAATCCCAAGTCGCCCGGCTCTTGGCCCTGCTCCACTTTGATTTTCATCGGAGGCTGCACAGATGGAGGCGGCTCAAAAAGTTGAATTAGGATCTCTCCAGTGACTTTTGGCATTAAGGTTCCGATAACATCCCTTATGGCAGAAGGATATACATTGACCCCAGAGGTAATGAGCATATCGTCCGTTCGACCAATGCATTTGATACAATACCCAGTTCGGCCGCATTCGCAGTCGGTTTGAGTTACTGCTATATGGTCTCGAGTCCTAAAGCGGATTAAAGGCTGGCATTGCCTATCAATGGAAGTATAAACCAACTCACCCGTAACACCTTCTTTTACCTCCAATAGATTCCCTGTACTCGGATCTATTATTTCTGGATGACACGCTCCCTGTCCAATAAAATGCATTCCGTTTTTATATTCACACTCAGCCCAGATCAGCCCAAGCATATCGCCATTACCCATGCATTCCTGCACATCGGCCCCGAAAGCATCTTCTATTTTTTTGCGAATATGGGGGATGCCGCCACCAGGCTCCCCGCCGACCATGAACCCTTTAATGCCAAAGGTTTTTGGATCAATGCCTTTCTTTTCACAATAGCGTATTAGGTAGAGAGGGAAGGAGGCTGTGGACAAGATGTAATTGGCCCCCAAGTTTTTCACGGCCGCAATGAGCCTATCTGTAGCACCTATGCCAACGGGAATAAGGGTTGATCCAAGACTTTCAATTGCCTCACCATAGGAAGCCGCGATGAAGAAGGTTCCTATTGGAAGAGGCACGATATGATTTGGGCGCATGCCGCAGGTCCACATGGATCTCATAGCGGTTTCCCGCCAGACATCCCTATCATGAGAGGTGAGGCCGATATAGGTAGGATCTCCTGTTGTACCGCTCGTCGAATATACCCTTATCACCTCTCCAATATCCACAGCCCCATGCTTTCCTAAAGGGGGTGAAGAGCTGAGGCTCTCTCTGATTTCGTGTTTCTTTGTAAAGGGAAGTTTTTGTAAGTCAGCGATTCCTTTGATATCGCCTAATTCGATACCCTCAGACCCAAATTTTTCCTGATAAAACTGGGAGTTTTGCCAAACATATCTTAACTCCTTCAGGAGAGCATTGTTCTGGACTTCAGTAAATTCGTCATTGGATAAAGTCTCCACCCTTTCATTCCAAAATTTTCGATAGCCATGCATCTTGTATCCTTCCTTCAGAATAGCCTCCATTTGTTCCTGCCCGCTGGGGGCTGCCTTTTGTCACATGACGAGATCAAGTAGCTTAACATGTTGATATTTTATTATTTTTTCTTTTTCTTGACTAACGACTACGTTTGGACTAAACCTAAGCTCCTATAAAATAAAATGGCGGATTAATCAAGAAAAGATTTCCTTAATTCCATGGATGAAACGAGCAGGCTTTTACAGGAGATAAAGAAAAAGGTTCAAGACCTTCGGGAGCGGGGTATCAACCTGTATCCATCGGGCTTTCGAAGGGATATCACCGTGGGAGAGGTGATTGACCGGTTTGGGAACCTGAGCGGTGCGGAGATTGAAACGATACCGGATTCCTTTACCCTTGCAGGCAGGGTTATGTCCATTCGGGATTTCGGCAAGGCAAGCTTCATTCACATCAAGGACGGCACGGGCAAGCTTCAGGCCTATATACGGAGAGACAGGGTAGGGGAGGAGGGCTTCGAGCTCTTCAAGCTCATAGATATCGGGGATCATGTGGGTATTACCGGAAGGCTCTTCAGGACCAAGACCGGTGAGCTGACCCTGCTCGCGGAGACCTTTGTGCTGCTGTCAAAGGCACAGAGAGCCCTGCCTGAGAAATACCACGGACTGATCGATGTAGAAACCAGATACCGGCAGAGGTATCTTGATTTGATCGTTAACGATAATGTGAGACACGCCTTTGTACTGAGAAGCAGAATAATCAAGAGGGTCCGGGAGTTCTTTGATAACCAGGGTTTTATCGAGGTTGAGACACCGATGATGCAAGCGATTCCCGGTGGCGCAACAGCCCGGCCATTTAAGACGTTTCACAATGCACTGGGTATGGAACTCTATTTGAGGGTTGCCCCGGAACTCTATCTCAAAAGGCTTGTTGTTGGTGGGTTCGAGAGGATTTATGAACTCAATAGAAATTTCCGGAATGAGGGGATCTCAACCAACCACAATCCCGAATTCACCATGTTGGAATTCTACGTTGCCTATGCAACCTATGAAGATCTCATGGATCTAACCGAAAAGCTCTTTCGGTTTGTCCTGGAAAGCCTCTTTGACCGGTTGACGCTTACCTATCAGGGAATGGAAATAGACTTTGCCACCCCGTGGCCCCGGATCTCATTGACTGATTCACTGTTGGATATCGGTAAGGTGCCTGAGCATGCGCTCTCCGATGATCGGGCATTGCGGGATTTTGCCAGGTCCAAGGGGCTAGAGGCGACGGATAGCGAGGAGCGAGGAAGGATAGTGGTAAAGCTCTTTGAACAGCTCGTTGAGCCGAAGCTGATACAGCCTACCTACATCATCAACTACCCGGTAGAGGTGAGCCCTCTTTCAAGAAGAAAGGATTCAGAGCCTGAAATTGCAGAGAGATTTGAATTGTTCGCAGCCGGCAAGGAGCTTGCGAACGGCTTCTCCGAGCTCAATAACCCTGATGATCAGCGAGAACGATTTCTCGAACAGGTCTCCCTGAGGGATTCGGGTGATGAAGAGGCCCTCTTTATGGATGAGGACTATATCAGAGCCCTTGAGTACGGATTACCACCGACCGCGGGTGAGGGCGTCGGAATTGACCGGTTGGTTATGGTGCTGACTGACTCACCTTCTATCAGGGACGTCATACTCTTCCCCCACATGAGAAAGAAATGATTATGTAATCGGAATTTCCATACGTTACTGAAGCCATCGTTTTATGGTGGTAGGCCATGTATGCTATCCATATGGAATGGCGGAATTTTGGAATCATGGAATGATGGGTATTGAGGGCGGAGAAAATCATTTTTGATTCTGTTTCTTGCTTCAAACCCATCTTTCCATCAATCCAGTGTTCCATTAATCCCAATCACGAACCGAAGCGGAGTTCATTCTGTGTCTTTTGAACTGTTTTTTACTCTCAGATATCTCAAGGCAAAGAGAAAACAAGGATTTATTTCGATCATAACGGGCATATCCGTTCTGGGGATTATGATAGGCGTTATGGCTCTGATTGTGGTCCTGGCCGTCATGAACGGTTTCAGAGAAGATTTGATGAAAAAGATACTGGGTGTAAACTCACACCTGCTAATCATGAGCTACAAGGGGGGTATCAGAGATATAGATGAGGTAGTTCAAAAGACATTGAACGTGGATGGTGTTGTTTCGGCAACGCCATTTATCTACAGCCAGATTATGATCAAGAGCTACGGCAATATCTCCGGCGCTATCTTGAGGGGTATAGATCCAGTTACAGCTGGTTCGGTAATAGACATCGATTCAATGATACGGGGCGGGTCGCTCGGCGTTTTAACCGATACCCAGGCTGAAACGAAGGGAGTCATTCTTGGCAGTGAATTGTCAAAACAGATAGGGGCGGTACAGGGCGATATCGTGACGCTCGTATCACCAATGGGTAAATTGACGCCTCTGGGCAGGGTTGCGAATGAGGGCAGATTTGAGGTGAAGGCCCTATTCGAATCAGGAATGTACGAGTATGATAGTGCAATGGTCTACATCTCGCTGGCAGATGCTCAAGAGTTCCTCTCTCTCGGTGATGAGGTGACGGGTATCGAGGTAAAGGTTGAGGATATACATGAGAGCGACAAGATCGGGGAAGCCATTCAGGGCACGCTCCAGTATCCCTACTGGACCAAAGACTGGAAGATGATGAACAAGAGCCTCTTTTCTGCCTTGAAGCTCGAAAAGGTGACCATGTTTATCATCTTAACCATGATCGTTCTTGTAGGCGCTCTCAATATCATCAGTTCGCTTGTTATGATGGTGATGGAAAAAGCGCGCGATATCGCGATACTGCGAACCATGGGGGCATCGCCAAAAAACATCATGTCTATCTTTATCTTTCAGGGCCTCTTTGTTGGTCTTGTTGGTACCTTTCTGGGCTTGGTTTCTGGATCTTTCCTCTGTCATATCCTGGCAAGATACAAGTTCATCAAGCTTCCCCCGGATGTGTACTATATCACAACCCTGCCGGTTAGGATGGAGTGGCTGGACATCGTCTCAATCGTATTGGCTGCAATAATCATCTCCTTCCTCGCAACCATTTACCCCTCGTGGCAGGCTTCAAAGGTGAATCCCGTTGAGGCGTTGAGATACGAATAGAAATGAAACCGCTGCTGCAGATAGAAAATGTCCGTAAGAATTTCGAGAATAATGGCAAGATCATTGAGGTGCTCAAGGGAGTCGACTTACAGGTACTCCCCGGTGAATCGCTTGCCATAACAGGTCCCTCCGGATCTGGCAAGTCAACCCTCCTGAATATCATGGGAACGCTTGAGCCGCCTTCTGAGGGCACTGTTCTTTTCGGGGAGCGCAATGTATACGGAATGGATGAGCTGAGTCTGTGCAAGATCAGGAATCAGGAGATCGGCTTTGTCTTTCAGCTCCACCATCTCCTTCCTGAATTCAACGCCGAGGAAAACACCCGGATTCCCGCCCTCATTTCGGGTTACAGCAAAGAAGAATCCTCCGAGATGGCCGTTGCCATGCTCTCTCAGATGGGATTAAAAGAGAGGCTCCGTCACAGGGTCGGGGAGCTTTCTGGAGGCGAGCAGCAACGGGTTGCGATTGCAAGGGCATTGATTATGGGGCCGCAGGTGCTTTTGGCGGATGAGCCGACCGGAAACCTGGATAATGCAACTGGCAACGAGATAACAAAACTGCTGCTTTCCCTTAATAAGAGCAAAGGCTTGGCCCTCATCATAGCCACCCATAATCTGGAGTTGGCTCGGCAGATGTCCAGAGAATTGCGTCTTATTGACGGAAGGTTTGTGTGAGCATTGCTCATCACTTGTTACGGGTTACTCGTTTCTTGTGGTTTGGGATTCCACCCCGGCGAGCATAGAGCAGATGGCAAGTAGTCGATAGAACAGGTAACCGGCAGCGAGCAACCAGCAACGAGTACATTAATGATCGGAAAGATACACTTCTACCATGGTTGTATACTGGCACTATTTTCTGTAGTTTTCCTCCTGCTTCCCCAAGGGGTACCCGCCACCGCTGCTGCAGCAGAATCGGAACGCATAGCCGTCCTACCCTTCAAGATTCATATGGAGAGACCAATGGATCATCTTGTTGAGGGCATGCAGGCCATGGCAATAGCGCGACTGGCCAAGGAAGGCTTTGACCTGATCGATCCGGAAGTCCTAAAGAAAACCGAGCTCTATCGTATACCACTATCGGATCTCGATCGCATCAGAGAAGAGGGAAGAGGCAACGATATCGATTGGGTCGTACAAGGAACCCTTACCCAGATCGGAGAGAACGTGAGCCTCGACTTCACCATTGTGCCCACAGCAACTGAAAAGAGGCCTTCCACGGTCTTTGTTACTGGTGATAGCATCGACAATCTGGCTGAGATAATTGATAGCGTGGCGGTTAGGGTGACAAGCCGGATTAGAGGTATTGCGCTCATAGTCTCCCTTGCAGTCTCGGGAAACAAAAGGGTCGAATCTGACGCTATCCTTGCCGTAGTTGAGAGCCGAGAAGGGACGAGGTTTGACCCGGAAGCCCTCAACAGAGATCTCAGATCCGTATATGAGATGGGCTTTCTTGAGGATGTCCAGATAGAGGCTGAGGATGTCCCTGGCGGAAAGAAGGTCACCTTCAAGGTGAGCGAGAAACAATCAATTGGCAAGATTCTCTTTAAAGGAAATAAGAAGATCGAGCAAAAAGACCTCAAGAAGGTCGTAGGTATAAAGGAATACTCCATCCTCAACAGAAGGGATATTAAAGACAGCATAGAGCGGCTGCGGGATTATTACCACGGAGAAGGGTTCTACAATGTTGAAATAAGGGAGCGTGTAGAAGAGCTTCCCAACAATGAGGTCGCCCTCACCTATGACATTGATGAGGGAGAGAAGGTCTATATTCGGAAAATTCAATTCAAGGGAAATGTTACCGTTGACAGCGACGATATCAAAGATGTTATGGACACGAGTGAAAAGGGATTTTTCTCATTCATTACTCATTCGGGACAGCTGGATAGAAAGAAACTGGAGAGCGATGTAACCAAGATAAAGTCCTTTTATTATAACAACGGTTTTGTAAAGGCCCAGGTAGGAGAACCGGATATTTCGTACCAAAAAGACGAGGGACTTATCATAACCATTACGATTAACGAAGGCCCCCAGTATACCGTGGGGAACGTCAGTGTTGCGGGTGATCTCATTAAGGAGGCCGAAGAACTCTACGGGGCCCTTAAGATAACGGAAGAAAAGGTTTACAATAGGGAGGTTATCAGGTCTGATGTAATGACGCTCAGCGAGATATATGCTGATGAGGGCTATGCCTTTGCGGATATTTCTCCCAAAATAAAGGAGGATGATGAAAAGCACACCGTTGATATTACGTATCAGATCTCAAAGGGCAAGAAGGTCAGATTCGAGCGGATAGAAATTGCCGGGAATGACAGAACCAGGGATAAGGTTATTCGTCGGGAACTCAAGGTTGTAGAAGGAGGGTACTTTAGCGGTAAAGATATGAGGAGGGGTGTTCAGAATCTTTATCGCCTCGGATTTTTCGAAGACGTAGAGGTCAACACCAAGCGGGGAAGCAGCGATGAGGAAATGATACTCGATATCGGTATCAAGGAGGCACCAACTGGCATGTTTAGCCTCGGTGTTGGATACAGTTCGGTTGAGAAGACGATCGGAATGATGGAGATAGCCAAGGACAATCTCTTTGGCCGCGGACAGTCCTTGTCGGCCAAGGCCTCGCTGAGCACCGTATCCACTAAGTACAACATTAGTTTTACTGAGCCATGGCTCTTTGATAAGCCGTTGTCCGCGGGGATCGATCTGTACAACTGGGAATACGAGTATGACGAGTATACCAAGGATAGCTCAGGGGGAAGATTGAAGCTCGGTTTTCCGCTCGGGCCGGAGTTCACGACCGGCACCGTCGCCTACACATACGACGATTCGGAGATCTCGGATATAGAAGATACGGCCGCCCAGGTCATAAAGGATATGGAGGGAACAAATGTGACCAGCAGTCTGACCTTTGGCGTTACCAGGGATAGCCGAGATAGGTACTTTAATGCCACGAGTGGCTCAATAAACAGCCTCTCGATAGAATATGCAGGCGGTTTCCTGGGCGGTGATAACTATTTCACAAAATATACGGCACGAACAGCCTGGTTTTTCCCCTTCATCGGGGATACGGCATTTTCCGTGCAGGGCAGGTGGGGCTTTGTTGAACAGCGATCAGGGGGGGAATTGCCTGTTTACGAGAAATTCACAATAGGGGGGATGAATACGGTCAGGGGGTTTGATTACGGGGCCATTTCACCGCTTGACCCGGAAACCGGTGATAGGATTGGTGGAGAGAAGATGATGGTTTACAATCTTGAATTCCGGTTTCCGCTGCAGAAGGAACAAGGCGTCTGGGGCGTACTGTTCTTTGATGCGGGAAATGTGTTTACCGAGGATGAAGAGTGGACTTTCAAAGGGATTCGGATGGGTGCTGGCGCAGGGGTCCGGTGGATAACAGCGATAGCCCCTTTGCGGCTTGAGTGGGGCTACAACCTTAACCGGAGGCCCGGTGAAGATGCAAGCAACTGGGAATTTACCCTGGGGACGCCATTTTAGCTCCATAGCACTTCTCTTGTTTATAGCACTATTATTGCTCAGAGGCCGTTATCACCCAAAAGCCGAGCACTCAATACAGGATAAGGGGCCCTATATATCCGCGGCCTGCCTTTTTTCCGTTAAGATCAGTGGCCATTTTCCCCCTCCGATTTTAAGAAAAAACAATTGACTCGTGACAGAGGGTTAAGGCCGGTTGACGAGCAAGAAAGAAATAATGTAATATTCAAGCCAACTTTGACATAGCTAAGATTAAAGGAAAAACTTATGGGAAGCAGGGAGTTAAAGATGAAAAAAAACTTATGGTTGTCTGCTATTGTTTCGGTAATCGTCTTATGGTCCAATGTATCTCTTGGAGAAGAACAGAAACGGATTGGCCTCATTGATCTGCAGAGATGTGTTCAGGAATCGCAGGAAGGACAGAAGGTCTTCGAGGTGCTCAAAACGAAGAAGGACGATCTCCAGAAGCGACTTGATATGAAAGAGAAGGAACTCCTAGACTTACGGAAGGAATTTGAAAAGCAGGCCATGATGCTCAGCATGGATGCCCAGGAGGACAGAAAGAAGACTATTGAGCGAAAGACCAGAGAATTGGAATTCCTGCTCAAGGACTCAAACGAGGAGATGAAAAGGGCGCAGGAGAAAGAGCAGAAAAGAATCCTAAAGGAATTGGAGAAGATTATTGAAAAGATAGGCTCCGAAGGAAACTATAGTATGATATTTGAAAAGAGGGCAGGGGGGGTTCTGTATTGGAACAAAACGTTCGATCTCACGGACAAGGTTGTTGAGGCCTATGATCGGATGAAAAAGGAGATCAAGAAATAGGTTAAGACCGGTGGAACTAACGCTCAAGCATATTGCGAAATCTATAGGTGGTACTGTTGTCGGAGATGATCGGATCTCGATAACGGGGATCAACTCCCTTCTTGAGGCCAAGAAAGGTGAAATGTCCTTTCTGGCAAGACCTCAGTTAAGGGACCAAGCCATGATCACAAGGGCATCTGCACTCATCGTCAAAGAGGAAACCGGTCTCTATCGCGGACCTCAGGTAATCGTTTCCGATCCGTACCTTGCATATGCTAAGGTGGCCACCCTATTCGAACCTGCCATTCCTCGTTTTCCCGGCGTAAGTGAACGGGCAGTGATTGAAGAGGGTACACGTTTGGGAGATAACGTGTCAATCTATCCGTTGGCTTATATTGGGAAGGAGTCAGTGCTGGGCAAGAACGTTATCGTCTTTCCCGGTGTTTATCTCGGTGATAGGGTAACGGTGGGAGATGAAACAATTATCTACCCCAATGTGACCATTATGTCCGATTGCGCGATAGGCAAGCATTGCATTATTCATGCGGGAACCGTCATAGGAAGTGATGGCTTTGGCTTTGTTAAGGACGGCGATACAAATGTGAAGATCCCGCAGACCGGTATTGTTGAGATAGAGGATAACGTAGAAATAGGTGCAAATAACACCATTGACAGGGCCGCCCTCGGCAAGACACTGATACGGAAGGGTGTCAAGACCGACAACCTTGTTCAGATTGGGCACAATGTAGTAGTCGATGAGAATACCATTATTGTTGCCCAAGTGGGCATTTCGGGAAGCACTAAGATCGGTAAGGGGGTCGTCATCGGAGGGCAGGTAGGTCTAGTGGACCACATTGAGGTTGGTGATCGGGTAATGATCGGTTCGAAGTCCGGGGTGGCTCAGTCAATCCCGGCAGGTGAGGTTGTCTCCGGCATACCAACAATGCCCCATCGTCACTGGCTGAGAACCACAGGGCATATCAGAAGATTCCCCGAGTATGCTGAGAGAATAAAGGAATTAGAAAAGAAGGTCAAGAAACTGGAAGAGCAATTAAAAAGGGAGTAAGCAGGATGATTGAATTGCCGCTAACCTACAAGGAAATCATAAAGATACTTCCTCACCGGCATCCGTTTTTGTTCGTAGATGTCATCACCGAGCTTGAGCTTGGGGAGAGGATCGTGGGGATCAAGAATGTAACCATAAACGAATCTTTCTTTGAGGGCCATTTCCCGGGGAGCCCCATCATGCCGGGCGTTTTGGTTATTGAGGCCATGGCTCAAGTGGGTGGGATTCTTGCCAGATTGTCCGTACCACAAAGTATGAAGATCGAAGGTGGAAAAGCCATATATTTCGGGGCCATAGACAAGGTGAAATTTCGCAGACCCATAACACCCGGCGACCGGATCGTTTTCGAGCTGATTGCATTGAGAAAGGGAACCAGGATATGGAAAATGAAGGGGAAGGCAATGGTAGGGAATGAACTGGCGGCAGAAGCCGAATTGATAGCTGCAATAGGGTGAGAGCAATGGGAGTAGAAATACATCCATCCGCTGTTGTTTCGGCCGGGGCAAAGATAGCTGAGGACGTTCAGATTGGAGCATTTAGCGTAATCGGTGGGAGTGTGGCAATCGGCAGAGGCACAATAATCGGCTCCCACGCAGTGGTAGACGGGCATACGGAGCTGGGGGAGGGAAACAGAATCTCTCCCTTTGTCTCCTTGGGCCTGCCCCCTCAAGACGTCAACTATGCGGGTGAAGATACGAGGGTCGTTATAGGGGATAACAATACAATAAGGGAGTTCGTAACGATTAATCGGGCCACGACAAAACAGGATTGGATAACCAGGATCGGAAACAATAACTATCTCATGGCCTATGCCCATGTAGCCCATGATTGTGCCTTAGGTGATTCCATTATCATGTCAAATGCCGCGACCCTCGGAGGGCACATAGAGATCGGTGACCATGCAATCGTTGGCGGCTTGGTAGCCATACATCAGTTTGTCAGGGTAGGTACGTATGCGTTTATCGGGGGAAAATCGGCGATAGTCAAGGATATACCGCCCTTCATGATGGCTGTCGGCGACCGGGCACGGTTGTTTGGCTTGAATCAAGTTGGACTGAAAAGGCAAGGGTTTTCTCAAGAGAAGATTCAACATCTGAAGAGGGCGTATCAGATAATATGGCGTGATCACCACCTGCTCAAAGATGCAATGGAGCTCGTCAGAAAAGAGATACCGCCTTTCAGCGAGTTAGATATATTGCTTGATTTCTTGAATACCTCGAAGAGGGGTATTGTACGATAGGCAACCGGCGACGAGCAGGCAGTGAGGAGTTTGCAGAAAGAAAAAACTCAATGCTATTGAGAATATCGCGAAGAGGAGGCAACGGACAACGGACGAAGAGCAACAGAGAATTGAGAGGATCGGCATCATAGCTGGAAGCGGAAAATTTCCCCTCATGGTTGCGGATTCGGCTCGGAAGAGGGGGATAAAAGTGATTGCCGTGGCCCATCGGGGCGAGAGTGTGCAGGAGCTTGCCGAAAGGGTTGATGAGATCACCTGGATTGAGCTCGGTCAATTAGGTCAGTTGGTCAAGGCATTCAAGACAAGAGATGTACGGCATGTCTTGATGGCAGGGGCTATCAACAAGACCAACATGTTCGGCAAGGTAAGACCCGACCTGAAAGGGCTGGCAGTGATGGGAAAGCTGCTCGTTCTGCATGACGATGATATTCTCAGGGCGGTTGCTGGAGAGCTTGAAAAGGAAGGCATAACGATCGTAAGTTCCGCTGCCTACCTTCCAGAACTTCTGGCGCCACCTGGTTGTCTTACTAAAAGGAGACCGAGAAAAGAAGAGGAAGACGACATTGATTTTGGCTGGACGGTAGCCAAGGAATTAGGCCGCCTGGATATCGGACACTGCGTTGTGGTCAGGAGAAGAACCGTCCTCGCGGTGGAGGCTATAGAAGGAACGAATGAAACAATTCTGCGGGGAGGGAAATTGGCAAAGGAAAGGGCGGTGGTTGTAAAGGTTTGTAAGCCCAATCAGGATCTGAGGTTTGATTTACCCGCTGTCGGTCTTGACACCGTTAAGGCGATGATAACGGGTAATGCGGCTGTTCTTGCCATAGAGGCAGGAAAAACCTTGGTCTTTGATAAAGACGAAATGGTAAGCTTTGCAGATGCCCATGGAATTGTCATCTTCTCGAGGGAAAGTATGTAGTCCTGTGCCCCAGCGATATCCTTAGATACCTTTTTTCTGTTTTCCCTTTTTGATTGCACTCCACCGGCTCAATTCCATCCAGGCGATTCTCTCCATGGTGGGGCTCCTGTCCATTTGCCGATGCCCGGTGGCTATTCGTAACCGAACCCAGGGGACCGAGCATGGAGATATCTTTTTTTGCTCTGCCCTCTTAACAAGGCCCCGTACAGGGCCGTTTCAAACCGACGCACCGCCCCATAAGCCTTAGCACTAAGGTAGCAGCCTGTGTGCGCCGTTTTGAAACGCCCACTCCTCTGAACGATGGGAGGCCTGCCCTGGCGCGCAGCTTCCGGAGTGTTGTATGGATACGAGAGTATCTCACACGGAGTGTTGTACGAATACGAGCGTATTTCACATCTC
>DATKZQ010000074.1:0-13739 GCA_035527895.1 Desulfatiglandales bacterium
CTGTGGGGATAGCGGTAGTACCAGCAGCGCACATCCTGACACAGGTTGCCGCCGATAGTCCCCATGCGGCGAATCTGGGGAGTGGCCACCGCTTCGGCGGCCTCGGCCAGGAGTTTATACTTCTCCTGAACCACCGGAGAAAGTGCTATTTCTTCCAGCTTAGCCAAAGCCCCTATCTTCAGTCCGCTGACATCCTCACTGATATGATTCAGGTTGGGGATGGTCTTGATGTTGATGACAGTCTCCGGGTAAGCAGGCAGAATTTTATCTTTAAGGGTGCTCAGCAGGTCAGTGCCGCCGGCAATCAACTTGGCCCTGCCCCGGTTTTTTTTGAGCAGTTTAACGGCTTCCGTTACGGTTTTGGCATCAACGTGGTTGAAAGATTTCATTGCTCTTCTCCTCTATATCCTGCCCAGAGCCTTGAGGATCTTGTCAGGGGTTGCCGGATAGTCCATTATTCTCCTGCCGATGGCGTTAGAGATTGCCATAAGTACCGCGCTGGGGCCGGGGGCGGGGGCTACTTCGCCAACGCCTACCGCCTTAAAGCGGTGACTGGGAATGGGTGTCTCCAGAATCACGTTCTGGAATTGCGGGAGGTCAATAAAGGTGCGCCATTTGTAGTCAATCATATTACAATTCATTATATGACCTGTATCTCTGTCCAGAACTGTTTTCTCGAATAAAGCGGTGTCTATACCCGCCGACCCCAAAGAACCGTGAAGCTGACCTTCCAGAACCAGGGGATCAATGATCTGACCGCAGTCCGTAGCGGCGACCACGCGCAGTAGTTCGGCTTTTCCCGTCTCAATATCGACTTCCACTTCGGTAAATATCATCATGCAGTTGCATAGGGAAAAGTCGGTCTCAAAGCGCCCCTGGCCGGTTAGGGTACGGGCTATGCCCATGGCCTTCCGCCAGGGAATGGCTTCTTGCTCTTGACCCCTGATGTATACCTTTCCGTCTTTAGTCTCCAGGTCTTCCGGCTTGGCACCGAGCACCGGAGCCGCCAGGTCAAAGAGTTTTCGCTTGGCGTCTTCAGCGGCCTCGATGACCGCTGAGCCTACGGTGTAGGTTCCTCTGGAGCCAACCAGTCCGAATTCAAACGGGTTCACCAAGGTATCCGGAGCCGTTATCTCGACCCGGTCCAGGGGCAGATTCAAGACCTCGGCGACCATCTTGCACACCGCCGACCTCTGCCCCATCCCAGCCTCTGATACGCAGGCATGGAGCACGGCCCTACCATCGGGGTTTAACTTCACGTAGGCCTCCGACTCATCCTCGCCGATATCGGCATTACCGTGTACCCCCACGCCGACGCCTATCCTTTTGTTACCTTTAACCGCCGTCGGCTTGCCCCATCCCTTCCATTTATCCTTCCAGCCAAAGACCTCGGCGCCTTGCTGCATTGCCCTAGAGAAGTCTATACCCCGGTAGTCCCACCAGAGCCCGTCCCGCCAGTAATAGCCGTCACCAGGCTTGACATAGTTCTTCTTAAAGAACTCCAGCGGGTCAAGGCCAGCCTCCTCCATGGCTATCGCCAAGAGCGGTAAGAGGGAACTCTTGAGCTCCTGACCGCCAAAACCTCTCACTACCCCCGAAGGGCTGCGGTTGGTACACACCAGCTGGGGTTGAAGGTTCCAGTTGAGGCACCTCAGGGCCAGTTGGGCTTCACCGCAGCCCACGGCAACCTGAACCTGTGCCATCTCCGAAGCGGCACCGGTATCGATAAACCACTCGCCCTCGAGAGCCGTTATGGTCCCATCCTTCTTGATGCCCACCCTGGCGTGAATACGCGAGCCCAATCGCAGTGAGTAGGCATTAAAATGCTCTTCCTTGCTGAAATATACCTTGACTGGCTGGCCCGCCGCTTTAGCCAGCGCCGAGGCGTAAACCATAGGTATCATATTGGCGTTCTTGGTCCCGTAACTGCCACCGCAGTGGGTGCCGATAACCCTTATATCAATGAGCCCCAGCAGAGGCTGCCCGAAATTCCGGTTCATGGCAGCCGATTGTGATGCCGTGTAGATGGTCAGATGCTCGGGGTCTTCCCAGGTAGCTATCACTCCCGGCGGCTCCGGGGGCAGGGGGTTGGGGATATTTTCGTAACCACAGGTGCCTTCGGTGATGAAGTCGGCCTCTTGAAAGCCTTTATCCACATCGCCCATAACAATTTCCTGCAGGGCTTTCTCCCCGATGGAATGGAAACCGCGGGGGAAAACATTGCCGGGAATCTTCTCGTGGAGCTGGGGGGCATCAGGCTTAATGGCTTCCTCCATGTCATAGACGGCCGGCAGTTGCTCGTATTCTACCTCTATCAGGTCCAGCGCCTCCTCGGCGCTCCCTCCAGTCTCCGCCGCCACCAGAGCCACCGCGTCGCCTACGAAACGCACCGTGCTATCCAAGACAGGGCGGTGATAAGGCACGCCGCCCATCCACCCAGGAACATTCTTATAGGTGAGTACCGCCTTAACACCGGGGCATGCCTCTGCCTTGCTGGTATCTATATTCTTGATACGGGCGTGGGGATAGGGACTCCGCAAAACCTTCCCGTAGAGCATTCCCGGCAGCTTAACATCATCAATATATTGGGCTCTGCCGGTGACAATGGCCCGGGCATCTTTGCGTGGTGTTGCCTTGCCTATATGACGATAGTTGCTAGCCATGCTTCTCCCCTCGTATTGCCGCCATGATGGCTTCCAGCACCTCGTAGTGTGAAATACAGCGGCAGTAATTGCCTGCAAGGGCCTGCTTGATTTCATCCTCGGTTGGGTTGGGATTCTTATCCAAAAGGGCTTTGGTGGTCATAATGATGCCGGGAGTACAAAAGCCGCACTGAAAGGCGGTATGGTCTATAAATGCCTGTTGTAAGGGGTGCAATTGGCCTGTTTTTGGATCTTCCAACCCTTCGATAGTGGTTATCTTCTTACCATCGCACTCCACAGTCAGGGTTGTGCAGGATAGAACCGCCTCTCCGTCCATGAGAACGGTGCAGGCCCCGCAGGAACCGTGGTCGCAGGCTATCTTGGTACCGAGGTAACCCAGGGTATCTCGCAATGTTTGGGCTAATGTATCCGAAGGTAAAACATCTTTTCCTATGAGCAGCTCATACGGCGTACTATTGACCACTAGACTGATGCTTTTCTTATCTGGCATCGTTACCTCATTTCCCCGGAACTTCAGGCGTTAGAATGCCGCGCCGTACCAGTTCTCTGGCTATAGTGACTTTATAGCTGTTTTTCCCGAGTGGTATTGCATCCTCAAGGGCCGCTTGGGCGGCGGTGGCAGCTTGCCCATCGTCAATCGCCCGTCCGATTAAGACTTTTTCGGCGCCGGTAGCCTGCACCGGACGTGGAGCGACCGCACCTAACCGGCCGTTTGCGCATCGTAACGCGGCTTGTCTTCTTAAGGTATTCGGCCTGCTCGATACCTCTTTTTGACGCTAACGTCAAGAGTTTTGTGTCACCGCTAAGAAAGGGGTAACCACACCCTGCCTGTGAATTTCCTAGGAGAACACCGCATAGAGGGTCGTACCAATCCCTTGACACACAACATTACTCAATCCTATACTGCTGATGCAACAAAGGGATTTCTTATCTTTTCGTTCTATACCAGCCATCTAACAGGGGGGATTTCTTATCATTCCTATTCCCTCCCATTAAAGGAGTTACGAATGAACAACATGCAAGAGGAAGAGAGGGGAAAAATCGCTCTCACCGTGAATGGTGTTTCACACGAACTTGAAGTGGGAAGCGAGCCTGATCAGGTTGCTCCCTCCCATACACTGGCTCATACGCTCAGGGAGACGCTCGGCCTTACGGGCACGAAGGTATCATGCGACAACGGTGCATGCGGGTGCTGTACCGTGCTTATGGATGAGAAGGCAGTCCTTTCCTGCATGACCCTGACCGTTGAATGCGATGGGAAAGAGATAACAACCATCGAAGGTCTAAGCGATCCAAGGGAGGGAAAGCTGGGCCCCCTTCAGCAGGCGTTCATCGACCATACCGCCTTTCAGTGCGGTTTTTGCACGCCAGGTATGATTATGAGCGCAAAAGCGCTTCTTAACGAAAACCCCTCCCCAACGGAGGAAGAGGTAAAAGAGGGTCTTTCGGGCAACTTCTGCCGGTGCATTAGCCATTACCAGGTAGTAAAGGCTGTTATGGCAGCATCCGCAAAGGGGAGATGAGGGAAATGGCCAACGCATACCGGTTTATTGGCAAGGCAACACCACGAAAGGACGGAACGGAAATTGTCACGGGACGCGCTCGGTTCCTGAACGATATCAAGCTTCCGAATATGCTTTACGGAAAGGTGTTGAGAAGCCCTCACCCCCATGCCCTCATCAAGAAGATTGACAAGAGCGGGGCAGAGCGGTTGCGTGGGGTCGAAGCGGTGCTTACCTGGGAAGACGTTCCCGATTGGAGGGGAGGCACGCCTCGGTACACGCGTATCCTGGACCGCAAGGTCAGGTATGTTGGCGATGCCGTGGCACTCGTAGCCGCCGCAAGCGAAGACATCGCTTTAGAGGCCCTTGGGCTGATACAGGTCGAATATGAGGTTCTGCCAGCCGTTTTTGACATAGAAGAGGCTTTGAAGCGCGATGCCTCCCAGTTGTATGAAGAGTTTCCCGGAAACATCGTGACCCCTGACGTTCCCTTTTTTGGACCCCATAGCCTCAAGGAACTCGTCATGGGAGATGTGGAACAGGGATTTGAAGAGGCCGATGTCATAACGGAAGGAATCTTCAGCTACGAAAACATACCCAATCCCCTTCCGCCTGAATCTCCACGGGCCATTGCATTGTGGGAGGAACCGAACAGTTTGACCCTCTGGGTATCAAATCAGTTCTCATATATGGATACGAAAATTCTCTTTCACGTGCTCGGCAGGAAAGTCAAGGTACGAAGCATCGGCGGCCCGTGCGGCGGCAGTTACGGGTCAAAGATGATGTCTTGGCAGGTCCAGTGTTATGCAGCTCTGTTGAGCAGGGCAACGGGCAAGCCCGTGAAGCTCTCCTTTACCAAGGAAGAGCACCTCGCAGCATTCACATTGCGGCCTGGATCGCGCATGCGGGCAAAGGTAGGCATGAAAAAGGACGGGACAGTGACGGCGGTTTCAGGAACATGGCTTGTGGACACCGGTTACTATTCCCAAACAACACAGGCCCAAGTTGCCGTGGGTTGCGGCGAAGTCCAGATCGTAGTCCGTTGCCGCAACTGGGACTTGAAGCCGCTAATTGTTTGCACCAACAGAAACGCATCAGGAATCGTAAGGGGTTTTGGAGGCCAGGAGCTGAAGTGTACCCTGATACCGCTTTTGAGCCTGGCCATGGAAAAGGCGAGCCTCGATCCGCTGGAGTTCTTCAAGAAGAATTACGTGAAACCAGGTGACGGGTACTTCTGGCGGGATGGCAACTGGTATACCTACCGGGGTGTGGACTATACAAGGGCAATGGAGAAAGGAGCCGAGGTGTTCGGCTGGAAAAAGAAGTGGAAGGGATGGTTGAAACCCACCGCAGTGAACGGCACAAAACGAAGAGGGGTGGGTGTCGGGGTACATGGAAATGCCGATATCGGGGAGGATGCCTCGGAAGCGTATGTGCGGCTGCACCCTGATGGAACAGCAATGCTCTTCTCGTGCGTAACAGAACATGGTACAGGGCAGCGGAGCAACTTCGTCAAGATGGTGGCCGAAGTGCTCCAGGTGCCACTGGAAAGCATCTCCGTAACTCCCTCCGATTCCCTGATCAACCCCTACGAGTCCGGACCTGCAGGCTCGAGGGGAACATACGCAATCGGGAGTGCCGTGATTGCAGCGGCCGTGGACGCCAGGCAAAGGCTCTTCGAGCTGACTGCCCCCATGCTCCAGGCAGCTCCTTCCGACCTCGATACCGTGGATGGGGTAATCTTTGTCAAGGAGAATCCGGAAAAGAGGATACCATGGAAGGCAATGGGGGTCGATCGCACCTGCACTGGCTACGGCAGGTTTGAACCTGATTATACGCTGGCTAACTGCATGATGACATTCGCAGAGGTGGAGGTCGATACCGAAACAGGGAAGGTGACCTTATTGCGTGTGGTCAATACAACCGACGTAGGCCAGATTATAGATCCGCCCGGCCTTGAAGGCCAGCTCAACGGGTGCCTTGGCTCTGCGGGAATCGACAGCGCCCTCTTCGAGGAGACGATCCTCGACCGTTCCACGGGACACATACTCAATGCCAACATGATCGATTACAAGTGGCGAGCCTTTCCCGAGCTGCCGGTGATTGACAACGTGGTCCTTGAAACGCCTTTTCCGAGCCACCGTTTTCATGCGATAGGGGTTGGCGAGGTGGCCACGGCGCCGGGTCCGGTAGCAGTGCTCATGGCCGTTTCCAATGCCATCGGCGTCTGGTTGCACGAGTATCCGGCAACACCGGAGAGAGTCCTCAAGGCACTGGGTAAGGTGAAGCCAAGAGCCTGGAGAGGACGTGCAGCATGAGGTCCTTCGAACACATCAACGCGCGGACGGTTGACGAAGCCTGTGCACTTCTCGGCAAATACAACGGCAAAGCCATGCTTAATGCAGGCGGGACGGACCTACTCTCAACCCTTAAGGGAGAGCACCTGTTGGACTACCCCGAAGCGGTCATCAATATTAAAACGATTTCCGGTCTCGATTACATTAAGGAGGATGAAGGGGCATTGAAGATAGGCACCCTCGCCAAGCTTTCCGATGTGGCGAGATCTTCCCTACTTCGAGAACGTTACGGGGCACTCGCGGAGGCTGCCCGTTCGGTGGCAACCCCCCAGGTCCGCAATGTGGCTACCATTGGTGGGAACCTCTGCCAGGATGTACGATGCTGGTATTACCGGTACCCACGCCACATAGGGGGACCGATATCTTGTTTGCGTAAGGGGAACGGCCCGTGTATGGCTGTTTCGGGTGACAATCGCTACCACGCAATTATGGGGGGGAAGAGGTGCTTCGCGGTGTGCCCTTCAGATACCGCCATAGTATTGGCTGCCATGGATGCACGGATAAAGGTTGCAGGCCCAGACGGTAAAAGAGGGATCGCGGTGACGGACTTTCTTGCTCCCCTCGGCAATGCCCTAAAACGGGATGAGATCTTAACGGAGATCGAGGTTCCCAGGCTTAATGGCTCGACGAAGCAGACGTTTCTCAAGTTTACCTTGAGGAAACCAGTCGATTTTGCCATCGTGAGTGTGGCATCGGTCATCACCCTTCATGGAGGGGTGTGTACGGATGCCCGTATCGCCCTTGGGGCTGTGGCCCCAGGGCCCGTAAGGGCAAAGAAAGCCGAGGAATCCATAGAAGGACGTCCCATCGACCAGGCTGCAGCCGCGGCGGCAGCGGAGCTGGCAGTGGCGGGCGCAAAACCGCTCAGCATGAACGCATACAAGATAGAGATAACAAAGGCGCTGGTTACAAGGGCTCTGCTTACCTGAAATGCCGGTGCCGTTTTCCGAGAAACAGCATCTGTACCCGCGTGACGGGATTTCGCTTTGTCTTTTTGGTTCGGGAACATAGATTTAACATGGTAAGACTGCCCGACGGGTTTACTCCGTACAAAAGAAATGATGCCGAAAGATACAAGCGGCTTGGGGTAGATCTGGTTCCATCGCCGGGCCATTACTTCTCTCGGTTAGGCAGTGCCTATCGGCCGGGGCGATACGAGGAGGCGATTGCAGCGTATACCAACGAGGTTTCATCTCTAGGCAGAGGCAAGACATTTCCATTTTCGAATCCCGCGTCTTATGGTTATTTCTGCTGGCAACAAAGCTATACTTACTTGCCCCTAGCTTCCATCTGAACATCGCCTGGTCTTACCAGAGGTTACGGAATCAAATATAAGATATCAAGGAGGTATCGATTTCTGAGAGAAACCATCCTTCCGAAAGCCTATTTTTGGGCGGATCTTTTTCTCCTCTTAGGTCTAGGATACGAGAGACATACCCACAATGAAAAGGGAATTTGATGGTATGTGGGTCTGGCAAGAGATGTCAGGCGCAGCATAACCACTATTTCTGCTTTCCTGATCTAGATAAACCCTTCATTGACTCATTAGAAGAGGTTGACGGCCGCTGAAAAGGAGACCTCAGCGCGGGTCTTTCACTATTTGGTTACTCCGAGCGGAACCAAGATCGCTCATAGTGTTCCTGACCTTGCCGATTATGCCAAACTTGAGCAGGCAAAAGTCGCGCCCTTGCTGGAGAAGCTTTCTGGCCCGGAATTTCGAATCCTGCGGCCGGTTCCACCGCCGCCCAACCGGTTGGCTTCCCTGCGCTATGAGATTTTTCATGACGGGCTGGCCCCTGTGATCCAGGACTGGCGAGCGCGATACCAGCAGAAACTTGCCCTCGCACTTGAGTGAAAGCGGCTTCGCGTGCGATGGATCACTTTACTTGTAGTGATTTTCCTACTTGTGCTCAGCCCTTTTTTGGCTAAAGATATCTGGATTAGACTGACGGTATGGGGATATCTCGAAAACCTTTCTACTGGTTCTGTCAATGTATTGAAAGGAGATTCAGTAAAAATAGGCCGTCCAACAGAAGACGTTAAGAACGATGTCTCTCTTGCCCCTCGAACTGTATCTAGAAGACACTTGGAGATTAGGCGTGAGGATTGTTTGGCTATTGATTTTCGAAGTCTCAACGGGACTACCATCAATGCGGAATTTATCCCATATGGGACATCTAGGCAGCTTGGGGAAGGAGATATCATCGTTCTTGCCGGGATTGCTCCGTTTCGATTTAGCACCTCAAGGGTAGAGAAGGCTCCGCCACCCTCTGGTTGGGGGATGTTAATTGATGGCAGATCAAGGACTGTGAAATATCTGAAGGGAGTTAGTGCTTCCTATCTTTTGATAAAGATAAGCATATGGTATTTGGTATCTATCAGAGGAACGGAAGGGTGTTGACATTCCCCATAGCGAGCAGGGGAAATCGAGCCTTAGTCCCGCTCATGACATACCATACCAAGGCAGGCAGCCTGTACTACAACGATGATTGGCACGCATACACCTTTCTCGATATCCGCGGTAACCATGTGGTGATCAGAAAGGAGAAGGGTAAACCGAAAGGCAGAGATCATCTCAATGGTAGTGAGGGCTTCTGGTCGTATGCGAAACACTGGCTCTACCATTACCGTGGTGTCCCTAAGAAATACTTCCACCTCTACCTGAAAGCAGTGGAATGGAGATTTAACCACAGGAGTGAGAACCTCGTTGCCTTACTCAGAATTATATTGCATCAGCGAGTTGTAAAAGAACGAAATTTAGTGCAACTTTAATGGTGTATTACCTTAATTTATGCCCGTCCCCCATTAATACATCATGGGCCGCCTTTGCCATTGCCACGCAAGGCAAAATCGCCTACACTTCGACGCACAAAAAGGGTGTTCTTATCCATTGCTTACTGGTGAACTACAATCGTGGCTAACTGACATATGCTATAATGTCACTATCCTGATAAGAGAAGCTACTCTGGAACTGGTTTATCGTGCCTGATAAGAAAGGTTACCAATCTCTTAAGACTGAACCACGTTTTTTCTACGGCTATATCGTAGTTGTGGTGGCCCTCTTCATTATGGTGGTTTCGTGGGCCCTCTATTCTTCCTTTGGCGTCTTCTTTAAGCCGTTGCTGAACGAGTTTGGCTGGACTCATGCCATGACCTCAGGCGCCTTCTCACTGTCCATGACTATGTACGGCGTGCTGGGTATTGTCGTGGGGGTACTTAATGACAGGTTCGGTCCCCGGGTGGTGTTGACACTCTGTGGCTTACTATTAGGTCTGGGATATTTGCTGATGTCGCAGGTCAGCGCTCTCTGGCAGATGTATCTGTTCTATGGAGTGATAGTAGGTACCGGCATGAGTGGTGTCTGGGTACCGCAGTTATCTACTGTCGCCAGATGGTTTGTGGGGAGAAGGACATTGATGACGGGCATCGTTCTCGCCGGGGTTAGCATAGGCCAGTTGATTGGACCGCCAGTGACTACTCGGCTTATAGCTGCTTATGATTGGCGCCTATCTTATATCATGCTGGGCGGTGCGGTTTTACCATTAGTGGTTTTATTTGCTCAGTTTCTGAGGCGCGACCCGACTCAGATGGGGCAGCTGCCCTATGGCGCAGATGAAGGAAAACAACCGGAATTAACGCCCGATACTCAGTCGTTTTCGCTCAGGGAGGCAGCTTATACTGCGCAGTTCTGGGTGGCTTTCGGCATTTTCTTCTGCTTTGGGTTTGGGGTTTTCGCTATAGTAGTACATATTGTGCCGCACGCCATTGAGTTGGGAATCTCAGCCACCAGTGCCGCCACCATTTTATCTTGCAGGGGCGGGATGGGTCTTGTTGGCAATTATGTGCTGGGTGGCGTTGCTGACAGAATCGGCAACAGGCAGATTTTTATTGTTGGCTTTATTATGATTTTGGCAGCTTTATTCTGGCTGGTGCCAGCCAGAGAACTGTGGATGCTTTACCTTTTTGCTATTATCTTTGGCTTTGCTGGTGGAGGTATGGCGGCGTCAGAATCGCCTCTGGTAGCCGGGCTTTTTGGGCTGAGCTCACATGGTTTAATTTACGGGGTTATTCACCTTGGCTTTACCGCTGGAGCGGCTGTCGGTCCGGTTTTGGCGGGTTATATATTTGACTTGACTGGAAGCTACCAGGTGGCTTTTCTGGTCTGCGCTGCTTTCGGTATTGCCGGTATCGTACTGGCAGCTATATTAAGACCAACCAGAAGGCCACATGGTAGAATCTAGCCTCAAAGCCACTGCCTTGGGCGTCAGAGGGCATTTGAAGGCAGGTTATCTTTAGTCTCAAGCGGTTACAATCCGGTGACATGCACCCTAAAAGTCACTATTGCAAAGGCTTTTAAAGGGGCAGGGGATCGCTAGTCCCCTTTCCTTGCCATAATTTCAGGGTTTTCTCGTTCAGAGAGTTGGGGTTTTTCCTTTTAAGGGGTGACAGGCCTCGCGTCCAACTTTAAGCAAGGCGATTAATTTGTGCTGGGGTTGGTTCGGTGGGTGTGAGCTCGAGCTCAGGCTCCTCTTCCTCGAAGAGGGCGGCCTGGCCTCTTAGGTACTTTCCTTCTTCTTCTCTAATGCCTTCCGATGGGTGAGCCTCACGGTGCGCACGAGCGATTCGCGTTGTGAAGGAGTCAACCGTCTTGAACCTGGAAAGGTATTCGGCTTCTGGCCTGGTAAGGGTTTCGGGCGCAATACCGAGTTCTTGTCGTATGGTGTCACCGTGCTTCTCCGTTAACGTTTTTATGAGTTTCGGTGATGGATATAGTGTATCCATTCTTGCTGAATTTGCAAAGCAAATAATGCCCCCTGCCTCACCGCCATTTTCCTGGATATGAATTGCCAGCTCTGCGTAAATTCCGCCCAGAGTCATAACTCCAGGCTTACTGCGCCTTGCATTTGCATTGGGATTCCTTTGTGAATCTGCATCGGAGTTGGGTGTATGAAAAGCGTATGACAGCATTTAAGGACGGCTGATTATTTCAGGACGTGGCAAGCTGTACGTAATAAATCCTGTTTTTTCTATGGATATTAGTTGGTTAGATGATGTTTTCCTACCGCAGTTTTCTGTATTTGTCAAGCCATACCGGCATCACCTCCCATCCTCTGCATCACCTTCTCCATGGCTCTATGGTAATCCCGCTGAACTTTGAGATTGGAAACCCGGCAATAGCGCTGGGTGGTCTTGATTCGCGTGTGGCCAAGGAGATCCTGAATGGTTACCAAGTCGGCATCTGCATTCAAGAGCTGGGTTGCCATCGTATGCCGGAGTTGGTGACAGGAGACCTTTACACCCGCCTTTCGCGCGTATGCTTCCATCCGTTTCTGGATGCCTCGTACCGATAGGGGCGTGCCTTTAAAGCGCCCCTTTTCAACCAGGAAGAGTTTCTTTGCTCGCGATGAAGGCCTAACCCTGAGATACTGAACCAGCGCACGGTACGCATCATTACTCACGTAAACGACACGGTCTTTCGCCCCCTTGCCCTCATAGATAAACACTTGCGATCGGCGCAAATCCAACGCTGCCAGGGTCAGCTGAGCGACTTCTTCTACGCGAAGACCGCATCGCAACATCACCATGAACATGGCTCGATCCCGTCGACTGTGTATCACGGAAAAAAGCCGTGGGATCTCCTCATCTCTCAGGTATCGGGGCAGGGGCCGAGAAAGACGCAGCGCATAGCCACGCTTTACCGGATTGATCATGGGTATCTGCTCCTCGGTGATAAGGTAGTCATAGAAGTCACGGATGCCGTCCAGATAGCAGTTAATGGTTTTGGGCTGCAGGTACTTATCTAAGAGATACTCAATGAAAGACAAAACGCTCTTATGGGTCGCCTGCTCAATAGGCACATCCACCCACACAATGAAGTGCTTCAAGGTGTTCATATAGTTTCTGACGGTATACCGGGAGTAATTTCTCCGCTTCAAGAATCTACGGTAATTGATAATCGCATCGGTAATGGCCATTGATCTCACCCCTTTCGATAATCGCCATGGCTCGAAAATATTCTTCTTTACGGGTGTTGTCGGTCAAGCGAGCATACCGGCGCGTCATCTCGATGGAGCTGTGACCGAGCAATTGCTGGAGACACTCCAAGCGCATCCCGGCATTCAACAGCTCGCTGGCAAAGGTATGCCGCAGGCAGTGCAGCGTATAGCCCTTATGGGATAAACCGGCTTTCTCCACATACCGAGTAAACCGTGCCCGGGCCGCCTCATAACACAGGGGTTGGCCCCGGTGACCGTAGAACACAGCGTGGTGTTGCGGATTCCTGCAGGTTAACCAGTTCCTCAAAGCACGCAGGGCATCATCGCTCATATAAACGACTCTGCCAACCCGGTTCTTCTGAGCCTCGACAATCTCAATGCGCTTCTCTGGAAGATTCAGATCCGCCACCGTTGTATGTAACAACTCCCCAATACGCATTCCCGTTCTCAAAAGCACCAGGATCATGGCCCGGTCACGGGTGGTTTCGATCACCGCGAGCAGCGCTTTGATGTCTTCCGGTTCAATGGCCCGAGGCAGGGAATCGGGAATCTTGATGCGCATCCTTCGTTTCAGGACATCGGGATGCATGACCTCTCGTTCGATCAGATAGTTAAAGAATGCATTCAGCGCCCGCAGCCGGGTGCTGACCGATCTGGGCTTTAGCCCCCGGTCCTGTTCGTGTTCGATAAAGGCGCTGAACTCTTCTCTGGTGATGGTCTCAAGGTTGTTTTGACTTCTGTTTTTGAGAAAATTCAGGAACAGAGATATCGACTGAAAATTATTTCGGATTGTATTGGGGCGGCAGTTTCGCCGCTGAAGGTCACAGAGATACTGTTTGACATACGCTTGACCGGAAAGGCCTTGATCGGTTAGGCGTTGGAGGGCCCTGTCGATGATCGAGCGCCTTGCGTTTGGCTGGCCTAATGGTTCTAAAGGTGAATCAGGGCGATTGCGTGAGGGTGGGGACTGTATGCGTTCATCAGTCTTCGGACGGATGAAGGCCCGATGGTATTTGCTCTTCTCTACAGAAACAGATTCGAGGTTGATTACTGCCTCCTTTCTCTTTTTCGTAGAAAAAACAGACAGATAATGACCTCAAAGACAGCTTCAGTCAATCATCATTTTATTACGTACAGTGGCAAGAGATCTGAAATGAGACGAACTTAAAAACCGTTACGGGATGTTGGTTACTTATTTACAAATGGATGCCCCCTGCTCTC
>DATKZQ010000075.1:0-25247 GCA_035527895.1 Desulfatiglandales bacterium
GTTTTCGAAAGGAGGTGAACCGTCAAAAGCAAAATATCTTGACAGAGGACATGAATCCATTAATGCTTACCTTCAATCAAATCTCGACTTGTAGTGTAATTAATCTCTGAATTGAGACATTGTCTCAGAAACGCGCCGAAATTTATGTGTCAATAACACAAACTTATTCAGTAACTTGTAGAAATACCGACGCTTCGATAACCAACCTCTCATAGTCAAATCCGCCTGAACCTCCTTTTCTTTACACTCTATACGAAAGAAATGATTCAGTGAGAGTATATTGACATTTCAAATGGCTAAGGCATATACTGCACTAGGTAATCTGATGGACCAGTGATCGCGCTCTCGCGCGAACGGCCCATTCTCCTTTGAATGAGATCAGATCCGAGCCAGCAAAGCTTACCATGGGTATAAGTCGGAAAACCTTTCGACAAGAACCCCTAAAGGGAGTGCGAGGTCTCAGAAGCCGGGGAGCTCCGTGATTTGTTGGCAGCACGAGAAGTTGAGCCTGATAGAGGGCTTAGATCTGACGGATTTCGCTGACTCTCTCGCTGTCCCTCCAAAAACATCCACTTAGTGTTCGCATTGAACACATCCGGAGGATTTAACCATGGATCTGTTCAGCAGAATCACCATTTCACAATTCATCTGGTACCTCGTTCCAGGACTGGGGTTGATTTTCTTTCTCTTTATTCCGATCTTGGTTTTTAATCCACCTATTGCAAGGTTGTTTTTTGAGGGTGTCGGCCTGCTTGGAGTAATTGTCTTGGGAATAGTATTAGGATTTTGCCTTGACGGGTTAAGGCTATACCGCTTCAGACCGCACTATTCTACGATTCGAAAAACGTTTTTCGACAACTTGCAGGCTACAATTAGTACTGACCTGGACCCATATTTTATCCAGTCTCACATAAATGATTTTGCCAGAAGTAAGAATATTACAGGGCTCAGTCTTCATCATGCTATTTGGATAATGCTAGGACATTTCACAATGCTCGCATTTCTAGAGACTTTTTTCTGGGTATTAGCTACCCTATACTTCCGCTTTTGGGCAACCTCAACATACTTAAAAACTTATTCGGTATTTGGTACTAACGTATACAGAGACTCTGCTATTATCACCTGCGCTGCGTTCGCGGTTTTCTTCTTGTTCATAAGTATTCGCCTTTTGTACATTTCCACGGAAGATCAACGAACTACAAATAAGATGTTTGAGAATTTCGCTCAACAGCATTGTGAAGAAATTAGGGAGTCGTTAGAAATACCTCCTTTCGATCGAAACGCCTCGCAGAATCCCCCTGATTCGGTGAACGGAGCAACACAAGTGACAGATAGCTAGGGATACTGGACTCCTGATGGAAGAAAAATCGGATGCGTTGAACCGTTCGGATAGAGCGTTTAACCTCAGCGGTGAGAAAGCAAGTTTTTTCCCGTCTGTTGCTTTGAAGCTCACAGGAGCATGTAGGTTTGCATGTCCATTTTGCTGCGAGCCAAATCGCACACAATACGTTGCTCCTATCGGGGACTTCGTTGAAATAACGAATATCCTTCGTGAGTTCGGAACTCGACGGCTATGTCTTACGGGTGGGGAACCATTGCTGTATCCAAAGATCAGCCAGCTGCTAAAGCATGCGAAGTCGGTGGGATTTTATAACTTATTATTGGCAGCTGACGGGGCACTGCTAAAGCAGAAGCGGAGTGAAGTATTGCCTTTCGTGGATGCAGTCCGTTTTAGTATTCATGCCGTGGGCTCTCAGCATGACGAGATTTTAAGCTGTCCTGGCTTATTTAAGGCCACGGAGGAAGCAATCGATATCTTAACCAAAGAAACAATTCCTTGCTTTGTTACAACTGTGGTTACTCCTTTAAGTACGGAGCACATAACAGATATCGCGCAATGGTGTCTCGCCAAGAAAGTGAAAAGATATTTCCTTTTCGGCTTGATGCGAAGTGGCCTAGGACAGAGTTATATAAATGAAAATGGAGAGGTATCGCAGGCAGATATTTCAAGGATTATCGCCGAGCTAAAGAGAAGATATCCTCCAGAACAAATAGAGATTATTTATTATGATTACGCTAGTAATGCTGACTGCATACTAGTATACGGTGATGGAAGAGTCGTAATTGATCCTTATCTGGATTCCCAGTCCTTTCAATTGGAAATAGGGAATATTTTCACTGACGCACCGGCTCAAATATTAGACCGTTTTTTCGCTGACCCAGAAAACTACAAAGGGTACTCCGAGCACTTGCGGATGTACAACAAGCTCCTCCCCTGATTGAGAAACGAAGTAACATCCCAAGCTCACTCGCGCAGCCTGTCATTTCTTCGGGGAGAGAATCATCAAATACTCGGTAACCCTCTTTGGCTTTGCACCACCCTGCGACTTATGCACGGACGGCGCTGAGTATGATCTTACATCACAAGTTATTTTCTGATGAACGGACTTGATTACATCACAAATATTGGCTACTCCAGAATCAGAGTAGCTCCATGCGCAGATCCAGCCTCTCTCGAGAATCTTCGTAATAATACTCACGAGTGTACGTGTAACTTGTCTCTCCACTTTAGTAAAAAACTCTGACCTAAATCGGTCACCTGGTTTAGGAGTTAGGCCAATCCCTGTGCAAGACGGATACGCATAAGAGACCAGAGTCTCGAGCACATGATAGTAACGGCTATATTCCTCTCGCTTATAAGGTGCGTCCAGGTAAACAACAACGAGCTCTCCTCTGAGTGTTTCACCTAGAATCGACAACGCATTTTCCCATGGGCCTGGCACTACTTCGATTCGTCTAGACGATTTCTGGCTTTCTTCCGCCAGATTAAGGAGTCTGACAATGAACTCGTGTGTAATGGACGAAGACCGTTTGTGAATGACAGTGGAAAGATTTCCTAGACTTATATCCTCACAGTCTCTTATCAGCGGCTGCGCAAAGTGCCCTCCGTATGTTGTACCTAAGGCGCTGACAGTTGCCAATAATGCTCCCATCGCCCAATTTTTCTCGTTATTGTCTCGCAGCTGATCTATGGAAAATCGTACGCTGTCAATTTCAACGCACTGTCGAACACCAAAATATACATTGGAGAAATATGCAGTAAAGAGGCAATAAGGATGATACAAGCGGTTTTCTTTCCGACGCCTCACCTCAGCCTGGGGATTCCAGCGCTTGGTAATCATTTCATTAGGCAGTGTAGGGAAGGCCCGCAAGAAATCCTTGTAATCGTGGAGCAAAGACTCGTCTGTATCACGACAAAACAGATTGTCCTCCGTTTCGATCGCATCAGCGACAATCCGCTGCAAGCTATTAAAATGCTCTTTGGCAACTGGTAATATTTTGGATACAAGTTTTTGACCGGCGAGGCGGTCAAACCCGCCGCCGTGTACGACTGCCAAAGTTCTGCAAAACTCTTGAGCATCAGAAGCAAAAGTCCTCCATGTTTTGCTAAACGCACCTGAAGCTACTCCTGACCCACACATTAGATCAATGACTACACCAGTTTCGGGGAGAACAGAAGAAATAGCCTCTACCAGAAAGCCACACAATGTTCTTTTCGAGCCCATGTAATGAGCTGATTGTGCAAATTGGCTTGTTGCGGACATATCAACTTTTCTTTCGCGAGCCAGTTGTGCCTCTGCAAACTGAAGTACTTTTTTGGAGAGGGTGGTAAGCCTTGAACCAGAGAAATAAAGTATGGTAGATTCGTCTTTGTTTGCGTCGGTCTCCAGGAATTTGTGTGCAGAGATCAAATTCCGAGAAGCCGAAAAAAGCGTAGGGACTGTTGCAGAAGCTTCATGAACCAAGTCGATAACTGTACAAGACGATATTCTAAGAGAATCCTGCTCGAACAGCCTTTCGTATCGAAGTCTGGTCCCTTCCTTCTTATCTGGAAGTATAAGTAAGTCAAAAAGCGAAACTAGGTCAGTCTTAAGGATCAGGTTCTTTTTGTCAGATTTGTAGACAGGTAAAAGTCCGAGGCTGATAATGTACTTGAGCTTTGTAACATCTACAGTACTGCCAAGCATTTGACAGCAAAACTCGATAACATTTTCTTCAGGAATAAACATGGAGAGGGGGGTCGATGGACAAGGATCACTGGAAGTGAACCCCTTGTTCGGTTCGTTCTTAGCAACAGAAAAAAATGGTCCTTTAGCGATGTGATCAGTCATTGACCGAGCAGGCGTCTGGCAGAATGGACAAGCTTCAATACTTCAATTGCTCCTTCAATTACACCTCGCTTCGCCCTGTAATTGCTACTTCTTGCTGCGAGACTTGACGCTGAATTAACGGCAACACCGATCCCTGCCCAGGATAGCATCTCAGCGTCGTTATCATTGTCGCCTATTGCAAGCACTTCGTGTCTAGATAGCTTAAGACGACTAGCTGCAAAGTCAAGCGCAACACCCTTGTTACTATCCTTGGGCCTCACTTCTATATAGAAAGTACCGCCGTGTGAATATGAAATGTCATTGATCATTCCTAACTCAACGGTCATATCAGAGATTGTCTTGTCCTGGCCCGGCATGTGGATTACCACGGCTGAAGGTGTAAAAGCGCTGTCCACTTTATCCCAATCCAGCCATTCTACTGACATTTTGTTGTAATCTCTCTCTGGTCGGTCCAACGAGGACCACCCTAGAGCAGATTCTTCTGGGCCAGAGTCTCCAAACCAACTGCAGGCGTAAGCAATGACTTTAACATGGAACCGCGAAGATACTTCGATAATTCGTTGCAAGGATGCATTTGGAATAGTCTTAATGTTGAGGACCTCGTATTTTCTGTTTAAAATGACGCTCCCATTGTACAAAATTATCGGAGTGTCATTAAGAATTGGCAACCTATCTAGCAATGGACGAGCGCCTGTCAGGGTGCGGCCTGTAGCGATGGTCAACCTTACATTTGTTTTGTAATGTCTTAGTTTCTTGGCGAGTTCCAATACTTTTTGGGGAAGTTCGGACTCGTCGGACTCAAGCAACGTCCCATCAAGATCAAGGACTACCAATCGAATTTTTGAGAAAGGCCGAAGGCTACTATCTAAATCAAATTCTTTGTAATTTGGTAATCGCTTAGGCATTCTGAACTAGGTACAAGTGATGTTTGAATCTTCTAGGTCTTTTTTCCGTTGTGTATCCTTTGCTGTCAAGCAGGAAGTCTTCAATTTTGCCATAAGAGGAAAGGATGCCTCGCACCTCTTCCGGAGTGATAATACCGTTGTCAGCATAGTGGAAGGCCAATAACTTGAAGCTTGCATGATTGAGTAGGTCCATCAAGGCGTACCTTGCTTCCCTGGGTCTGTTAAACTCCGAAATAGCCAAAATTTCTCTTGGGATCCCTGAAATGCCATTCACCTTAGGGGTTTTTTCCTGCGCGATGGTTTCTGGCAGATGATAATAGTGTGCGTAAGAGCGTTGGTTATAGGGTGGGTCAAGATAAAGAATGTCGTAATGCCGACGTTTCACAAGCGCGTTCGCTGGTTCATGAAAACAATATCCTTTGCCTGCTGATGAAACTGGTAGTATGAGTTCAAATCGAAAGTCTTTGAGAGCCTTCCGATGCCATCTCTTCAGATAGGAATAATATGTACCAGCAGTATTCGCCACTTTGTCCATACTATTAATTAGAGAGGCAAGCAGGACCGCATGTTCATCATAACTTAGCCAGCGTTTTTTCGCCCAGGCCATTACTGTTCGTCTACACGCCTGGATTTTCCACGCATTTTGATTTGTAAAAAACCGGCGCTTCTCTGAATATTCCTTTACAAACCAACCATTTCGGGGTGCTACGGAGTTCAAAACGTCTACTAGATGATTACGATTAATTAAACCAAGTTTGCCAATTACCGTTTTGAAGGTCAATGGTTTGGAAAATTTCAATCGGGCGATCTGGAAAAAATGGGTAAATTTCAGGATATCTCCGCTCCAAACGCTGTAGCCTTTTGATCGAAAATATGAGCCTACAGAACCAATGCCGCCAAAGGGATCACAAAATGACCCTGATGATACGCGCCGTGAGACCAAATCGTAGAATGTCTCAATAATTGACACCTTAGAACCGAAATATCGCATTTCAGATGACCAATAGAATCATTATAACATATTGAAAAAACATGGCAAGTTGCGTTACCCGAAGAGTTCTTATTTTGAATTTAGCATACAGTAAAACAATTCAGCAATATAAATCTGCTTCCATTATCAGATATAAAAGTCCGGCCTGATTTAGATGTACACTCATCCCATGCAAAGGCACGCTAATGTTCAAGAACCTCTCTCATCCATAGCAAACTTCGTTTCCCCACTATCAACCTGTCCAGCTCTGGTCTATATTGAAGAGCTGTCACAACTTGAATTGTGAATAACAGAATAGAGGGTGCTTTTTCATAAATTGCCATTAACATTCGGTCACCATTATAATGGTGTTGCATGTTCTGCTATAAAACGTGCAATACTCAGAGTATCTAAAACGCTATGATATGATTTTCAAATCTTCATTCCATCCAGTCCCTCTTACGCGCCTTTCTCTGCGCCTAAATTCTCTGTATTATCCAGAACTTCTTGACAAGCCAATAACTTAAAAGTAACCTGCCTTATCACCCGAAAGGAGCACCCACCTATGACCCTAACCAAAGCACATCTCATTGATACCATTTACAACCGATTCGACTTCTCCAAAAACAAATCAGCCCAACTGGTTGAATCCCTCGTAGAAACCATGAAGAACACCCTGGCAAATGGCGAGGATGTCCTGATCAGTGGATTTGGGAAATTCTGCGTAAAAGGGAAAAGGGAACGGAGAGGAAGGAACCCTCAGACTGGCGATGACCTGATGCTGGGCGAGAGGAGGGTGGTGACCTTCAGGTGCTCTGGGATATTGAGGGCGAAGATGAATGGGGGAGGGTAGCTCTTAGGTGGATTGAAACCTATGGGCATATAATCATTGCGGTTATTTCCGGCTGCCAGCATTCATTGTCGGCAGTTTTCTGTGTGAGAATCTGTGTGAGAAAAACCTTCCAAAATCTGCCAAGATTGCAAAATATAGGAAAAAGTACGCTACAGGGAACCTGGTGGTTTCAGTAAGCTAGAGTGATTTGAGGAGGTTAGGAAGCTCAGAGGTCTTGATTCCTAATCCCTGTGCCGGGTGTTCGAGTCACCCCGGGGGCACCATTGAAATCGAAACATAAGGGATCTAAGACCACAAAAAAAGGTTTCCGTTAGAGCTCGGAAACCTTTGTCATATCTATGGTGAGCCGTTAGGGAATCGAACCCCAAACCTACTGATTAAGAGTCAGTTGCTCTACCAATTGAGCTAACGGCCCCGGATAGTTTAGTTGGCGCGCCCGGCAGGACTCGAACCTGCGACCTACGGGTTCGAAGCCCGGCGCTCTGTCCAACTGAGCTACGGGCGCTTAAACCTGTGTTGTCTGATTGGTCAGTGTACTGTTCGGTTCATTAACAGGTATACTTTTTTCTGTCAATACTTTAATGTGGGATGAATTATTGAAATATTCTTGACATTCGAAGCGGATTTTCTTATTAAGAATAACCTTAAGTTCAGCGGAAATCTTCAAATGGCCCATAAAGGGCAGGTAAGGGAAAATAACGTTACGATGTGAGTGGATTGTGATGAAAACCTTCGTTGCTAAGGAGCATGAGATCGAAAAGAACTGGCACCTGATAGATGCCAGTGATAAGGTTCTGGGAAGGCTGGCCACCGAGATCGCAAATATCCTCAGGGGGAAGAAAAAGCCCATATTTACCCCTCATATGGATGCCGGCGATTATGTGGTTGTGGTCAATGCGGAAAAGGTTGTGTTAACGGGCAATAAGCTGGAGAAAAAGACATATTACCGCCACAGCGGTTATGTGGGGGGGCTTAAGAAAACTACGGCTAAGGAAATGTTAGAGAAAAAGCCCGGGAATCTTATCAAGTTCGCTGTAAAGGGGATGCTGCCCAAGACCAGTCTTGGCAGAAGGCAATTGACAAAACTGAAGATCTATGCAGGTCCGGATCATCCTCATCAAGCACAAAAACTGGAGAAGCTGGAGATCTAAATGGCAGAAGAAAGGTATTACGCTACAGGCAAAAGAAAGAGTGCAATAGCACGGGTCTGGATGAAATTGGGTGACGGCAAGATCACTATCAACAAGAGACCAATTGATGAATACCTTACGACTGACGTTGCCAAAATGATTGTTACCCAACCGCTCGAGCTGACGAATACTGTGGGTAGATATGATATTATGGTAAATGTCAAGGGCGGAGGATATTCCGGCCAGGTTGGGGCTATCAAGCATGGGATAAGCCGGGCCCTTTTGCATGTAAGTCCTGGATTTAGGGAGCCTTTAAAGAAGGAGGGGTTTCTCACCAGAGACTCACGAATAAAGGAACGGAAGAAGTACGGGCTGCGCTCTGCTCGTGCACGACCCCAGTATTCAAAGAGGTAATGGGCATAATCCTCCCGGTTGTTTTAGAGAGGGAAGGTTTCTTACCTTCCCTTTTTATGTGCAAGAGACGAGTACTGCACTCATTTTAGCACCCGACCCCGACGCTTTGCCCCAGGGTTATACCTGAAAGAAACGCTCTGGTGAGCATGAAGATGTCTTTTTTTGACTCTGTCCTCTCATGGTTTAGATGAGTGGGCGTCTCAAAACGACGCACACAGGCTGCTACCTTAGTGCTAAGGCTTATGGGGCGGTGCGTCGGTTTGAAACGGCCCTGTACGGGGCCTTGTTAAGAGGGCAGAGCAAAAAAAGATATCTTCATGCTTTTTTTATAGTGAGTTTCTTACGGGGCAATTCGTTGTGGAAAACAATAATGAGCAAAAAAACATAAAGCTCATCATTGCCTATGATGGAACCGGCTACTTCGGATGGCAGCGTCAAAAGGACAAACCGACTATTCAGGGAGCCATCGAACAAAAGATTGCGACCATAGCAGGCAAACCGGTCTCGCTTATCGGAGCTGGGAGAACGGATGCCGGTGTTCATGCGCTTCATCAAGTTGCCAATTTCAGGGTTTCTTCCCATCTGACTCCGTTTGTCTTCTTCAAAGCCCTTAATGCTCTGTTGCCCGACAGTATCATCATTAAAGAGGCAGAGCATGTCCCCTTCGATTTTCATGCCCGCTACGATGTCAAAAGCAAGGTTTATGAGTACAGGGTATACAACGAAAAGCTCCCTTCTCCCTTTCTAAGACATTATGCATGGCATATCTCCCGACCACTTGACCTGCCCGCCATGGAAGAATGCCTGTCGGCTATTCGGGGGACTCATGATTTCTATGCGTTTTGTGCAATGGGGGACGGAATAAGCAACACCGTGAGAACGGTGATTGAGGCAAACCTTGAGATTCAGAGCGGTGGTCTCTTAGCCTTTCATTTTGAGGCAAATGGTTTCTTACGATATATGGTCAGAAACCTCGTGGGAACCATTGTCAAGGTGGGCCTTGGGAAACTGGGCATGAGCGAGTTTGCCGGACTATTGAAGTCAGGCGATCGAAAGCACGCGGTTCTGAAAGCCCCTCCCGGGGGGCTCTATTTGAAGGATGTCCGGTATTGACCGGGGGACTTATGTGACGATTAACCAGATGCGTTTTGCAGGCATCATGAGCATATCTTCTGTCGGTGAAAGTGTATTCAGGTCTTCAATGGTTGCGGATAGTCCTCAATTAATAATAATCAGCGGACCAACCTGTTCGGGAAAGAGCGCGTTAGGCATAGAACTGGCCCAACGGTTGAGCGGGGAGATCATTAATGCAGACTCCATGCAGGTCTATAGAGGAATGGACATAGGCACGGCCAAGATTCCCGTATCTGAAAGAAAAGGAATTCCCCACCATCTCATAGATATTGTTGATCCCGATGAAGAGTTTAATGCCGCACTGTTTCGATATCATGCTCACCCCGTAATCAGGGAGCTCCATGAAAAGGGGGTGCCTACCATCGTAGTGGGCGGTACAGGACTTTATGTGAGGGCCCTTTTGCGAGGCCTTTTTCAGGTACCGCCGTCTCGGCCGGACGTGCGGCAGGCCCTCCGCGAGGAATGCAAGAGAAAGGGTTCGGCGTTTCTTCATCAAAGATTATCACGGCTTGATAAGACCGCGGCAGACAGCATCCATCCAGCGGATAAAGTGAGAATAGTCAGGGCCCTAGAGGTAATCGAGCTTACAGGACGCCCCTTTTCCGAGCTCACCAAAGAGCATGACTTTTCCGATCGAAGGTTTCAGGCGCTCCACCTTTGCCTGAATGTCGACCGACAGGTGCTTTACGAGAGAATTAACAGGCGAACAAAGGCAATGGTTGAGTCAGGTCTCATCGCTGAGGTCGTGGGACTTCTGCACATGGGATATAGTCCAGAACTCAAGCCCATGCAGGCGATAGGCTACCGGCATATCGTTGGGTATCTGGAAGGTCGATGGGATCTGAGTGAGGCGGTACGACTCATTCAGCGAGATACCAGAAGGTATGCGAAGAGACAACTCACGTGGTTCGGCAATGATCCTGAGATTAGGTGGGTAAAGCCTGCTGATAGATCTAACATTCTGAGTACCGTTGCGGAATTCCTGCAAAGGCTTGACCTTTGAAGCCATTTTAATTAAGGTAAAAATTGGTCAAGTTTTTCTGTAGTGTGCCGTCTCTATTGATAGTGTCGATTGTGCCAATACTTCCCCAGGGGCCCGGTTCCTTTTGAGGATTCTGAAGGATGCCAGAAGTATGAGGCGGGAAGCCAAGCCTTAACGCGAGGTCCGCTCTTAACTTGCCCGTCAGCCCCTGAGTGCGACCATGGGCAGGAAGGGCATCAACGGTGAAGGAGCCTATGAGGCGAGCGTTGGCAGTATCAATCTCTTGTGAGGAGGAGGTTCCATGAGAAAACTGGCAGTTATCAGTATGATTTCTTTTCTGCTACCATTGTTTGCTATCATGCCGGAGGCTGGTGCTCAAAATTATGTCGAGACCTTCGAGAACGGAAAAATAGATTGGACAAAAGGCGTCGCAGAGGCTATTGGCATCGGTGCGCCGCCCAAGGAAGCGATAAACATGGCCCAGGCTCGGGCTATGGCCAAGAGGGCTGCCGTGACTGTAGCCAGGAGAAATCTGTTGGAGATTCTCAAGGGTGTGAGAGTTACCTCTACGACGCTTGTCAAGGATGCGGTCGTGCGTAACGACATGATACGCACCAAGGTTAAAGGCTTCTTAGATCGGTCCCACGTGGCTGATATTGCCTATATGTCCGATGGAAGCGTGGAGGCAACTGTGGTAATGAGCCTGAAGGGAGGTTTTGCTAATCTGGTGTTACCGGAATCAATAAAGACTATCCAGCCAATCAGTCAGTCTCAAGCAGAGGCAAAGGATACGGTGCATACCGGGTTGGTAATAGACTGCAGGGGTTTTCCCGTAAAACCTGCTCTGTCTCCCAAGGTGGTAGATGAGAGCGGCAATGAGGTCTTCGGTTCAGCGTATGTCAGCCGCGAGTACGCCACCAGTCAGGGAATGGTTGGATATGCAAAAGACCTCGCCGCTGCCCAGACAAACGAGAAAGTTGCCGATAATCCCTTAACAGTCAAAGGCATACGGACTGCTGAGGATGGAGATTCCGATATTGTAATCAGCAATGCAGATGCGGCGCTGATTCGGGGCGCAGCAGAAAACCTGAGTTTCTTAAAACAGTGCAGGGTAATGATTGTCCTGGACTAGGCAAGCAAAGGGAGGCATCAGCCCTTCACCAGTATTGTGGTGAGGTTACCACAGCAAGAATTGAGGCACGTGAAGCATTCTGATGAGAGGGCAAAAGGGGTTTCAAGCAAGAAATCCTCGACCCCATGGGTTATGTGTCGGGAGCGGGTGCCTTTCGGCTCATAGGAAAGACTAAGGAAGACCTGAGAACATTCCGGGATTTTGCTGAAGGTTCACATATGAAAAAGGACACGGATCTGAGAGAGAAAGGGAAGAGTGATAAAAGGTTCCCCGCCTTTTTTCATGCTATCTCCGGTGTTGTTCAGCGTGCGTGCCTTTTGCTGGTTTTCGTATTTCTTGGCGCTTATTCCTTGAGTCAGCATTGTCACGCTCAAGGGACGGAGGAGACAACCAACAAAGAAAAGATTTTCATCGGAACCGGAAGAGTCGCTGAGGAAAACATCGCCGATGCTCGAAACGAAGCCATATCAGAGGCCTTTGTAAAAGCGATTGAAGAGTACCTTATTCGCAGGATAGGGCCCCAGGGTATGGCCAACAATTTTCAACGACTGGATGAAGAGATCCTCTCCCGATCGAAAGAGGCGGTACAGGATTATCAAATAATCTCCGAGTTCAGGACAGAACGATACGTCAGAGTGCTCATGAAGGCCCGGGTAAATGAAGTGGTGTTGGAGCAGAAACTCAAAACGATGGGATTGCTTGAAATTGATACAGTACAGACTGCCGTTCTATTCGTGGTCTCACAGAAGAAGGAGGGTTTCACAACCACCTACTGGTGGGGCGATCCTACCCGTCCTGCACCAATCACCGAGACAGAGCTATCTTTGAGCAGGGTATTCGAAGAGAGAGGCTTCAGGGTCATCAACAGGTCCTTTCTACCTCCGGAAGAAAGCTACGATGAGGACATGCTAAGGCTGGGTTTGAGCGATGAGCACGTGGCAGAATGGGGTGAGCTCTTTTCGGCTCAGATAGTTATCGCCGGAGAGGCGAATCTCTACGGGCAATCAAGGGCAACGGTATTTTTAAGGGCGGTTAAGCTCCCGGAAGGTGCCGTGGTTGCTCAGGGCTACCGGGAAGGAGTATCAGCAGGCACTGCTGCGGGAGAAGAGAATGCGATAGGGTTAGCTGTTACCAGCTGGGCCAATGACATGATCCCTCATATTATGGCGGGGCTCGAACCCGGCCAGAGGATTGTCAGTGATATGATCATAAGAGTTAATGGTCTGAACAGCTATGGAGATTTCCTTGTCTTTAAGGATTTCCTGAAGAGCAACTTTCCTAGGATAACCTCAGTGCTGGAGAGGAGACTCACAAAAAGCTCCGTAACGCTCGGACTCAAGATAGAGGGTGGATCCAAAGACTTGGCGGAAAAGGTGCTGAATCATCCGAAAAGACCATTTCCGTTTGAGATCTATGAACTGAGCGACCAGGGCTTTACCGTGTACGTGCGATGACTGTTGCCAATTTGATTACCATTCTACGGATCATTCTCGTTCCGATCTTTATCATCTATATGCTCAACAATAGGGTGCTGGCCTCCCTCATCGTCTTTATTATTGCCGGCATCAGCGATGCCCTGGACGGACTCATAGCGAGGATTCTTCATCAGAAAAGCAACTTGGGCGCCCATCTTGATCCCCTTGCCGATAAACTGCTCCTCATGAGCGCGTTCATAACCTTGGCGATATTTAACCGCATCCCGTCGTGGCTGGCTGTTCTGACGATCAGTAGAGACGTGATTATATTACTGGGGGTTCTCATGCTTTATCTAAACCGATACCCTATAAGGATCAAACCCTCGATCTTGAGTAAGGCCACCACGTGCATGCAGGTGATCACCATCCTTATAGTATTATCCAATGGTCTTATGAGCCTACAATTTCTAAAAGTATACTCTATCTGGGTGACTGCCTTGGTTACCGTGGCTTCAGGCCTCCAATACATGAGGAAAGGATTGATTATTCTAAACCAGGGCGCGAATAGTAATTTTGCTTGACAGAGGAATAGGGAGGTTGATAGATAAGCCTTACATAGGCGCGTAGCTCAGGGGGAGAGCGCTACCTTGACACGGTAGAGGTCACGGGTTCAAATCCCGTCGTGCCTACCAGTAAAATCAGCTAGGTCTGGGCCAGGGATAGCGATACCAGAGCAATTGTCAAACGCTGATACTCGCCTTTTACAATTTCTTGATTTTTCTCCCTCTTTTGCGGTATGAAACATCTCACTCATGAGACGAATTGCTCCCTTTCATGCGCTGACCTTTGTTTTTCTTATCGGTTTAGGCCTCTTGATCGTCTTTTTTCGAGGTCAGATCCCGCTCTGGCGTTCTTTGCTCTTGCGCTACACGGTATTGCTGGGCCTTATCTCTATTTTACAATTATCGTTCGATCGAAATATCATGGGGAAGGCCGGTGCATTTTTTTATCACTTTTCCATTATCGTATTCGTGATTGTCATCTACCAGTCCCTTGGTGATTTGATCCAGTATCTCCATCCTGATATCGATCCAGTGTTGATTCGCATTGATTCTTTCATTTTCGGGGTCCACCCCACCGTTTGGATGGAGCAATGGGTCCGTCCCTGGCTTACGGACATCATGTCCTTTGCTTACTCAACGTACTATTTTCTTCCGGTGACCTTCATCGTAAGCCTCTACCTAAAGCATCGAATTGCTGACTTCAATATGGCCGTATTTGTCCTGACCTTTGCCTTCTATGTTTCATTTGTCGGCTATATCCTCTTTCCCGCGGTGGGGCCTCGATTTACGCTAGCTCACCTTCAATCCATTCCATTGGAAGGAAGCCTCCTCAGCGATCTGGTCAGAGATACCTTGAACGTTTTGGAGCACAATAAGTGGGATTGCATGCCCAGCGCTCATACCCAGGTCGCCCTCGTCTTATTGTACTTAAGCCATCGCTATGAAAGGTTCCTCTTCTATCTCTTTCTCCCTATCATGTGCGCCCTTATCCTTTCGACGGTCTATTTGAGATATCACTATGTCATTGATCTTTTCGCCGGAGCTGCGGCAGCGCTAGGCTGTGTGATCATCGGTCCCCGACTGTGCCGATGGTGGAACGAGTTGCAGGAAGCTTTCCGCCCGTAACGTATGGATTCCCGGAAGGATAACATCATTTCATGTTGTGCTTCTCCGTCCCATGTATGAAGTGAGCACTCAAGGCACAGGTCGTTCAAAGAGGAATCTCGTAAGTCCGAGGCATACTGTTCTTTCGAATCTCTGACTGTCCTGAAATTTGATTTTTCAGTCTCGCTTCTCGGGCTTGAACCGCCGGAATACGAGCATTCCCTCGATTCTCTAACCTGGGCCGAGGTATCTGCGGCGTTGTCCGGGATCAACCTTTTTTCGCTGAAGCTCGGCCCCGCTCAATCCAATCCTCCGCATCCGCTCCGTTCCGGCTGCAGGAGGAGAGAAGTTCGTCATCAGCGCGAGCCTCAAGTGCCTGGGTGAGTAACAAATGCCCCAGTATCACAAGCCCGAGAGCAACCAAACCTATCCTCGCCATTTTGTATCGGCCCCATCGAGCGATCGAAAAAACAGTAGAGAACGTGCTTGTTGCTTTTCTGAAAAGAAAGGGTAACCGGATCAACACGGCCAACGCTTTTTTACTGTTCTACTATCGATTATTGCTTTAGCTCCGAAATGCCTATGGTACCAGGGATATGGATGTCTTTTTTTGACACCGAAGAAGCCCGTGCTGTTATGCTCGATATAGTTGCAGATGAAGGCGGGCGTGCTGCTTTAAAGGTGACGCCCACTTCTCTGCATCTAGAGGTCTGCAGTGGAGACGGGCGCCCGCCTGGATCATCGGGAAAGAGCAGGCTCAAAGCGCCAGCCTAGTTCGGTGCAAAAAAAGATATCCATATCCCTCACTATTGCCGAGTCAAGCAGAATAAATGCTCATCATTATGCTCCGAAGCTAAGGCAATAATCGATTCTACTATTTATTAGACGAAAGTCTTCGATAAAGAGTCGATAGGATTACCAGTTTTTTTTGGTATAATGAAGGGCTGACCACCGTCATCTTCCGCATACGAAGCGGCCACTGGCCGAGTCATTCGGCAGGAACGATCTTATTCGCTAAGGTGTTGAGAGCGAGAAAGGCCTTTGTTGGGGTACCTGGTTGAGGTCAAGACGGAATGTTCGATAAGAAGAAGCGCCCAAGAAGCATTGGCTAAGATATTTGGAGATCGTACAGTCGGTTGCCTCTAACGGCCCCATATTCCACTCGCATTGGTCCTTCAAAATGAGTATGGTAGGGGCTGAGTGTCTAAGGTATATACGAAAGCTTAAGTGCACGCGAAGGAAAAGGAGGAGAAAATGAATTTCCAAGACTGTATTACGTTTGCGAATGAAGTGCAAAGATGTTTTCTGGCAACGGCGGAGGGAGACCAGCCAAGAGTGCGGGCCTTGGGGTTGTGGTTTGCGGATGAAAAGGGATTCTATTTTCAGACTGAATCTTCAAAGGCACTCTATACTCAACTCACAGGCAACAGGAAGGTGGAGGCATGCTTTTATGCACCAGATCCTGGTTCAGGAGCGGGCAAACAGATGAGGATTACCGGTGAGATCGAATTTCTCGATGATATGGCACTTAAGAAAAAGGTCCTTGAGGAGAGATCTTTTTTGAAGGCATATGGGATAGAGAAGCCAGAAGATCCACTACTGGTGGTATTCCATATACACAAGGGGGAGGCCTTTTTTTGGACCATGGCGAATAACATGAAGGAGTCTGAGATAGAAAGAATAAGCTTCGGAGGTTAAAACCAAAAAGGACAACGCAGCAGCAATCAAAATTCTTTCTCTATCCCGCCCACCAGGTCATAGGGGTGCGCCTCGGTTATGCGAACCGGGACAATCTCCCCCACGATAGCTGACCCCTCGTTTATCAGCACCTGCCCGTCCACATCCGGGGCCATGGTGGCTGTCCTGCCGGTTAGGAGCAGATCCGTTTCGGGGCTGAGGCCCTCTACGAGCACCGGTACCGTCTGACCAACCAACCTTTGATTGAGGCGCTTGCTAATCCGCTTCTGAAGCTCCATAATCTCCCTCAACCGGGCTTGTGCGACGCGCTCATCCACTTTATTATTGAGCCTCGCAGCGGCGGTCCCCTCCTCCGGGCTAAATGAGAAAACGCCGAGCCAATCGAACTCCGCCGCTTTTACAAAGTCATACAGCTCCCTGAACTGTTCGTCCGTCTCTCCCGGAAAGCCCACCATGACCGTGGTCCTGAGGGTTATGCTCCTCGATCTCCGTCGTATCCTTTCCATGAGCCGGGGTATCGATTCCCCGTGTGCAGGACGGCCCATTGCCCTGAGAACACGGGGGTTGCTATGTTGCATGGGGATGTCAAGATAGGGGCACAGCACGTCCTCCGAGTCAATAAGATCCAGGAGCCTTTCTGTTATGTGTGAGGGATAGGCGTAAAGGATGCGAAGCCATTGCAACCCTTGTATAGTGAGAAGCCTCTCCAGGAGATCCTCGAGTGTAGTTGGTGGATCCAGGTCATGGCCATACCAGGTGGTATCCTGGGCCACCAGATTTATCTCTTTTACGCCCCGATCAACCATCTCCTGTGCCTCGATGAATAGAGAATCCACGCTCCTGCTTCGAAACCGACCCCGTAAGGCCGGTATGAGACAGTAAGAACAGCGATGGGAACAGCCTTCGGCGATCTTCAGGTATGCAGAGTAGAATGGGGTTGTTTGAACCCTCGGCGCGGTGTGGTCAGCTAGGAAATCGGGTTTGCCGATAAGAAGAATCGCTGATTGAGCATCCTGGGTCTCTAAGACCTCCGCTATCCTGTGGATTTGCCCGGTGCCCAACCAGGCATCAACCTCCGGGATTTCCCTCAAGAGCTTCTTCCCGTATCGCTGCACAAAACACCCCGAAACCACGAGTCTTTTCAGGAAGCCGTGCTGTTTCAATCTTGCGAGCTCAAGTATGGTGTCTATGCTCTCTTCTACTGCCGATCTGATAAAGCCGCAGGTATTGACAAGGGCTATCGCTGCGCTTGAGGGATCATCGGTTATGTCATACCCTTTTTCCCTGATAAGGCCGAGCATGAGCTCACTATCTACGAGATTCTTCGCGCATCCGAGGCTGACAAGAAATACCTTTTGCATGAAGGGTTATCCGTTTTGTGCTTAACCGTTTGAATCTCCTTTCCCAAGTACCGTCGCCGTGGGCAAATGCCATTTGGTCCGTATGGGGGGCTGCGATTCTTGGGAAAAGGAGGGCGATTGAGAATGAATCATAAGCCAATGAGCCTAAACCCACAGGGCAGAGCAAGGTTTCCCTAACCAAGGAGCATTGCCATGGCTGTCAGGTGCTATTCGATAGGCGGTGAATTATGGTCTGGGTAAAGTTCTTGAAAAACAGCAGTTGAATAGCCTCGGAGAGTCCGTCCAGAAGCGTGGAACTGAATTTAAGCAGAATACACTCATTTTCGGTAACAATACTGGCATTTCGAGCTTCACCGGTCAGATAGGCCATCTCCCCGAAACACTGCCCCTTTCCAAGGGTGCTAACGACCTTGTGTCCCTTTCTGACAATCACCTCGCCGCTAATCAGAATATAGAAGGAGTCGTCTACCTCGCCCTCCTGGATAATCGTCTTGTCGCCTTCGACCTTGATCACTTCGGTGACTTTAAGGATTTCGCCAATCTGGGTCTCATCGAAATTATGAAAGAAGGGCAGGGTCTGGATGTAATTGAGCAATTCGGTGTCCAGGTTTTCTTTCGTCGTATCCTGCAAGCCATGTAAGGCCAATCTCAGATCATACGCAAATTCCGTGGCGGTCTGATACCGTTGTGCCGGGTTTTTAGCAAGAGCTCTGTCCAGGACCTCTCCAATTATTTTGGGTAATTCCGGCCTCAGATCGAAAATGGCGGTGGGCTCTTCGTTAACGATTTTGTACATAATCGCGTATTCGTTTTCACCATCAAAGGCCATTATTCCGGTTAGGAGTTCGTAGAGCACTGAGCCGAGAGAGAAGAGGTCGCTTTTCTCCGTGATTGCCTCTTCTTTGATTTGCTCAGGACACATGTATGAGGGTGAGCCGAACAACCCGGTCTCGAGCGTTGATTGACTCCTCTTCACATAGGCGATGCTGAAATCGGTTATCTTTACCTGGCCGTCTGATGCCAGGATGAGGTTGGAAGGCTTTATGTCCCGGTGAATCACCGCGTTTTGATGAGCATAATCGAGCCCCTTGCACACGCTGAACACCTTTTCCAGCACTTTTTCGGCGGGCAAGAGATGGGGAGACTTGCAGTATTTGGCAAATGTGGCTCCGTCCACATATTCCATGGTTATGTAGCACAGGTCTTCGTGGAGATCGGCATCATATACCGTAACAATATTCGGATGCACCAAACGCCCTGCCAACTGGGCCTCGACAAAGAACTTCTTCTTGTACTTTTCCACCTCCTTGGCGACCGTATCGTTGGGAAGACGGTAGACCTTTATGGCTACCTGACGCTCTATATAGGGATCTCTGCCAAGATAAACGGAACCCTTACTTCCTTGACCCAACTTTTTCACAATCTCATAGCGACCAATAGTCTTCAGATCATTCAAATCCGCCATAAATTTATCCGGTACCCTCTCGTGAGATCTCGATAGTAGTTCTTCCCGTTATTATCCGCCTTTGACACAAAGAGATGCCCATAAGGCACCTCATCGTTCCATTCTGTTGTTCTGATCGCCAGCGGAGTGAAGACGATCTGAGTGAATAGAGAAAAGCCATGTGTCACGGAGCCTATATTATTCTTATCGAGTCACATGTCAATAAACTTGAGGGAGATATCCTTGCTTTTTGAGAAGGAAAATGCTTTTGGCGTCTTGCGTCAGACGCTGAAACTGACAAGCATAAAGGGAGGAGCAGTGAGATAAATGCTCACGAGGGATGGGGCTGCAGTCGGCGCTCTAAAAGTGCAAACACGTGATTAACTTCCCGTAAAGAATTAACAATAGACAAGAGGGCTAAACTGGTTTATTAAGCGAGTATTCTGCAGCACGGCCACGCGGTCAGGGGAAAGAGATGCAACGGACGAAAGGCATTCAGGATCTCCTACCGAAGGAGGAACGAGATCTCTTTGACCGGGCATGGGAGCTGACCAGGGAGATCCACGGAAGCGATTTCACCTTCTATCTGCCCGGAATGATCAGGTACGGTAGTATAAGGGGCCGCTATCCTGCCCTCTCGTTAACCGGCAACAGGTGCCAGTTGCAGTGTGAGCACTGCAAGGGGTTGCTCCTCGAACCAATGATACGGGCAACTACCCCTGAGGCTCTTGTCGGGAAGTGCCTCAAGCTAACACGGTCAGGTCATGCGGGGGTGCTGTTGAGCGGGGGGTCCGACCACAGGGGCAGACTTCCGTGGGAGAAATTTGTAGGGGCCATCACGCGTGTAAGGTCCGAGACCAGTCTGTTCATATCGGCGCACTGCGGTTTCTTGGACTTTGAGACAGCAGTGGCCCTGAAAGAAGCAGGCGTGGATCAGGCCCTGATAGATATCATGGGCGATGAAGACACCGCGCGAAAGATCTACCACCTTGACGGTCTTCACGAGGTGGTAAACTCCTTGGAAGCCCTTTCCAGATCGGGACTCGATATGGTGCCCCATATCGTTGCAGGGCTCAACCACGGAAGAGTACAGGGTGAATATGAGGCCCTTCATATCATAAGTCGTTTTCATCCCTCTGCTCTGGTGGTAGTGGTGCTCACTCCGCTGAAAGGAACACCGATGGAAACTGTTTCACCCCTTTCCCCGATCGAGGTTGCACGGTTAATTGCTCAGGCACGAATGATGATGCCGTATACTCCCATTTCTCTTGGCTGCGAGCGGCCACGAAACAAGCGAAATGAGCTCATGGAAGCCCTGGCCGTCTACGCAGGCGCCACGAGGATGGCAGTGTGGTCGCCGAAGACCGTGGATCTGGTTTTGGACCTCGGACTAAAATCGCTGTTTCAGCCTACCTGCTGTTCGGTTCCTTATCGGCAGGATTTCAGCAACGAATTGAGCAACCTGCGATACTAGGGGGGACACATCTCGCCGGAGCGGAGCAAGCCTGGCCAGGTGCTGCTGGCCTTTAAATGGCATGGGCCTCTTTTGTTTGCATATTGGGGACGCTGAAGCGGATTTCTCCGTGTTAAGAGGGGAGAGATCTCAATAAAACGGTGGCTTCAGGGCTCGATCCACAAGATCAGCAAGGTCAAGGACTTCACAATCGAGGCCGTGCCTTGTTACGCCGTAGGCCAGCTGTATGGAACAGGCCGGACAGGTCGTCACTATAATGTCGGCTTCCGTCTTTTTGACGTTATTCATCTTGCGATCGAGGATCTCCATGGACTGTCCGTAATGGGCTATGTTGTAAGTACCGGCAGCACCGCAGCACCAATCCGCTTCAGGCAGCTCCCGGTACTCGATCCCGGGAATGCTGCGGATGATCTCCCTTGGTTCATCGACCAGGTTCTGGTAGCGGCCCATATGGCAGGGATCGTGATACGTTACCCGCGCCTCGACCCGCCTCTCAAATTCCGGCAATCCAATCTCCACAAGATATTCGCTTAATGCCTTTATCTTTGCTCCCGTCCGGGCAGCTGTATCGGCATACCCGGGGTCATCGGCAAACATCAACGGGTATTCCTTCAAGAATGCCGAGCAGCTCCCGCAATCCGTGACTATGGCATCCACATCAAGGCGGCTCATCATGTCCAGGTTTCGAAGGACAAGTTCTTTGGCCCCCTTTTCATCCCCGTAGCTTGCCACCGGCAGGCCACAGCACAGGTTGTCCAGGATTTTCACGTTGCATCCTGCTGCTCGAAGCGTCCTTACGGTAGAAACCCCTACCTGGGGCAGGGCGTAGTTCGTGGCGCAACCCACAAAGTATGCAACCTGCCGGTTTGCCATGTCAGGATCGGGTCCGAGTTCATTCGTGCGCTCCCTGAAGAAGCGAAGGGGCAGTCTCTCCACAAGATCCACTACCTTATCCCTGTCACGCCCAAACCACTTCAAGACCCCCAATGCCCTGGCCGCTCGATCCAGCCTGCTCTTCTTTCCCAAAGCCGCCAGGCGGACACAGAGATCCATCCTTTTCGGGTTTGGAAGCAGTCTCCTCGCTACAAATCTCAACAGCCGTGGTTCGCCGAGCTGCTGCATATACACGGAGCGCCCCTTAATGACGTTTTCAGGCGTCCTCACCCCGGACATGCAGTTGGCAACACAGGCCCGGCAGAGGAGGCACTCGAAGAGGGGTGCCTTCAACTCTTCGCTCATCTCCAGCCTGCCCTCGATCAGGTCTTGCAGGTGTATATTATGCCCCCGGGCCGCTGCCCGCTCCTCGCCGGTAATGGTGTACACCGGGCAGGTGCTCAGGCAGAACCCGCATTTGTTACACCTGGCCACCTCGTCATAAATGGGCAGCAATTCCTGGCCTACCATTTTATCACCCGGCGGTTCTGTTTTGTTCATCCCTATATTCCCCCTACGTACCGGCCGGGGTTCAAAATGGCCTTGGGGTCAAATGCCCTTTTGAGCTGCTGCATGATAGGGAACATCCCTCCCACATCACCCCATACATCGACTCTTCCCTTGAACTCCGGTGGGGCATAGGCTACGACCACAGAGCCATCCATGCCCTCGGACCGCTTCCGCAATTCATGCAACACCTCAGTAAGCGCTTCCTCCTTTTCCCTATAGAGGCCACCGTCAAGGGCCATGTGGGCGTATACGATTCCACTGCCGGCATGAGAGAGCTGGTAACACACTACGTTCTCGTTAGCCGTATGTTCTTCGATAGCTGCGCTGATTTCATGAGTGAGGGATAGGGGAACGCTTACCTTGAGACCGATACTTCGATTCCCTTTCGCGCGCACCTCGAGCGCCAATCGTCCTAGCCGTCTCCAGAACGCAACCTCCTCTGATCCTCGAAGGATTTCAATCTGCTCTGTCCCTTGTGAGCGTGCCAGGTTTTCTATTTCGGCAATCTGGCGCTCCACGGCCTCCCTGATTCCCTCGATGCCCACAGCCACCCACGCTTCAACCGCTGTTTCGGCCGATGACTTCCCCCTTGCGGACAGCATAGATGCGGTCATGGAATTGTAGACCTCGATGCAGGAGGGCAAGAGCTGAGATTCCAAGAGCGTGCGCGCAAGGGCCCAGGGCTGCTCTGAAGAGGGGAATCCTATTATGACGGTGGCCTGGTCTTCAGGCACTGGCAGTATTCTGCAGGTGGCTTCAACAATAATTGCCAGTGTGCCCAGAGACCCAATGTAGAGTTTGCTCATGTCATAGCCCGATACATTCTTAACGGTCTTTCCACCTGCAACGGTCTTCAACCCTTCTGCCCCCTGTTCAGGGATGATTACCTCGATCCCGAGAACCAGGTCTCTCAACGTTCCGTACCTGAGGCGGCGGGGACCGCTGCTATTGCCCGCAATTGCACCGCCGAGGGTTGCCTTGTCTCCAAAGGGCGGATCCAGAGGAAGGAAGAAACCCGACCCAATATGACGGAGGTTCTCCTGGATTGCCGCCAAACAAACCCCTGCTTCGGCAGTAACGGTCATGTTTTCATGGTCCTGATCTACAATCCGGTCCAGTCGAGTCAGGCACAGTACAAGATCAAGGCGGCGAGGCGGTGCGCCCAGGCCCATGTGAGTACCCCCTCCCCAGGGTACAATGGTCAGCCCTTGCTCAAGGGCCAAAGCGACAATCCTTTCGACCTCCTCGCGGCTACCCGGGAAAAGCACTGCCTGAGGTACCTGGCCGTCCACTGCATAATCCCTGAGAGCCTCACCTTCCTTTACGCCGGCCTTCCCTACAATTTCCGTTAACCACTTTCGGGTCTTACGATCGGTCATGTGTTTAGAGGGCTCCCCCTGTTTCCATCTCAGGCAGCACCTTGCCCGGGTTACAGAGATTAGTGGGGTCAAAGGCTCGCTTTACCTTCCACATGGCGCCGATGTCCTTCGGACCGAACAGAAGCCCCATGGCCTGAAGCTTTTCTAAGCCGATCCCATGTTCTCCGCTGATGGTCCCCCCGGCGTCCACACAGGCCTGCAGGATCTCGTAGGACGCCTTTCGCACGACCTCCAATTGATCCTTATCCCGTTCGTCAAAGAGGATGAGCGGGTGCAGGTTCCCGTCACCGGCATGAAACACGTTTCCGATGGGAAGGTTGTACCGCTCTCCGATCTCAGAAACCCTTTTGAGAACCCTGGGCAGCTGGGTCCTGGGCACGGTGCCGTCGTTTACCATATATGAGGGATAGAGGCGTCCTACCGCGCCAAAGGCTCCTTTACGACCTGCCCAGAGCTTATCCCGCTGCTCCCCGGAGGCTGCCACCTCTATGTTTCGGACCCTGTTTCGCTTGCAGATCTCACCGACCTGCCGTTCGAGCCGGTCCATTCCGTCTCTGAGGCCGTCAAGCTCGATGATGAGCACTGCCTCCGAATCAAGGGGATATCCCGCGTGGACGGATTCCTCTACCGCTTTTATTACCAGTTTGTCCATCATCTCCAGCGTGGCCGGGATAATGCCTTCTGCAATAATGTCCGATACGGTCCGTCCGGCGTCCTCCACTGAATCGTAGATGGCGAGGAAGGTCTTTACTGCCTCGGGCGAGCGCATGATGCGGACGGTTACCTTGGTTACGATTCCCGTGGTTCCCTCTGAGCCTACTATGATTCCCGTGAGATCGTACCCGGGATAGTCCAGGGCCTTACCTCCCGTTTGAACGACCGTCCCGTCCGGCAAGACGACCTCGAGCCCGAGCACATGATTTGTAGTCACACCATACTTCAGGCACAACGGTCCACCGGAGTTCTCCCCCACATTTCCACCGATGGTGGAAACCTTTTGGCTTGCAGGGTCCGGGGCATAGAAATACCCAAGAGGAGCGAGGGCATCTTGAAGGGCCAGGTTAAACACGCCGGGCTCTGCGACTGCCCTCTGGTTTTGCAAATCGATCTCAAGGATGCGGTTCATCCTGGAAAGCGCTATGATGATCCCTCCCCGTGTCGGGACGGTGCCGCCGCTCAGGTTCGTCCCCGATCCCCGGGGAAGAAAGGGGACCCGTTCCCTGTTTGCCAGTTTCACCACTTGGGAAACCTGCTCCGTAGTGGTGGCAAAGGCTACCGCATCCGGGAGCCCCCGGTGCAGGGATGCATCGTATTCGTATGCAAGAAGGTTTGCTCGGTTGTAAAGGACGTTGCCCCTCCCGACAATTGATTCGATTTTTCGGATCAGATTTGGTTTTCTCATTTCAGCACATGACCCCGGCGCTTCGCTTCAGGGTTATACATGAAAGAAACGCTCTGCTGAGCATGGAGATGTCTTTTTTTGACTCTGCCCCTGGCCCAGACCTGGTTCATACGGAATGAGTAAGGAGAGCTGAGATGTGAAATACGCTCGTATTCGTACAACACTCCGTGTGAGATACTCTCGTATCCATACAACACTCCGGAAGCTGCGCGCCAGGGCAGGCCTCCCATCGTTCAGAGGAGTGGGCGTTTCAAAACGGCGCACACAGGCTG
>DATKZQ010000076.1:0-16134 GCA_035527895.1 Desulfatiglandales bacterium
CAAAATCCTCATTTGATCTCGAGCCCATTGCGCCGGAAACCCTCTGTGAGATCCATTCACCGGAGATGATAGAGCGGGTGAAGGCGACGGGGAACTACGACGGGGCGCTTTATTCGGCAGCGGGCACCGTTGCAGCGGCAACGAAGATATGCTCGGGGGAGATCACCAATGCCTTTGTTTTTACCGGATACGGTGATCATCACGCCGGCAGCACCTACTTCGGTGGAGGGTGCTACTTTAATGGCGCAGCGCTCGCAATCAGCGAGATACGGAGGAAGTTTCCCATCAGACGCTTCGCCATCATTGATACCGATGCCCACCACGGCGACGGAACGTGGGAGTTGTTTGAGAATGACCGTGAGGTCCTCTACCTCTGCTTGTGTACCGGCAACTCCCGAGAGCACAACAACAACGTGAATATCCATGTACCTCCCCACACTACTGACTCCCACTACCTGAACCTGACAGAGCAAGCATTCCACAAGTGGATTGAGACCTTTCACCCGGAGATCATATTCTGGAATTGGGGCTACGACGGCACAGCCGGTGAATATGGGGATTTGGGGCTCAGCCCTGAGGTGCACCTTAAGCTGACAGCACAAATAAAGAAACTGGCTCAGGAGGCCTGCTCTGGTCGATTGATAATCGTTTTATGCGGCGGAAGCCGAAGAGACCTTGCTCGTTTCCTTATCCCCCGAATCATAAAAACCCTGATAGGTTAACGATCGATTGTAATTGTTGTTATTCTATTGGCAATCTGGTATAAGACTTTTATAAGCCATCTCTTTTCCTCCCACTCATAACTCAAAGACTTGGGCAATCGGATTCTTAGGGTGAGACCAATTATCAACCACGCCCAGAGGGCGTGGTATGATGAAGCCCCTCGAAGGGGGCAAGAAGCGCTACTTGAAACACAGCTTCAGAAAAACACCCTTGATAGGCGTGCGGCATCTTCTTTATGAAGATGGAGGGAAGTTTAAACGCGTTATTAGCTACTGCGAATTCGACTCAACTGTCATTATTGCCCCATATTGTCAATCCTCCTTCTATGTACGTTTTGCATTTGGAGTATCTGCGGGGCAAATCTGTTTCCCCGGATAGGTGGAACCTTTTGGATCGCACGGCCATAGCCCGTAGTCTAACTAAGGGCAGTTATTTTCCGCAGAGCTGATCCCTATGAGACAGAAAGACCACACAAAGAACAAAATCATCAAAGTCGCTCTCGAGCTCTTTGTGCGGCACGGTTCTCATGGAACGTCCATTAATGACATCACCCAAAAGGTGGGGTGACGAAGGCCGACTTTTACTCGCATTACAAAAGCAAGGGCCAATTGCTCCTGACGATCATTAATGAATACGAAACTCACTACATCGACCAAGTGATTCGGGAGGTCACCGAACATGCGTCCGATCCAGCAGGAAAACTCCATCGTGCGATCAGTTTCGGTGCAGATTTTGCGGTGAAAAACTTAGACTTATGCCTATACCTGGGCTGCATGACTGGTGAACTGAATGCGGACGTGAATTTTCTGCTGGCTCTAAAGAAGTGTATGACAAATACCGTCAATTCCTCAGAGATATCATCACTGAGGGAATCCGAAATGGGCTCATAAATAAGCAGTATGATCCTGAGTTGACGGCTTCAACTTTCATGGCGTTTCATCAAGGTGTTTTGTATCAGTGGAGTCTTTATCGTTCCCAACCAGATGGCAGAAAATATATTAAAAACTATTGTAGAGTGCTCATGAACGCTTTAGTGGCCTGAGGTCTGGCAGCCCTCTAACTTCAGATGATTCATTGGCAAAAAGGAGGTTTACGAGTGAATTTTCAATTGACCAAAGAGCAGAGGGATATCAAGAAAGCCGCACGGAAATTTGCTGAAGGAGAAATCAGGGATATCGCCCGAGAGTATGACCAAAAGGAAGAGTTTCCCATGGATCTGTGGAAAAAGGCGTGCGATCTGGGTTTTGTGGGCGTCTATATTGATAGAGCATACGATGGGCCCGGCCTCGGGTATTTCGAAGCCGCTCTCGTCATGGAGGAATTCTGGCGGGTGGACCCGGGATGCGGTTGCGTGCTGCTGACAGCCTTTGGGACTGAGCTGATTCAAAACTTCGGCACAGAGGAGCAGAAAAAGAAGTATATTCCTCCCATCCCTCAAGGAAAGTCGATCATGGGGGCAGCCGTTACCGAACCCGATGCAGGCAGTGATATCTTCGGCATCAAAACGGCGGCGGTAAGGGATGGCGATGAGTATGTGATCAACGGCTCCAAGATGTTCATTACCAATGGCAGCATTGCGGACTACCTCAATGTTTTCTGCCTGACCAACCCAGAGGCACACTCCCGGTATGAGCGGTATTCCATATTCGTCGTAGAAACCAGCAGCCCGGGCTTCAAAGCAAAGAAACTCAAGGGGAAGCTGGGCATTAGGGCTTCAGATACAGCGGAAATAGTCCTCAATGGTGTGAAAGTTCCAAAGGACAATCTCATTGGAGGAAAAGAGGGCCAGGGTTTTGTTCAAGTCATGGACCTTTTCAACATTAACCGGGTAATGGCGGCAGCCCAAGGTGTCGGCGTGGCGCAGGGGGCCTTGGATCAAGCCATCAATCATGTAAAACAGAGAAAGGCCTTCGGTCAGTCCATAGGAAAATTTCAGGGCATCCAGTTCAAGCTTGCGGAGATGGCCATGATGATTGAAGCGTCTCGACTCCTTACATACCAAGCTGCCTGGCTCATCGACAACGGGAAGAATGATCCCAAACTAATTGCTATGGCGAAATGGCTGGCCGGAGAGACGGGCGTAAGGGTCACGGATGATGCCCTCCAGATGCACGGAGGTTACGGCTATATAAACGAATATGACATCGAGCGTTTCTATAGAGATGCCAAGATTGTGGAGATTTACGAGGCTACGAAGGAGATGGAGAAACTGACCATAGCACGTCAACTGCTCGGAAAGTTTTAGTCATTCGCCTCAGAGGATAAAGAGTGCGGATGTTTTGTTTTAAACCCCAAATCTCTTTATTCTCGCTGCTCTCTGATTTAAGAGAATATTATAACGTAATCTTTCGGAGATAACAGATGGATATCAAGAAGGTAGCCGTTGTAGGGTGTGGGGCTATGGGCTCAGGAATCGTTCAGGTCGTGCTGCAAAGTGGCTACGAAGTTATCGTACGGGAAGCCGACCAGCCTTTACTAGAAAAGGGCCTAGGCAAAGTAAAAGCTTCCTTTGAAAAAGTTCTTGAAAAGAGGGCTATGACCGAGGAGAACATAGATGCAACGCTGAAACGACTCACAGGGACGGTTTCTCTGGATTCTCTTGCGGATTGTGAGCTGATTATCGAGGCCGTTTTCGAGGATCTCCAGATAAAGATAGACTTGTTCAAGGAGTTGGACATGGTTTGCAGAAAAGACGCGGTTTTTGCCAGCAACACATCTTCTCTTTCGATAACCCAGATGGCTGCATCCATATCCAGGAAGGAGCGGTTTTTGGGGATGCATTTTTTCCAGCCAGCGCCGGTCATGCCTCTTGTGGAAGTTGTTAGAACCATATCCACAGCGCCTGAAATACTGCAGACGGCTCTCAGTTTCGTCAAGTCGCTGGGTAAGGTGCCGATTCTTGCCAAGGATCAAGCAGGCTTTATTGTTAATCTTCTTCTTACCCCATTCATGCTGGATGCGATGCGTGCAGTATCGAACGGTGTCGCGAGCATTGAGGATATTGACAAGGGGATAAAATTGGGACTCAACCATCCCATGGGTCCCTTGATGCTTGCAGATTACATTGGGCTTGACCTCATCTTCAACGCCGGTAACGTGATGTTCGAAGAGTACAGAGAAAGCCGGTATGCACCCCCTCCGGTGTTAAGAAAGATGATAATGATGGGTTATCTTGGACTCAAAACCAAAAGGGGCTTCTACGACTGGTCCGACCCAAAGAACCCCAAGCCTATGGATCTAAACGCTTGAATTCTAAAGTGGCAATCGGACTTTTTTTCTGAAAGCAATATGAATCCAGCATTCTGATGAAATGGCATTCATTAGCAGAGGGACGAAATGGAACTATGAAATGGATTAATGAGAAAGTGCATGAAACGGAAGTGTTACTTCCTAAGGTCCCAGGACGTGAAAATGGAGTATAAAAATCTAGTATATATGACAAGTGAACGGCTCACCACCATCACAATCAATCGACCCAAGTCATTGAATGCTCTAAATTACGAGACGCTGGGAGAATTAAAGGATGCCCTTACAAGGGCAAAGAACGACCCCGAGACGAAAGTGGTCCTGGTCACCGGGGCAGGAGAAAAAGCTTTCGTAGCCGGTGCAGACCTCAATGAGTTAGCACTTTTGAATCCCATGACCGGCAAGGAAGTCTCGGAAAAAGGCCAAGCCCTCTTATGGTTGTTGGAGAACCTCGGGAAGCCAACAATTGCCGCCGTGAACGGCTTTGCCCTAGGAGGAGGGACCGAACTCGCCCTTGCATGCACTATGCGTGTCGCATCACCCAATGCGAAGTTTGGTCTTCCCGAGGTTGGACTGGGGTTTATCCCAGGCTATGGGGGGACACAGAGGCTTTCGAGGTTGGTGGGGAAAGGAAGGGCCATGGAGATCATCCTGTCGGCTGAACCCATCGATGCGGAGGAAGCCTATCGCATCGGCCTAATTAACAAAATCTTTCCGAAAGAATCTCTCATAGAGGATTCGAGAAAGTTTGCCCAAAAATTTTCTCAAAAAGGAGCAATCGCCCTTCGTTTAGCCATGGAAGCCGTCCATTATGGGCTGGAAATGTCTCTTGAAAAGGGATTAGAGTTGGAAGCATCTCTAGCAGGTTTAACGTGGTCCACAGAGGATGTAAGGGAAGGAACTAAGGCTTTTCTTGAGAAAAGAAAACCGATTTTCAAAGATAGATAATGGAGGTGGAGACTATGAAGGATGTTGTTATTGTGAACGGGACAAGGACAGCCATTGGGGCTTTTGGTGGAGCCTTGAGGGATGTTCCACCTTTAGATTTGGCCCAGCACGTGATCAAGGAGGTACTGAGATGCTCAAATGCTCAGCCTGAGTGGATCAACAAGGTCATATTCGGCTGCAACTTTGCACCGATCGAACAGAATGTTGCCCGCAACGCAGCGTTCATGGCAGGAATTCCGAAGGAAGCGCCCGGGTTTACTATTAACAGTACGTGCGGCGCTTCCCTCCAGGCCATCATTTCAGGAGCTCAAGCCATTCAGTGCGAGGAGGCAGAAATTGTTTTGGCCGGTGGCGTGGAGAGCATGAGTAATGCGCCTTATATCATGCATTCGGCACGGTGGGGGCAACGTCTGCGGCATTTAGAAGCATACGATTTAGTTTGGAGAGGCATGCAGGAACCTTTTATCGGCGTCGGCATGGGGCTAACGGCTGAAAACCTTGCAGAAAAGTATGGGATATCCAGGCAGGAGCAGGATGAGTTCGCTGTCCTGAGCCACAAAAGAGCAGCGAAAGCGATCGATGAGGGAAAATTTGGAGCGGAGATAACTCCATTTGAAATCCAGCAACGCAAGAGGGATCCTATCATTTTTGATACAGATGAACATGTCAGGCGAGATGCTAATTTGGAAACCATGGCCAAGCTTCCTGCCGTATTCAAAAAAGACGGCACGGTTACGGCTGGAAATGCATGCGGCATGAATGATGCTGCTGCTGCAGTTATCCTGACACACCTGGATAAGGCCAAGGAACTAGGGTTAAAACCGCTCGCAAAAATCACGGCATACCATGTTGCGGGGGTTGATCCTGATTATATGGGCATAGGGCCGGTCCCTGCCATTCAAGGCGCGTTGAAAAAAGCACAGCTACATCTCAGTGACATTGAAAGGTTCGAGATCAATGAGGCCTTTGCTGCCCAGTATCTTGCCTGTGAAAGAGAATTAGGCCTTGATCGGAATAAAGTGAATCTCTATGGAAACGGTATTGCCCTCGGGCACCCTGTGGGAGCCACAGGCTGTCGGTTGGTGGTCACACTCCTTTACGAAATGGTTGCCGAGAGTATCGGCCTCGGGGTTGCCTCCCTGTGTGCTGGCGGGGGAATGGGCTTTGCTATTATCCTGGAGAGGATAGCATGAACCGATTAGAGAGCAAAATAGGTTGGGAATAAGATGGAACAAAGGGTCATTTTTGTCACCCGGCCAAGATCGCCACCTGTGGTTCATTTCATGCCACTAATTTACTGGGGGTGCTGACCGGGCTATTATTAACCCAAATAAACGAGGAGGATTGGAAATGAGAAGAAAATTATTTCAAGGCAAAATGGTGGTATTCATGGGTATGGTCGTTTTGGCAGTACTTGCAGGCGTTATACCGTTATCTCTAATGGACACCCCAGCATCGGAAGCAGCAGGAGTAACGCTTACCGGTGAGACGTGGACGCCCACGATGAGCCCTCCAGCGAGACTGATAGGTCCGGAATTTGCTAAGGGTCTGGAGCAGGCGACTGGCGGTATGGTAAAAACGAATTGGCACACTTCATCAGCGTTAGGCCCAGTGCCGGAACTCTATACACGGCTCGTCCAAGGTATTATTGATTGGGGCCAGTTTAATATTGGATACACACCGGGTGTCTTCCCACTGACTGAGATGTTTGAACTACCCATGCGGTGTCCCTCAGAGGAGATATTTGCAAAGGCCATGATTGAGATATACAAGAAGGGATATTTAGATAAGGACTATGACAACGTAAAATTTCTATATTTCTACGGCATTGGTCCATACCAGCTTTGGAGCAATGTTAAGATTACCAATACACAAGGTCTAGTAGGGAAAAAGCTGAGATGTCCATCTCCAACGTATGTGGCGGCAAGCAAAGCCCTTGGCGCAGTACCCGTGAGCGTACCGGCAGGAGAGATATATACCGCTCTGCAAAAGGGGATAATAGACGGCACCTGGGCCTGCGGAGACATGGCAGTTGCTTTCAAAATTGGTGAGATAGCAAAGTATGTAATTATGACAAACCTTGGAACGACTACACAGACATACGCAATGAATAAAACCCCCTTTAAGGCATTGCCTGAAGCAGGCAAGCAATATATAGAAGACAACTGGGAGAAACTTTCTCTATTTGGAGCCCGTACCTTTCACGAATATAACGGAAAGGGCTTGGCATCTGCGCGCAAAAATAAAGTGGAAATAGTTGAGTGGAGCGAAGCAGAATTGAAAAAGATGGACGAGATGGTTTCTACTGTATTTAGCACGTGGGTCGCTAAAATAGAGGCGAAAGGGCTTCCCGGGAAGAAGGCGCTTACAGATTTTTACCAAACCTTGGAAAAATTGGGAGTTAAAGAGCCGTTCGTCTTGCCGCGATAGTGAAGTTCCCTGCCCATACAGTAAGGACGGGGAAAGGAAATTTTATGCTGACTGTGTCCCTTCCTGGGCCGTGCTTGTCCAGCTGGGAAGGGACACCCGCTGGCCTAGGGACGATACCGAGAAATTTGTATGCTTAAAAAAAGTGAGACATTAGCTAAGGGCGTTAGTTTAATGAATAGCGCGCTCAAATATGTTTGTGTGAGTTTATTGTTTTTTATGATGGCGCTCGGTACAGTTGACGTCATAGGCAGATACTTATTCAACAAGCCCATCCTTGGGACACTCGAGGTTTTCGAGATTCTCCTGCCCGCGATAGTTCTTCTCGGGTTGGGTTATACTCAGGAAAACAGAGGACATGTGACCATGGAGCTTTTGGTTTTACAGTTGTCTCCCCGAACAAAGACTATCTTAGATATTGTTACTAATGGCTGTGCGCTTTTTATTTCAGTCCTAATCCTTTGGCGAGGGTGGATTTTAACTACTATGTATTGGCGTATGGGTAGAACAATTCCAACTATTGATATACCTATGTTTCTTCCCCAACTTTTCGTGCCCTTGGGAGCTTTAGTACTGAGCCTTGTGCTGATGGTCCAAATGCTTGAATATATAATTCAGCTCAAAAAAGGGAATTAAGGTGCCCCCTTTACTGATTGGCGTCATAGCAATAATTGCTTTCCTTTTGTTAGCATTATTGGGCCTACCTCTTGGTTTTTCTTTTATTTTGGTGGGCTTCGGGGGGATGTTTCTTCTGAAGGGTTTGATGCCAGCGTTAAATCTTCTCGGTGGGAATCCTTATGCTCAGGTAGCCTCTTTCGTTCTTTGTGCCGTTCCCTTATTTGTTCTCATGGGTCAGTTAGCCTTCTACTCCGGAATCAGCAAAAGCCTTTTTGATGCTGCTTACAAGTGGATGGGAAGGCTTCCTGGAGGGCTGGCCGTGGCGACAATGGCAGCCTGTACCGGTTTTGCAGCCTGCACCGGTTCGAGCCTAGCTTCGGCAGCTACGATGGGGTCGATTGCTTACCCTGAAATGAAAAGATACAAGTACCACTCTCGGTTGGCAACCGGCACGATTGCCGCAGGAGGAACTTTGGGGATCCTCATACCCCCGAGTACCATCTTCATCATCTTAGGAATTATTACCGAAACCAATATAGCAGCCTTATTTATCGCTGGGATTTTGCCCGGGTTATTACTTGGGGCGTTGTTTATACTGTTAATATTTGTTATGTGCAAAAGGAATCCTGTCTTAGGTCCTCCTGGAAAGGCCTTTTCCTGGAAAGAGAGGTTTCAATCCTTAACAGGTATTTGGGGGATGCTGGGGCTTTTTGTCCTGGTAATAGGCGGCTTATACTTTGGTATTTTTTCTCCCTCCGAGGCGGGATGTATCGGTGCTTCCGGAGCCTTTGCTCTTGCTTTGATTAAACGCATGCCCTTTTCCAGTTTTATTTCTGCGTTTAAAGAATCTGCCCAAATTACTTGTTACATGTTATTTATCCTTATTGGGGCGAGCATCTTTAATATTTTCCTCGGCATAGCAGGTGTCCCGGCTGTGGTGAGTAATTGGACAACAGGGCTTCCTGTTCCACCAATTGGAATTGTCCTGGCAATGCTTCTTTTGTATATTCCTCTCGGCATGTTTCTGGATACACTTGGCATGATTTTGCTTACTGTACCTATCTTCTTCCCTGTTATTGTTCAATTAGGCTTTGACCCTATATGGTTTGGTGTCCTGATGTGTATGATGACGGAATTAGGCATGATCACTCCGCCTGTGGCGATCAATGCTTTCATTGTTCAAGGGGTGACCGGTGTCCCTATGGTGGATATTTTCCGAGGGATAATCCCATTTTTTTTCGTATATTTAATAGTCATAGGATTGATAGTTGCTTTTCCCGATATCGCCCTCTTTCTGACCAGATTGATGGGGTGATAAGGCTCCGAACTCGCTTAAAGATGTGATACCGGTATCCGCACTGCCACACCGAGCATGCCTGCCAGGAAAAAGCTGTGTTAAGATATATTGAGATTCTCTTGGCAGCGTTTCATAATGGTGATGTGGCTATGCTTCAATTGATGTGTGCTTCAAGTGAGATGAAATCTCTGCGCACCAAAGGGAGGAGGCACAGCTCTCATTGCAAATGCGGAAACAGCTTTCAGATATAGCAGAAATAGCCTATCGGAGGTCAAATGGAAAAGGTTCAGACAAAACATAAATTGGTAGAGGTGACAACATCTTGGGGTTACAACGAAACGGTATACGCGGACAGACCCAGGAACCTTGCCGAGTTGCTGGCTAATACGGTGGCCCAATACGGGGACTCAGAAGGGATCATCAGTCCTGATTCTCGGTTAACTTATAAACAGTTTGCTTCTTTAGTGGATCATGTCTCATCGGGGCTTTACCATAAATATGGAATCAGAAAAGGAGACAGGGTTGCCTTAATGCTGAAGAACGGATGGGAGTTCTCCGTAGGCTTTTTTGCTTTGATGAAGTTAGGAGCCACCGCCGTGCCGTTGAACATTGCCTATAAGGGAGAAGAGGCCGCTTTTCAGCTGAATGATTCGGGTTCGATCATGCTCATTGTGGACCCAGAATTTCGTGATGTCATAACTGAAATTAGGCCAGAAATTGGAGAGGTAAGGAACATTTGCGCTACCGATACAGGAGAGTTTCTGGAATTACTCGAAGAGAAAGAATACAAGGCAGTTAATGTTCAACTGGACGAGATGGATAGCGCGGTCATCATGTATACTTCAGGAACGACCGGGAGGCCTAAAGGAGCTGTGCTATCCCATAAAGGTTTAATTGCTGAGGCTATGTGTACTTCAGAGTTGTTGGACTGGCACGCAGGGAGAGATAAGCACCTGTGCCCAGTGCCTTTATTTCATGTCACAGGGCTCGTTATGAATTTTTGCGGTTCTGTGTACGCAGGGGTTCCTGTGGTGTTTATGAAGAAATTCACTGCTGCAGATGCTCTCAAAATCATGGAAGAAGAAAAGATTACGACTATGATAGGCGTACCAACAATCATGTGGTTAATGCTCAATGTGCCAGAATTTGATCACAACAACCTAAGATCTTTTCGCTGTTTTGCAGCGGGTGGCTCAGCAAGTCCTGAGGAGTTGTTGAAAGCTTGTAGAGACAAATTGCAAGGATTCGAGCTTTGTCCAGGCTATGGGCTGACTGAAGCCTGCGGCATGGTTTTAACAACAGTCAGCCTCGATGATGCCTTGAGCCATAAGGGCTCAGTTGGTCGTCCCCTCCCACTCATAGAGACCAAAGTCGTTGACAGTTCAAAAGGGGAGCTACCTCTTGGCGAGCCAGGAGAACTTTTAATTAGGGGCTGTCTGGCCTTGAAAGAATACTGGAATAATCCGGAGGCAACCCGAAAAACCCTTGTTGACGGCTGGGTACACACTGGAGATATAGCCAAAATGGATGAAGAAGGCTACGTTTATATTCTTGATCGAATCAAGGATATGATTAACCGAGGCGGTGAGAAAATCTGGAGTCTTGAAGTTGAAAATGTGTTGTATCGAAATACTAAAATACTGGAGGCGGTGGTTGTTGGAGTACCCGATACCATTTTTGGGGAAGAGGTCAAAGCAGTTATTGTACTTAAACCAGATGCGAAAGCAACGCCAGAGGAGATTCAGGAGTTCTGTAGCCGCTTTTTGGCCAAGTATAAAGTTCCAAAGTACGTTGAGTTTAGGGAAACTCTACCGCGAAATCCCGCTGGCAAAGTAGTAAAGGGCGAACTAAAATAAGAGTAATGTTTGATTTGGTTCATTCGGAGATTAAATGGACTCACAGAAAGTTGCTTTAGTAACAGGGGCTGCCAGAAGCATTGGGAGGGTAATTGCAATTGAGTTGCACGGCTCATCACCTCTCTCATCACGTGCTGGGCCAAACTCGAGGGGGAAACCGAGCGCAAGGCTCCACCAAAATCTCCAATAGCAGTTCTCACCGCGCTAGCCATCACGATCTCTTTTGTCTCGCACTACCTCCTTTGTGTGTTTACATAAGATATTAAGAGCTTCCGCACGCAGAAACAACGTTTCGACTTAACGCCAAGGTCTTCAATCCCTACTAATCGGTTTAAGAGAGGCAGCAGGGCGGACCTAGTTTATTGATACTCCTCAAATCTGATAACCAGGCGGCTGTGTGATATCTATACCCTTTTTTCCACCTGAATGCCACATCATTATAGCCTATACGACATGTCTGCCGGCTGCAGCTTCGATGAAACACACGAGGGGTAGTCCGGCAACGGCCCATACGTGGGATCTTCTTCCCACCCCGGTATCTTTGCAGCCCTCTTGGCCGCCGCCTTATACTTTCCCCACTCGGCACCGGCATAGACGAACATCCTCTGAGCCGCCAAAGATCCTTCTCCATGAATACTCCCTATTTGAGAATGGAGGTTCGTATGATCCTTTAATAACCTTATTGCTCGAAGCCTGTGCTCGGTTGGTATACCGGCTTTACCTCCGAGGTACTTCTCTAACCACGGACGGGTTTCCGGATTTTGCCAGTCACTGTATGTGGGTATCGTATCGGCAATACCCCCACAAATGTCATGAGCAATCTTTGCAGCCTGATGGTAGTTATCCGCGAACAAATATTTTGCGGTATTTGTGTAAACCATATTGGGGCTAACCAGATCTGAATCCGCCTGTTTTTCGCAATAGATGCAAGACGCCTTGCCTATAACACTAACAGCCTCGGTATACATGGCAAGCCAGGCCAGCTTATCCCTTATGTGAGCGTATCGCTCTATCCCGTTGTATTCAGCCATGAGTGCCGATACCCCCGTGAGCATTTCAAGTTCCGCAGTCATGCGAGAAACGCCAAACAGACGATGAAAGGTGGCAAAGGCATACGTAATATCCCTGGAAAACTTCCATTCCCCGCACATAAAAACCCGCTCCCAGGGAACGAAAACATCATCAAAGACAATCATGCACTCGGAGGCGCCATGTCCGGAAGCCGTACTCACAGGGTAATCCCAGGCAGCCTTCTCATCTGTCTCTCTCATTGGCGGTTCTGAGGCTATTATTGCAATTCCCTTCGCGTTCAGAGGAGTGGCGAAAACAACAGCATAGTCTTTGTCTTCCTCACCATGGGCCCGACAGGGCATGACGATGACTTCATTGGCGCCTGGTGTGGAGCTTATGTGCATCTTGGCTCCCCTCACAACAATCCCATCCTTTTGTCGATCAACGACCCTCACATAGTAATCCTGATGGACTTCCTGCTTTGAGGGACGAAGGCTCCTATCCCCCTTAACATCTGTCATGGCGCCCGTGATTCCGAGATCGCCCTGCTGCAAATACTTTCGATAGGCCTCCACTCGCTCAATGTAATTTGTACCCATCTGTTTATCCATCCTTTCGGCCACCACCCTTGAGGCTTCAAGGGCGTCAATGCCCATGCAGTGCAGCTGCGTTCCGCCACCTGTTCGCCACGTTGTCAGGAAAATATCCCTTCGCCTCAAGAGGTCCTCCGAACGTTTTGGCGAAATAAACAGTGCATGGACTTCTTCGACCTCTTCATTCTTCGCCACAAATAGATCGTGATACTTAGGGTCATTTGGAAAGAAGTAATCCATAGATGCGCTCTGAATGACATTCCTGAGCAGGGGGTGCGTCGTTACATCCTTTACCCTCTCCCCCAAGCAATAGATGACCCTTCCATCCCTTAGGCTCTCCAGATATTGCTCAACAGATCTAATCATATTAACCTCCCAAAAAAATTGTAAATACTCTATCCCTATCCAGCGCCATCTCTACCTTTATCTATCCCTCATGTGGATTGCACCTCCGAAGTTTCTTACATTCCCATACCCCCATCAACCATGATGACAGCACCTGTCACGTAGGAACCCTTGAAAGCCAAAAAGCTGACCACCTCTGCGATCTCATAGGGCTCCCCAGGACGGCCCATGGGAATCCGTTCGATTTCCAATTTCAACCTCTCCTCGGTATTAAAAAGAGGTGCTGTCATATCTGTTTTCAGGAACCCCGGCACAACCACATTAGCTGTGATACCTCGTTTGGCGACCTCCTTGGCCAGGGATTTCGTGAATCCAATGATGCCTGCCTTTGCTGAGCCATAAGCCGTATCGCCAGGATAGCCATGAAAACCAGCATATGATGAAATATTTATGATCCTGCCCCAGCGTTTCTCCACCATTAAAGGTACAATATGCCTGCAGCAATGAAAAGCCCCTCTCAGGGCAACATTGATCACCAAATCCCAATCTTCCGGGTCTATCTTCTGAACTCTGCCGCCCCTGTGAAGTGCTGCGTTATTCACAAGGATATCTATGCCGCCAAATTCTTCCACAGCTCGATCCACCATTGATTTCACCTGGCCCGCATCCGCAACATCGGCTTTTATGACTAAAGCGTGCCTTCCCATGTCTCTCACTTCTTCTGCCACCTTCTCGGCAGCATCCGGCCTGGATCTGTAATTGACAACAATGTCTGCGCCCTGACTCGCCAAATCCAGCGCAATAGCCCTCCCAATTCCCCTCGCCGCCCCTGTGACCAAGGCGATTTTCCTATGAGAATCCACCAGTTACCCCCTTCCATACAAAATCGTTATACCCTTTGATGGTTTTCTCTTTTTCATAACTCAAGTTTCTCACACAATTCTGGCTGCTATTTGAAGCTTACTGTCTATAAATAGTCAATCAATTAAAGCAGTCCGGGGACTTTCTCCTTTGGAATTCTAAGCGAAAGTATCTCTGTTGACGAACATATAAGGAGCTTGAAGTAGTCAATAGCGCTCCTCGCATAGGTCCTCTCGAGGATCTGATCGGCCACCTTCTCGAAGGGTATGCCAACTGCCGAGTAGATACCCTTTACTCTGAGGATGTAACCAAGGAGGATGTAGCTAATAAAGACTCGGTTGTGATTGGCGATGATGGCATCAAAGTCCTGATTCTGCACTCTACCAAAGCAAAGGAGTTGCTTACAGCCCTTAAGGAAGCGTTCGATGGCTCACCTTTTGGCATTGGTCTCTATTATCTGCTGGCTCGTGAGAGAGTCGTCGGTGCTCAGAAAATGCACCCACCTTGTGGTCCTTTTCAACCGAGAGAAGGCCTGGATTACCGTGTGAAATTCAGGTATCTGCACGACAAGAGTGCAGGTATACAGGTCGAGCGGAGGAAGGTACTGTATCTCTTCCAGTACTGCCTCTCAACAGAAACGCTTTAGGGTATACGATTGCCCCGGGTAGCGATAAAGAGCATGAGTTTGAGTTTTAGCGCGGCACGAACTGGGGCTCTGTGTGAGCCTTGCAGGAGCTGGTACCCAATCCGCACTGAAGAACCATAGCAGAATTGAATAGAGAGTTTCAACGTTCTGGCCGCCAAGAGGATAGAGGAGAAAAAGGATTTTTTCAATACAGTTTTAACGAAGCGTTCAAAGCGTTCGTAACAGTAAGCCTTTGCCGGATAGGTCTGCTCTATCCCGAATTCTGCATTCATAAAGGGATAAAGGGGTCACCGTAAAAAGCGGAACGATTATGAGTACAAGGCCTCCCTTCAAACTTATGCCGCCTGTCAGCTGAGAAAGCACTGCATGCGCTCAAAGGAGGGCAGAACGGTAAAGCAGCACCTGCTAGATGATGAGCTCGACACAATGCTCAAGAAGGCCGAAACCAGAGAAATCAAACGAAACATAGAAACCCACCAGCGCCGCTCAGAGCGCTCCTTTGACCGATCTATGAGATATGGCCTTAATTGGGCAGGTTGGCGCAGAGTATCGAGGATGCACATTCAAAATTTCCTCTTCTGTGCCACTTAAAACATCATGGTGTTGATACCCAGTCACAAGGGAAGATATCGAAAAGCAGTCCCCCAATAGGGCACACTATACAGCCGCAAAAAACCACATGAGCGCAGTTTTCCTTTGGCTGGCTGCTTCGGGAACTCTTGAGTCAATTCACTATGGGTTTCGGCTTGGCATAGATGAATTCTTTTGTTCGAAGTTGAGTTTTTGATGGGAATGTCATTGAAAAAAAGGCTTTGGGCAACAGCCTGTGAAGTCCTGCCCCCGATTTTCCTTATATTCAAACCTGCTGCCCGAGATTAAAACCGCCTGTTATGCACGGCTTTCATCTCCAATCATTCGCACGTCCTGCTTCCGGTTCGACATAAACACTATTTGCCTGTCGCTCATTCTGCTCACGGATCCTGATCGTCGTCCTTGAATCGTGCGTCTCGCCAGTCCAGGGCCGCACGCAATCCTTTTTCTTTTCGGATCTTGTTGAACCTTTCCTGTTCGTCGGTCAGTGTGGTGTCAAAAAGCACGACCAATTCCAGATTCTGATAGATGCTTTCAAGAAAACCCATATTCTCAAAAGCATGGTTTATCGCCGCCTTATTGTACTTGATGCCGACCCGGGCGATCTTGATGAGCTTACGGGCGGTCTTCTCGCACTCGCTCATGAGCTGATCATGGGGCACCACTCGGTTGATCATGCTGAGCCGCTCTGCCTCTTGAGCGGAGAGCATATCCCCTGTAAGCAGGAGTTCTTTGGCCTTAGCCAGCCCGACACTGAAGGGCGTGATGAGTACCGGCGGCCCGGTACCAAAACGAATCTCGGGCTCCCCCAGGACCGCGTGCTCTGAGGCGATCTTGATATCGCAGAGTTGGGCCAGTTCACAGCCTGCGGCTAACGCATAGCCATTGATTGCGGCGATATAGGGTTTGCTGGAATGCCAAACCTTGAGCATGATATCTATGTTACCCTTCATAATCGAGCGCCACTCATCG
>DATKZQ010000077.1:0-28122 GCA_035527895.1 Desulfatiglandales bacterium
ACTGAAGTCTCAATTACCCGATTTAACAGGGCAGGCCTCCCCCATCAAGGGGGAGGCACTGTATGTTAACCCTGCAGCAAGCTGCAGGGAATTGTCAAATTAAATTGGATATGGATGTAGGGGAGTCATCATTTGGAACCCATTAACCAGACACCATTTCATTTCGGACCCATCGCAGGCAGGCTCAACTTCCCGGGCCACTCCCTGACCCTTATCGTTAAGGGGACCTTCGACCTGAAGCCAGGCCAGACGGCAACGCCCTCGGAAGAACATTTTTTCCTCGCCGGCGACGAGTTCTACACCGACGATGATGAGATGCAGGGAAGCCCCCGCTACGAGGCAGACTTCGCCTACTTCAAGCGCCGAGCCGATCTCCTCCTGGTCGGAAAGTGCCATGCACCACGCGGCAAGCCGATCCCCGCCTGCCAGGTAACTTTCCGGGTGGGTGAAAAGTCTAGATCGCTTGCGGTCTTTGGTGACCGGTACTGGAAGCGAAATGCCCTTGGGGTACAGACGATCACAGAGCCCGAGCCCTTCACCGAGATGGAGCTGCGCTACGAGAACAGCTTCGGTGGCGAAGATTACAAACATAACCCTGTGGGCAAGGGATACCGCAAGGAAGAGACAAATGCCGGGAAAAACAGGCGATTAGTTCCCAATATAGAGGCTCCCGATTCCCTGATAGCCTCTCCCCGCAGCCGTCCGCAACCGGCAGGTTTCGGCCCGCTGGGCCGAATGTGGGGGCAGCGCTTCTCTAGAATGGGCACCTACAAAGGTAAGTGGCTCGAAGAACGCTGGCCCTGGTTTCCCACCAATTTCGACTGGGGACACTTCAATGCCGCCCCGCCTGAGATGCAGCTCGAAACCTACCTGCGCGGCGACGAAGCGCTCTACTTCGAGAACCTTCATCCGGAGTACCCGCAGTATAAGTCCCGGCTTCCCGGTCTGCGGGTCCGATGTTTTGTAAACACTTCCGTCGAAACAGAGACAGACCAAGCCCGCTTTGACGAGGTCTCGATGGTCCTCGACACCCTGTGGGTGGACATGGAGGCCGAAAAGCTCGTGCTGGTATGGCGCGGCTGGACCGAGGTGCTCTCCGAGGATTACGAAGAGATCCGGCATCTGTTTATCATGTCCGAACCGCTTGAGGCTGCCGCTCAACCGGCTGACCAGTGCCGCGGGCTTTTCCTGGCGGCCCTGGCCGAATACGAGGCGGAATGGGGGATGGCACCGGAGGAACCAGAAGAACCAGAGAAGCCGGAGACGCCTGAAGAACCCGAAGAGACGGTAGCCCCAGAAGAACCGTCAATAGGGCCCCCCGAACTTGCAGCGGATGCCGACGCGGAAGCAGCGGCTCAGAAGGAAAAAGAAGCGCTGGTGAAAAAAGTCGAGGCCCAAACGGCGGCGATCTTTGCCCAGCTGGGCATCAACCTGGACGGCCTCCCACCTGAGATGCAGCAAAAAACAAAAGAGCAGCAGGCCAAAATCATCAGCAAGCTGACTGAGGGCGACCCGGCAAAGGTTATGGCCATGGAACGGGCAGGGCTCGAAACCCAGATGAAGGATACCTTTGCCAAGATGGGCGTGGATATCAACAAGCCCCCGGCAATTAGTGCGAAAGCCAAGGCGGAGCAGGCAAGATTTATCAAGGAGCTCGGGATCGATTCATCGATGGTCCAAGGGGACCCGCTGCTTGGTAATCTTTTTGCCGCTATTCCTGCGTTGTTACCGAAGATGGGCCTTGACCCGGAAAACCTGGACTCCCTGATTAATGAGGCCAAGAAGCAGCGGGAGCGGTTAGCGGCTGAATTGGGCATCGAAGAGGAAGAAGCGCAACAAGCGGAAGAGGAACAAGGGCCTCCCCTGACCCGGGAGATAGTAAAGGAGCGTGCCTCCCGCGGGGACTCTTTTGTGGGAGAGGATCTGCATGGTTTGGACCTCTCCGCCCTCGATTTGCAGCTACTCGATTTTATGGGTGCCAATCTTGCAGGTGTATCTCTGGTGAAATCCAACCTGTCCGCGGCAAACCTGGAAGGTGCCGACATCACCGGCGCCGTCCTGTCCGAGGCTCAGTTGCCGGACGGGAACCTCTCAGGAACAAAGCTCGAAAATGCCAACCTTGTTAGGGCCAACCTGACAGGCGCAACTCTCACTGAAGCCAATCTCAGCGGGGCCGACCTTACACAAGCGGAACTGGCCCAGGCAAACCTGGCCGGCGCTCTTTTGCCAGAAGCCCTTCTTTCCAATGCCAATGCCGCTGGAAGTATGCTTACAAGCTCTGACCTCTCACGGGCGAACCTTGAGGGTGCCAACCTCGAAGGAGCAGACCTCTCCGAAGCCACGCTCACCGATGCCGGGCTGGCGGATGCAAACCTTTCAGGCGCGAACCTGACCGGTGCAAAACTCACCGGTGCAGACTTGACCAAGGCAAACTTGAGCGGGGCAACCCTCACCGGTGCAGACCTGACGGGCGCCAGATTGGAAAATGCCGACCTGACTGACGCCGATGTTACCGAAGGAAGCCTACCGGATGCAAAGCTGACGGGTGCGGTACTGACCGATGCGGTTTTTGAGAAGGCAAGAATGACCAACGCTGTTCTCGACCAGGTTGCGGCCAAAGACGCCTATTTCACCGAGGCCGACCTGAGCGGTGCCGACTTCAAAAAAGCCGACCTGAGCGGTGCTGATTTTTCCAAATGTCTGCTCCATGGCGCCGATTTCCTGGGCGCAAACCTCACCGAGGTGAACATTTACGGGGCCCAGGGCACCAAGGTCAATTTCAGGGAAGCGAACCTGACCGGGCTCCGTGCCAGCGAGGGTTGCGACTTTACCGAAGGATGCTTTGTCAAGACATCCGGGCCGGGAGCGATCTGGGATGAGGCAACATTGACCGGTGCCGATTTCTCATTTGCCGATATGGAGGGTGCCGATTTCACAAAAGCAGTCCTCGAAAACGCCAAGCTGTACGCCGCCAACATGAAATACAGCCGTTTTATCAAGGCCAACCTGAGAGAGGCCAAACTGGTTCGAATGAACCTGTTTGAAGGCAGCTTTGAAAAAGCGGATTTAACTGAGGCAGACCTGAGCGGCTCAAACTTTTACGGTGCCGAGTTTCTCGACGCCGTGCTGGACCGGACAAAGCTGAACGGCGCAAATGTAAAGATGACGAAGCTGGCGGGGAAGAGGTGATCATCACCCTCCCCTTCCCCCTCCCGTCAAGGGAGGGGAAATCGAGGCACCAGAGAAGGGGAAGCAAAGAAATTGGGAGAGAAGGAAGGATAAAGTGCTCTTGAGACTTCCTCTCCCTTGACGGGGGAGGACAGGTGGGGGTGCAACACTAAGAAACAGCAAAACCACTATATGCCTGCAAATCCCACAAAATATGCGAGAGCCCTGAGAAAGAATGCTACTCAAGCAGAAGCCATGCTTTGGAGCAGACTCAGGGCAAGGCAAATTGAAGGCGCCAAATTCAGACGGCAACAGCCGCTTGAAAATTTCATTGTAGACTTTGTCAACTTTGAAAAACGAATCGTCATCGAACTTGATGGTGGACAGCACGCGGAGGATAAGGCCAAGGATGAAGAGAGGGATATATGCCTGAAAGACAATGGCTTTACCATATTGAGGTTTTGGAATAGCCAGGTCTTTGAGAACTTAGAAGGGGTTTTGGAGACCATAAGGCAGAAGTGCATAGATAGATAGTGCACCCTCCCCCTTCCCCCTCCCGTCAAGGGAGGGGAAATTTGATGGACAAGGGAGGGGGAATATGAGGATTAAAGCGTCAAGGGAGATTCAAAGGCAAGAGCAAAGGGAAGCGTAACATCCTCAGAAGCTTCCTGGCCCACTCGGAGGAAGGACGAGGGAAAGCACCTCAAATTCTTCCCCCTTCACGGGGGAGGTAATCCTGCAAATTCCTCCTCCTTGACGGGGCAAAGAAACCCTTAATATCCGCCCCCTTGATGGGGGAACAAAGCAGTCATATCCCTCCCCTCCCGGGGGAGGACAGGTGGGGGTGAAAGACATTACATCATGATCGATTTTGAAAATCTAGACTTCGAAAAGCTCGACATCAAAAAACTGGCCGAGGAGTTCAAGAACTTCGGCAAGATGCTGCTCAGCGCCGAGGAGGTGTTGCGCAAGGCCCAGGCCGGGGAATCCCTTGCCGGCGCAAAGCTTTTCGGGCTGGATCTTTCCGGGGCGAACCTGCAGGGCGCAAACCTCGAAGAAGCCATGATCTTCAAGACCAGCCTCAAAGGGGCGAACCTGGAAAACGCAGCGCTTTCCCGTGCGTTTTTCAACGAGGCCGACCTGAGCGGGGCAAACCTCTCCGGGGCAGACCTTGCCTATGCCAGGCTGGTGAACACGAGCGGCGACAGGGCTGTCTTTCGAAGTGCAAACCTTGAAAACCTGAACAGCGACGTGGAAGTGATGCTCGTCAAGGACCCCGCGGAGATAAAGCCCTCGCCGCGGGCTCAGGAGCTGGCACAGCAGGACCCCTCGTCCATCGATTTCGAATCCCTTGACCTCGGCCTCGAAGATCTGGGGCTCTCAGAGGAGGATTTTGCCCCCGGCAAGAGCAGCATGGCCGGTGCGGATTTCTCCGAGGCCGTGTTGGGCCGCGCTCAATTTAAGGGAGTAACGCTGGAAGGCGCTACTTTTTCGGGGGCAGAGCTGGGCGGCGCCACCTTTGACGGCTGCCACATGGCCCATGCCGACTTCAATGGGACATGGTTGCAAGGCGTGATGTTTACCGAAACCGGCATGAATTCATCGAAATTTATGGACGCTATTCTGGAAGATACAACCTTTTCAGAGTGCGACCTTGCCGGGGCCGACTTTGAACGAGCTGAGTTCACCAGAGTCACTTTTTTGGGAGTTGATCTGGAAAAAGTGCTGAACCTGCCCAAAAACTTAACCGAATGCACCCTGGAGAGGTGCAACCTGCAGGACAGGGATTTCTCGGGGGCGAACCTGGCCCGAATCCAGTTTTCGGAATCCAATCTCAACCACTCATCTTTTAAAGAAGCAGACCTTTCCGGGGCCTCATTCCGGGGATCGGACGTGACGGGAACTGATTTTTCAGCTGCTTCACTCAACGCGGCCGAGTTTGACGAAGCAACCCTAACCGGTTCAACCTTCAAGGGATCGGACCTCACGGGAGCCAGGTTCTCAAGCTCGAATCTGGAGGGTGCGGATCTCTCGGAATGTGAGCTCACCGAGGCGGACTTTACCATGTCGAACCTGAAGGGTGCATCCCTTAAAGGAGCAGACCTGGGAGGCGCCGCCTTCCAGCAATCCGAGCTTCCGGAGGCGGATCTCTCCGGGTGCAAGCTGGCAGAAGCCCGGTTCATCGAGGCAACGCTGACCGCCTCGACGCTCAGGGAGGCAGACCTGAAGGACGCAACCTTCCGAAATTCAAACCTTGAACGTGCCGACCTTTCGGCCTGCAATCTGCTGGAAGCCGAATTCGTGGAGACAAACCTCAACGGCGCATCACTGGGAGGGGCGCAGATCAAGGGGAATGTCTTCCGGGAATGCCATATGGAAGGGGTGGATCTGAGCGGAAACGACCTCACCGAGGCGGATTTTACCGGCGGTCAGCTGACCGGGGCAAACCTCTCCGGATGCGACCTGACCGATGCGGACCTCTCGGGGGCATGTCTGAAAGAGGTGGATTTTAGCTGGTCGACTCTCAAGGATACCGTGATGTCGGGGGCCGATCTCACGGGAGCCACGTGTGCCGAGGTGATCTTCGACTATTGTGAGTTGGGCGGAAGCACCATCGACGGCATCGATCTGCGGCGGGCCAGATTGGTTCAGACCGATCTGGACGGCCTGGATCTGACCAGTGCTCAAATCGAGCAGACTTCCTTTGTATTGTGCAACCTGAAAAAGGTCAATCTTCAGGGGAAGGATTTGTCCGGCTGCGATTTTACGGATTCGGATCTGGAAGGGGCCAACCTGAAAGGAGCCCGGCTCGACAACACGACCCTCACCCAGGTGACGCTCCGCAAAGCAGACCTTTCCGGGTGCAGCATGAGAAATGCTGTCTGCAAGACGACGAATTTTGCGGAAGCTAATGTGGAGGGCGCCGACGTGCGGGGCGCCGACCTGCGCTTTTCGTGTTTCGAGAAAGCGGTTCTCAAAAGAGCCGACTTCAGCGGTGCCCGCCTGGACCGGGCGGAATTCAACGCCGCCGATTGTGAGGGCGCCCGATTGGTGCGTGCAAAGATTCCATACGCTGATTTTTCTCACGCCATATTGAGGGCTGCCGACTTTTCAGGTGCAAACCTGCGGCAGGCCGTGTTGCACCAGGCTGATGACAGGGGAACCAACTGGAAGGGAGCCGACCGCACGCTGGCAAAATATACTGACAAAGACCGGGCCGAGGCGGAAGACTGGCTGCCGCCGCGGCCGCCGGAAACATAGATTGGGAGGAACATCATGACAAGTGTTGCCGAAAAATACGAGTGGATGCCGCAAACCAGATACCTGGGCCCGGCACGGGTTTTGGAGGTCGATGACCCGGGGCGCCGCGCGCGCCTGCGTCTTACCGGATACCCGCAGGAGGGCAGTGCGTGGGCCCGGCTTGCGATTTCCGGCCATCATTCGCTGAAGCCCGGTGATTTGGCGCTGGTGCTCGGTGAAGAGCTGAGCGACCTTTACCTTATCGGCGTCTTGAACGGGGAGAGGATTTTGGATGCGCCTGAAAGGAAGATTGCCCTGAGCGGCGGTACCCAGGCCGAAGCAGCAGGCCGGCCGGAGGAACAGACCCTGAGGGTGTTTTCGCCAAAACAGGAGCTGCTCTTCGAGTACGATGAGAAAAACGGTAGGGCCAGGGTTAACATGGAAGCAGGAGACCTTGAATTCGTCACGCAGAACGGCAGTATTACCTTCGCGTCGAGCCGCGAAATCCTGTTCCATGGGAGGTCAATCGGATTGACAAGTACGCGGGGCGTTTGCCTGGGAGTTATGGATGCGCTCGGTAAGCTGCGTTCCGCATTCACGCTTCAAGCGGGGACCGCAAAGGTGATCAGCCCCGAAGTGGGCATCGAGGCCGAGCGTGGTGTTTTTCAGGTTGAAGACACGCGCTACACGGGCCAAAAGCTTCTGAGTAAGATCGGCCAGGTCAAACTGAAGATCGACCGGCTCGAGAGTGTCGCTGCCACGGTGATCGCCAGGGCAAAGAACGTCTACCAGACGGTTGAGCAGCTGAGCCAGGTAAAGGCGGGCCGAATGAGGACCCTGGTGGACAAGACATTTCATTTCAAATCGAAAAACGCCTACCTTAAATCGGAAGAGGACTACAAGATCAAGGCCGAAAAGATTCATCTTGGATAAGATATCCACAGAGTAAAGGAGCGTTTACTATGGCAACACCATTTCCAGCATCCACAACGCAAGGGGGGCAGTGCATGGGTATGCCTGATACCTGTCTGACACCGGCGCCCCCTGCGCCGCCGATACCCACGCCGTACCCGAACACCGGCCAGGTGAACCAGGCCAAGGGCACAGCAACGAAGGTTAAGTTTGCGAGTAAGGAGGTGGTTACCAAGAATTCCAAGATTTCACGCTCCATGGGGGACGAAGCCGGCGTCAACGGAGGGCTCATGTCGGGAATGAATATGGGCCCGGTATCATTTATGAAGTGTAGTTCCAAGGTGAAGGCCCAGGGCCAGCAGGTTGCCCACCAGACGTCGGTGACCGGTCACAACGGGACGAATGCCAACGCGCCGGCGGGCACCCAGATGGCCCCGAGTCAGACCAAGGTGATGGTGGCACCCTAGTTATCTGAATTGTAGACGAATTTCTTTGTGAGAGGCAAACTCTTTGCCCCTCCCCTGGCGGGAGGGGCTTAACGGGAGGGGGAGCAAAGAACTCTCTAAATAGTCGCCCATAAATCGGCGTTGGGCTGAACGCCGCCTGGGCGTGATAGCAGCTTCTGAAATTATGCCTGGAGACGAAGAAATGCGCCAGCGAGATATCCACGAATGGAAGGGTCAATCGATAGCCTCTGATACCGAACGTCTCAGACAGAAGTTTCCAGCAAGAACTTACCTTGAAAATCTATCGGAGAATAACTTCAGCTCCCTGATGGCCTCAGGCGTGAGCTGAAGGGTGATCCGCTCCACCCGGTTGTTTTCGCGATACCGCAGGGTAAGCAGCACCACTGTGGTGTTGAGCTTGGCACCCCGATCGGAAGCGGTCACATTGTCTACCCGCCAGTCGATACCCACCAGAACCTTGCCGTGGTCCGCCAGCGATTCCTGAATGATCATCTTTCGCAGGTCGGCTTTCGCCCCGTCGTACTGCGAGACTATAACTTCTACGCCCTGTTCATCCCCTTCCGAAAGCGCGGCCAGGTCTTGCCGAAACGCTGCGGCATCCATGTCCAGGGCGCCGGCCTGACGGAGGAGGAAATCACAGCCCCGCATAGCCGAGACCAGCGCCTCTTCCTCCAGCCCATGCTCCCGAGAGAACGACTCGATCCGCTGTTTATTGGAGAGATTCGCTGGCTCCAGCAGGGCCGGGAAAAGCACGCCCCAGAAGCCCTTCCTGGCCTGTTCGGGAAACCTCAAGAACTGCCGCCAGCCCTCCACCACCGGAACTGGTGCGGGCCTCCCCTGGCAGCAGTTGAGCTTGATCTCAGGGGGCTTGGTGTCGCTTTTTTGTTCCATGACTATGTAGTACCTCTCTTAGACAGGATTTACCCCAGTACGATGGAATCCACCTACCCCAGTACCATCTCCCGGAGCTACGGGGCGGGCGGGGCAGGCAGGATTGTTTGGATTCTTTTATAGCCTGACATGAACCGGGGTTGCAAGAGACAAATTGCATTCCTCTGCTGTACTGCAGGAAACCTAGCTCCTTTGAGAGAGACATTGTGTAGAATTTGGCGCTGAGAACATTCAATTCTTTTCTCACCACAGAGGCACAGAGGGCACAGAGAGTTTTATCCTTTTGTCCGATTGGGAGATACCGATCGGACAAAAACCTCAGCCCTTCGGGCAGTGGTTGAGCAAGCAGAGTCTGCAGTAGGCAGGATGCTTTTCGTTTACCCATTACCTAACTCATCAAATAGACAAAAATCTCAACAGACAGCGAATCAAATGCAAGAGACAAATTGCATTCTCTGTGAACCGTGTGCCTTGAGCGCAGCGGGTGGTAAAGGACTGGAACGAGGAAAGTTTCTTGACAATCTGTTGGTATAATAATAGATTTCAAGAACGGCTAAAGCCTGTCTTTCAACACCGATTCAGGGCGATCTCGTTTCCATACCTAATAAACTCTTCACGTCAACTGATGATGAAACCTTTAACCCAAGTTTTAACGGAGGATAGCCATGGCTATCGATGAGACCAAGCGATTCACCTTTGTCTCCCAGGGGCTGCCGGAAGATACCTTTGCGGTGGTAGAATTCAAGGGCACCGAAGGCCTATCCAGGCTCTATGAATTCGACATCACCCTTGCCTCCGACGACCCCGAGATCGATCTTAAGGGAGTTCTGCAAAATCCTGCCATTCTGACCATCAAGGGCAGTGATCAAGACCTCCCGATCCACGGGATCCTGGGCCAGTTTGAGCAGCTTCACGAGGTCAAAGGGCGTTACTTTTACCGGGCATTGCTGGTGCCAAGGCTGTGGCAGGCAGATCTCTATCGTGAAAACCAGCTTTTTCTCGAAAAGACCGTGCCGGATATAATCGAGGAGATTCTTAAACAGGCAGGGCTGACCACCCAGGACTACGAGTTGAAGCTGACCAGGAGTTATCATCAATGGGAGTACATCTGCCAGTACGGGGAGACCGATTTCGATTTCATCTCCCGGTGGATGGAACGGGAGGGGATCTATTTTTTCTTCCAGCAAGGGGAAAACAATGAGAAGCTCATCATAACGGACAGCTCCACCGCCCATGAGGATATTCGGGGTGATTCAACCATCCCCTTTTCTCCTCCCTCGGGAATCGTGCCCGAAAAAGAGGCTATTATGGCCTTTATTTGCCGGCAGAAAAGACTGCCGAATAAGGTCATATTGCAGGATTACAACTATCGCAAGCCTTCGCTGGATCTGAAGGCGGAGGCTGAGGTAGATTCAAGCGGGCGAGGAGATGTCTATTTTTATGGGGAGCATTTCAAAACACCTGAACAGGGAAATGAGCTGGCGAAGATCAGGGCGGAAGAGATAAGGTGCCGGGAAAATGTCTTCCATGGTGAGGGTACGGCACCTAATTTGTGCCCGGGATTTTTCTGTGAACTCGAGGATCATTATCGGCAGAGCTATAACCAAAAATACCTGATCGTTGAGGTCGAACATGAAGGACATCAGACCGGCTCCTTTTGGGCCGGTATCGGAAAGGAATCGGCCGAGGGAGAACAGAAACTCACCTACGCCAACCGCTTTACGGCTATCCCATCAGATCTCCAGTTCAGGCCCGAGCGCAAAACCCCCAAGTCCAGGTTTTACGGCACCATGAACGCAACCATTGACGCCGCCGGTGACGGCCAGTATGCGGAGCTCGACGATCTGGGACGCTACAAAGTAAAGCTTCCCTTCGACCAGAGCGATATGGATGGTGGTAAGGCGTCGCGCTGGGTCCGCATGTCCCAGCCATACGCAGGTGCCGAACAAGGTATGCATTTCCCCTTGCACAAGGGCACGGAGGTCCTCCTCACCTTTGTGGACGGTGATCCGGACAGGCCGGTAATTGCGGGAGCCGTGCCGAATGCCGAAACAACAAGCCCTGTTACTGCCGCAAATCAGACCGAGTCTGTAATCCAGACAGCCGGAAGAAATAAGATCAGGTTTGAGGATCTACTTGGGTCTGAGCGGATAATCATGGAGACTCCGGCAGCAAATTCGTGGATACGTATGGGAACGCCAAACGATCCCACATATATCGAAGATAAGCTAAAAGGTAAAGGTATAAAAATCTACACAGAAGGAGTGTTAATAGAAGAATCTGAAGACCATCAAGCAGTAAAACTTGAAGATCCACAAAATGAATACGATAGTCTGGATTTTGAATTAACCGATGAGACTTACAGCTCTCTACAAAAAGACCTAGAAAAAGAAAACGTGCATACTCAAAAGAACATTGACCTTATTGATGGGCTTGAGAAGAAGTGGTACCTTCCAAAAGTTACAGAGAAATATAATGATGAAAGAAAAAGATTGAAAAACTTATTGATTGAGGTAACTGATCCCAATGGAGAAATTCCTGACGATATTTACCTCAAAGATCCACAATTTGAAATGGGCCGTATTAGACAACAACTGCAATCATATACAAGCCCGGGAGAAAGAGTAGACGATGGAGAAGGCACAGGCTCTTCGAAATCCGACTTTATTAGTAAAGTGGAAGGGGAATTTTATCCCGGTGAAGAAGGAAAAGATCCGATTATTAAATCATCGATTTTGCGCAACACTATTAATAAGAATGCAAAGCAAAGAAGAACCGAGATTTCGGGCGATCAGATAAGCATCACTGAAGGCTCCCATAAGATAGCTGCAATAAGTGGTGATGTAAAAATCGATATGACAGACCAAGGGGTATATATCGATGCAGGAGAAGGAAGAGACGTTACTATTAAATGCAGAAACTTCCATCTAAAGAACGAGGACGAAGACAATATTACCTACGGAAGCGATTATGCTGCACACTTTGGATCTAATGAGGAATATTTCTATGGGAAGTCTGAGGAATATTTCTATGGAGACAAATATGAAGAGCATCATGGCACGGCAGACGAACATTTCAGAGGGGACAAATTAGAAACATTTCATGGTTCCTCAGGAGAGTGGTATATGGGGCACAAGATAGAAGGTCTTTTGGGCCCCGCAGAATCCTTTAGCGTTGCCCAGACCCTTGAGATGTATTTGGGTCTTAAAGAGGAATTCTCGTTCATCTTTGCTTTTGAGCTGTTTCTAGGGCTGAAAACAGAAATCAACGTAGGAATGATGACAGAAGCCACGGTTGGCTGTAAATTCGAGCTTAACAAGGGGATCGAAATAAAAAAGGGAGATCTGGAAACGGACTGGCATCTTACCAAACTTGGGAAGGCGGCTTTTTTCCTTAGTACAGCGGGTTTGTCTCTATTGGGTTGAAAAAAGGCATAGTGCCGGTGGCCATGGTGTGATGTAACCCACTATTCTTGGAGCCGGCACTCAGTGTGGATCCGCAATATTTACTATCTACAATATACTTAGTTGAACGGATTAGACAGGAGTCGACCCCCATTTTGTGCATGAGGAAACTAAGCCGTCTTTCTAACCGATATGAAAAAAACTATCAATTCGGTTTATCTATCTGTCTCTTTATATGACTCAAGGAAAACTGCTGAAATTCCGGCGGGTGCTGCACGAAAATCGAATACAGGGAATGCCCTATGAGAATAGTAAAGCCTTTGAATCAAAGCCTTCTCTTTAAGGTATTCGAAAACAAGAGAACGTTCTTTATCTCGGTGACAATACTATCCTTTTTTCCGTTTGAAACACCAGCCCGGCTGCTTTCGGAGGTCGATCTCTGGAAATTCGCAAGCTCCGAGCTCGGCAAGGATGCTATGCTGGACATGTGCATGCCAAAGCCGAAGGGAGAAATTCTGGTCGTCGGGAAGTGCTTCGCGCCGGAGGCAAAGCCGGTTCCGGCCTATGAGGTGCACCTTAAAGCTGGACCGATCGACAAAACCCTTTACGTGTTCGGCGACCGGTTCTGGGAGCGCAAGGCCGGAGTTCTCAAAACCATCTCCGACCCTTTGCCCTTCACGGAAATGGCCATTAGTTACGCGAACGCCTTCGGCGGCCCCGACTACAAAAAGAATCCGCTCGGGAAGGGTCATGCCTCAATAAAGACGGATACGGGAAATACGGTGCATCCCTTGCCGAACATCGAGAATCCCCACCACCTCATCGACTCGCCAAACAAAAAGCCGGACCCTGCGGGGTTTGGCTCAATAGACTTAACCTGGCCCCAGCGCATGGAAAAAGCCGGTACCTACGATCAAAAATGGCTCGAGAATCTGTTTCCCGGTCTGGCTGAGGACATAGACTGGACCATTTTCAACGCCGCCCCGGAAGACCAGCATATTGAGGGGTTTTTCAAAGGTGACGAGCCCTTCGAGATCAAGGGCATGCATCCCGCAAAGCCCTTCATTCAGGCGAACCTGCCGGGGTTCAAGTCACGCTGCTTCATTAACCAGAAAACCGGGGATGGAGAAGAATTCAAAGAGATCAAGACCAGTCTTGACACGGTCTGGCTCTTTCCCCACGCAGAAAAGGGAATAGGTGTATGGCGGGGTGTTGCTGAAATTCAGAGCGACGATGCAGAAGATATTTTGCATATGCTTGTTGCGTACGAAAGGATACATGAGGAGCCGCGATCATTTGAGCATTACAGAGAAGCATTACTGAAACGCTTGGATGAAGAAAAAGGCGCCCTTTTTATGCTGGATGAAAAAGATCTAATCCCTCCCGGTGAAAAATCCGGGCTGGCTGCCCTCATCGAAGATGCAGGTAAAGAAGAAGGTGCTCTTTCAAAAAATATGCGGAAAAGGGTCGAAAAGGAGAAAGAGAAGGCTGAAAAGAAAAAGCAGGAAGCCATGAAGCAGATGGAGGAACTATGCGAGAAACACGGGCTTGACCCTGAAACAGTCATGCCCCCCCTACCGCCGCCCCCACCTGAAGTGCCTGAAATCGATCCCAATAACCTGAACTCAGATGAGATAATGCGGCTTATGAAAGAGGCTGAGGCAGACGCCATAGCAAAAAGGGAAAAGGCAATGGCAGACGCTATGGCCAAGAAAGAGCTGGCGGAAAAGAAAATAAAGGAGATCTGCGACCAACAGGGCCTTGACCCTGACAAAGTGATGGCAAAGCTCCGGGTTCAGAAGCTCAAGCGCCCGATTCTTTCGGCAGATGATACAATTAAGAAATTAAAAAACACAAAGGAGGCAGTTGAGAAACAGGTAAACGAGGCCTGCGCAATACTCGGGATAGACTATGATACGGCAGTTGCCCAGGCAAAAGAACACCCGGGCGGCGGAGGTTTTCCCATGATTGAAGCCGTTGCAAAGATGAGAAAGCTTGACCCTGATGATCCTGAGATGCTTGAAAAACTGCAACTTGCAGAGGAACAGACAAAACAGGCATACAGAAAGACGGCCCATCGTCTTCCGGAGCCTGAACCGCTTTCCGCTGAAGAGGTGGAAAGATTAAGGGATGAGTTCCTTGCTATGCATGCCCAAGGTCAGAGCTTTGAGGGAAAGGATTTTGCAGGTGTTGATCTGAGCGGGATGGATCTTAAAGACATCGACCTTCGTGGCATTTACCTCGAGGGCGCCAACCTCTCGGGGGCAGATCTTGCCGGCGCAGACCTTTCAGGGGCCGTACTTGCATGGGCAGATCTTTCGCGGGCAAGATTCAACAGCGCAAAAATGCGTGAAACCTGCCTGGGCGGTGCAAATCTCACCGATGCTGTGCTAAAAGATGCCGACCTGACGGAAGGGGTTCTTTCAAAGGGCAATCTGACCGGCACGGATTTCAGCGGTGCAATCCTCAATAAGGTTGAGCTGATGGAGGCGATCTTTGACAATACGAACCTGTCAAACACTATGCTTACTGATGCAACCCTTTTTGAGACCGATTTTTCCGGCGCTGATTTTTCCGGGGCGGATCTTACCGGAACAGACTTTATCAAGCCAAAACTGGACGGAGTGAATTTTACAGGAGTAAAGGCAGAGAGCGTAAATTTTATTGAGGCTTCCTGCGAAAAAGCTGTCTTTAAGGACGCAGATCTTACAAACGCACGCTTCCCGAAGAACGCAAACCTTAGAGGAGCCGACTTCAGCGGAGCCGTTCTTGACAGTGCAAACCTGATGGAAGCTGATCTTACAGATTCATCGTTTGTTAAGGCCAGGCTGAACAATGCAAATCTCATGAAGGCAAACTTTACTAATGCCGATCTTACCGGTATTACCGCCAGGAAGGCCAGTTTTATGAAAGCTGATCTGAGCGATGCAAAAATGGTCGGCGCAAACCTGATGGAGGCCAACTTGAAGGGTGCAAGACTGGTAAGGACCGATCTCAGGATGGCTAATTTATACGGCGCTGAAGTCATGCGGGCTGTGGTGGGAGAGACCGATTTCAGGAATGCAAACCTCAAAATGACCAAAATCGCCGACTGGAGGCCGGGTGACAAGGGACGAACTGATAAATAGTATCAAGGAAGGGGAGATAATAGACAGGGCCGACCTTTCGGGCATGGACCTCTCCGGTGCCGATCTTGCCGGCGGCATTTTTGAAAACGTATCCTTTGCAAATGCAAACCTGGCAGACGCTGCTTTAAAAGACTCCATTTTCAACGAGGCCGATTTCAGCAATGCCGACATGACGGGCGTCAGCATGGCCAATACGGTCATGACCAAGCCAAAACTAACAAACGTCTGCCTTTCAGGTGCCGATATGACCATGGCAACCCTGACAGAGCCAGACCTTTCCGGGGCGGATCTTACCGGGGCCAGTCTTCTTCATACCAATGTTCTTGACGCAGACCTCAACAACGCTGTCTTAAGGGATGCAAACCTTGAGCACACTGTCTTAAAAGGCGCGACATTGTCCGATGCGGATCTTTCCGGGGCCAACATGCACAGAACGTTTCTGATGGAGGCAGACCTTACCAAGACTGTATTAACCGGAGCCAGGTTCGACCTCACATTCATGATGAGTTGCAATCTGTCAGGGCTTGATTTGAAGGAGATGTCCTTTGTCCTTACCCAGTTTCAGAAATCAAACCTCTCCGGGGTTGATTTCAGTGGAGCAGACCTGACACAGGTGAACTTCACAGAGTCGGATTTATCCAAAGCAAAACTTGACGGGGCAAAGGCCAGGTATGCCATGTTTACTAACGCAAAAATGAACGAAGCCAGTCTTAAAGGAGCCATGCTGAAAAACACCAACTTTCAGGGGGCTGAGCTCAACAAAGCTGATTTTACCGGTGCCGACCTTGAACAGGCCATATTTGAAAAGGCCGTCTGCAAAGGAGCGGTGTTTGCGGAGGCTGATCTTACGTGCAGCGATTTCTCCCATGCCGACATCTCGGGTGCGAACATGTCCCGTGCATCAATGCACAGAACAAAGCTTCACAGGGTTGTTGAAGAAAAGACGATCTGGACCGGTGCAACAAGGAAACGTGCACTTGGCACCGACAAGGACCTTGCCGAGGCAGAGGATTTCGCTTTCGCGAGTGATGCTTAGTGAGGTATCCATTCAGGGGGTATTTCTATTTTTTGACAGGATTTACAGGATCAATCTTTTTTATCCAATAAATCCTGTCTAAATAAGCTCTAAATTGTCAAATGCGCTTTTGCGCTATCAATCTAGTAAGCAGGAGGGAACATGGACAATCTTGCAAGAAAACAGGTACATTCGGAGACCACGCAGGAGTATGGCAAGGTGGTCGGGCAGGAGGATAGCTTCTACTCTGTTGAAACCGATTCAGGCCTCTATCGTGTGATGCGTGCTGTAAGCTGCGTGGTCCAGCCCGAGATAAACGATCTGGTTCTGGTCTCCCTGAGCAGTCTTGGCAAAGGTTATATTCTCGCCGTGCTTGAAAGAGTGCAGGGTGCAAAAGCGACCCTCTCGTTTGATTCTGATGTGGATATCAGAACATCTGAAGGAACCCTTTCCATTGCTTCAAAACAGGGTATTGATCTGGCAAGCACTAAAGATATTAACCTTATTGCTTCCAGGTTAGGAATAGTATGTTCAGAGGGAGAAATAAATATCAGCAAGCTCACATTCCTGGGCAGTTTCTTCGAAGGAAGCCTGGAAACGGTAAAGCTTCTTGCCAGAACATTCGACGCAATAACGGAGCGTTTTTTCAGAAGAACCAAACGTTCATATCGATTTATTGAAGACACGGACCAGGTTAAAGCAGGCTCTTTGAATTATGTTGCAGACAAAGCCTTGATGCTGAGAGGGACATTCTCACAGATGACCGCCAAAGAGGATGTTCATATAGACGGCGCGAGAATCAATATAGGTTAAGGAGTAATTATGTTTGCAAATACTCAGATGGGCGGCATGGCTCTGGCCTTCCCGGATGTATGCAAGACGCCGATACCCCCTGTGGGCCCGGTGCCCATACCCTATCCTAACATGTCTATGGGCATGACCAATGTTCCACCCTGCGCTAAGGTTTTTATTGGAGGCACTCCTGCCCACAACATGGGTACTCAGGGTACCATCAGCAACGGCGATAACGCAGGTGTGGCCGGCGGCATTGCTTCAAACATGGTAATGGGACCTGATAGAAAAATGACAGGGGCTTTTAGTGTTCTCCTGCAGGGAATGCCTGCCACCAGAATGACCAGCATGACCGGTCAAAACGGAATGAGCATGAACATTCCCGGCGCATGCCTTGTGCCCAGCCAGTTCAAGGTGTTGGTGCTCGCGCCGTAATCGGCCCGGGTGAGAGTCCTACGCCGTGCCCAGGAACCCTGGGAAGATCGTTGGCGATCTCTCTACATGCCTTGCTAAACGTTACCTGCAACCGAGGATAAAACATGAAAACCATATGGGTCACCTCGCTTGGCTCCTCCCAAGAGCCGGTCAAACAACTGATGTCTCAGATGAAAACCTACGGCTTAGAGGTCCAGGGCCATTTCTGGAAGGATGATTTAAAGAAAATGGCCTGGATGGCGGCCAGGGAGGACTTGCTCGATACGAATGTTTCCATGTGGGCCATCTTAGGGTCCGAGGAAGAACTGCTCGTTCCGGATACTCTTTACGGCCTGTCGCTCCTGGCCATTACCGTTCAGGCTCAGAGGGGCCTTCATTTCCCCATCATGATCCTGCAAACCCAGGGAGAACCGATCTCTCCCGAACAATTGACGACACCCTTAAAGGGGGTGGACGTGATGCCGTCCGCCGGCGCCGGTATGGCGGCGAAGCTGGTAGCCAAGGTGCATGCACCGCCCAAGTCTCTTTCCGTTGAATATCACCTGGACCTTTACGGAAATGAACAGATCGGGCAGTGGTTTGAGGTGCGACCGGCGCAATCGGCCTGGCCCGGGGCGATGTTCGGTGTGGCCGGTGCCGAGATTAACTTTCATGCCGTGGGCCCGACGGGCAGTCTGCCGAGCAAGACCACTTTGAACTATCCGATGCAGGGGCTGAAACTGGAAATGGGAGATAAAGAGTACACAGCCTGGGCCGCCCAGAACAAGCTGGATGCGAAAACCTCTTATTTTGTCAAGGTAGAGGGATTTCCGGAGTCGATTGTGTTCGGCCCTTTTTCGACCGAAGAGGCGGCGGATGTGTTTGTAGTCCGGCTGAAGTAAGTTACCGAGCGCCTGCCCGCTCCTACCACATAAAATTCAGCTCAACCTGTTTTCGGGAGGGCAGAATCTCCCGGGAGGGCTCCAGCGAGATCCGGATTGGAATCCGGCCGTCCGAATCGGGTTGACCGGCTGAAACCTCCAGAGATTCCGGACCCACGTGACCGCTCTTTTCCCAGAACACGCGAAAAGCCTGCCGCAGCAAAGCCTCCAGGTCCGTACCCCCAAGGCCCTTCTCAAAGTGATCCCGGCACCACAAGACGAGCTGGGTAATCCTGGAGACGAGCAGCCCATAACCCAGGGAAACACCCCCTACCGTTGTTTCATCGGGGACAAAGACGATATCCTTGCCCTGCGTCGTGGCAAGGGGCACCATGCCACTGCGGATGAACTGGTCGATCCGGTCCCGATCGAAGTTGGCTTCGGTGGGTAACGGTTTGGAAGGGTCTACTGTGTTCAGCGGGAGATCCTCGAGCCGGATCTGCTGCCAGTCCGTGAAGCGCGTTGGCCATCCGGCCTCAGCGAAGCTCCGGCCGATGAGGCTTCCCAGCGCCCACACCGGGCTGATCCACAGGGGATTTCGCTCTTCAAACGGAATCCGGCGCGGTTTGTTGTCCTTTCCGTACGCATAGCGGGCCAAAAAGCGGTTGCAGGTGACAGTAAGCCAACCGGTAGCGGAACTCTTTTTCACGCTCTGCCATCTGGCATAGGGCGCTTCTTCCAGATAGTGCGGGAGAAAGCCAAGCTTCTTGATATCCTGCCAGGTATCGATGTGAAAGAATGCCGGAAGAATCCAGGTGATCGCCGGAACCAGAAGGGTTTCTGCAAATTGCCCTACCCTTTCGAGAAGGTCCAGGCACCTGGGGCTGTTGTCAAAACCCAGATCCACCAGGATCAGCGACGGAAGCGCATCGATTACCTCTGCCGTCAATGCGGCAAGGGTTTCATCCAGTGAATCCAATGAAACAGGGACGATCTCAATCCTGATATCGGTGTCTGTTGAATTCACCTGATCCAAGAGTAGCTCCAGTCCGCGCCACGAGGCCTCAAGCGTTCTGAACGTTTCGTCCGAAAAAACAAGCTGCAGATTTTGCTTCAGGATGCCTTCAATCTGTCGTGTGGCGTCCTGACCTTCCGGTGAAACACCTGATTGCTCCTCCGGCAGCGCCACCATATCGAGAATCTTGTCCACGGAATTTCGGGAGGTCGTGCGTGGTTTCTTTGGGGCAGTTTCCACCCTGATGGGCGGCAGATTCGGCCACCCTTCGAGGCGGGCATTGATTTCCTGGGGGGAAAGATTCTTTTTCCCGGCCTCCTCCACCCATGATTTGGCCTCCCAGAGATTCCGTAAGGCAGGGTTGTTCTGAACCAGACTGTCCGGATGGAAGTCCTTGATTTTTGAAAACGTGAGTTCGATGCGTTGATCAGGGCACAGATCACCGGAAACGGATACAGCGCAGGCCAGCTTGAGAAGCTCCATCACCTGATCGGGATTCGAAGGTTCAACAGGCAGAGGCGCTCTGTCCCAGGCAGGGCAATCCGGTCCGAGGAATGGCGCCAGTGCCAAGATCTTAAAAGGTATGTGTGGCCCGTTCATGACCCCTCACCTTCTGGTTCTTGTGTCTCAGGTTCCTCGAATTCAGCCAGCCGGCCCCCGCCCAGAAACCGAAAGGTGGGCCCTTGTGGGCTGAGGGACACTGTGCTGTTGGGATTCAACGGTCCCTGGACGTTTATGGGTTGACCATCAATCAGGATCAGATTCCGCCCCGTCAAATCCTTCACCCAGTATTGACCCTGATCAAAAAAAAACTGGGCGTGCTTGTCCAGGATCTGCGGATGTTCAAGGCTGAGATCGCAGCCCGGGTTTTTCCCGATGGTTACGGGCAGCTCCTTAAACGAGCGAAGGGTTGGACCATATTGAACAACCAGTGGAGCCTGGATCTTTTGAATTGACACCTGCAACGGCGCTTCCGGTGCGGGCTGGATCTGCTGGGCAGGTGGCTGTGGGGTTGGCGCAATCCGGGGTTCAGCCGGCGTACCTGCCGGGGTGACCGCCTGGGGATGTGGCCGACCTTCTTCAACCCTCGTCAGGAAACTGACCCTGGGCCCGCCTTCTGCAAGAATAATAACATCCCCTGATTTGAGATAGGCCTCAGTCACTCGCTTCCCGTTAACAAATGTGCCGTTAGCGCTCTGATCTACTAACTTGAAGCGGTTCCCCTCTCTGACGATCCTGGCATGGTTGCGCGAAATCATGGTGAAGTTCTTCGGAAATTGGACCTGGCAGGTAGGGAGACGGCCCATGGATATTTCCTGATCAAAAAACTCCTGTATCTCCCCCTTCAAAGGGCCGTCAATGTGCACGAGCTGCACAACAATGGTCGGTATAGTGGTCATATCTCATTCTTTTTTCGAGAAGTCAGACGATACTAGATGCCTTCATAGCTCAAGATCTTAACATTTATCCGCCAGACTTCGGGCGGATTAATGTCAGGTTTTTACGGTGAAATGAAATCGTGACTCTATTTTGACTTTGAAATCCGAAATCCTAAACTCGAAACAATAACGAAATTCTAATGTCAAAAATTCAAAACAACCCGCAGATCAGTAGCTCTAGGCTAAGCTTTTTTTGTTTAGAGCATTGAGGTTTTGATCATTAAAAATTTGTTTCGGCCTGCCCTGGCGCGACATTGCTGGAATAGACTATGGTCTCGTTACAGTATTTCGTAAGTAAACTCGTATTACCCATGCTTCGTAAACCAGGTCTGGGCCAGGGATTTCGATATTTGAATTTCGTATTTTCTTACTTACATCATGCCTCCTCGGTTTGCCCATCCCCAGCCGGTAAGGGCCGAGAAGGCTGAGCTTCGCTACTAGTTCTATTGCTTCGTCTTGCTTCGCTGTATGCTTTCCAGACGTTCACGAAGCTTTTTGGCCTTATTAAGGTTACTGTCGACATCTTTATATTCGGGATCAATTTCAGAAACCAACTCCCACTCTTGAACGGCTTCGGCCAATTTCTCGTCCCCGAAATACGAGATTCCTTTGTTATAATGCATTTCCATATATGTTTCTTCTGATTTCTTGATATACTCCTCACATTTCTCACACTCTGCATTGTATTGAAGGGATGCCTTAAACTCATCTCTGGCAGTCAGATACTCCTCCTTGGCAAAAACCACGAGCCCCTGCTGAAAATGTGAGTCCGAAATGTATTCAAGGGCGGTTTTATCCGCAGGATTTACATTGAGAACCTTCTTGAATTCGCTGATCGCCGCAAGATAATCCTTTTCATTGAAAAACTCTATGCCAAGCTCCCGGTAATTGGCAATCTGATCAACGGCGGCGAGCTCCTTTTCTTCTTCCTTTTCTCCCTCCCTTTCTACTTCCTTGACTTCCTCCTTTTTCTGTATTAGAGGTTCCTCGACGGCGGCAGTGGTTGCAGGTGCTGCCGCCGGTTGTGCCTCCTTATCCTTTGTTTTTGCCGCAAATGATACACCCTCGATTTCAGGAATCTTGATCTTCTGCCCAACCGTGAGGCTGGCATTCTCAGCCAATTGATTATATTGTGCTATAATAGGAAATCTCTTGTAATCGCCGTAATAGCGGAGTGCAAGCTTAGAAAGGCTTTCACCGGGCCCAACGATATGGACAATAAATCCTTTTGCCGGTGTGGCTTCAGCAACCGATGGCTTTGGGATCTCCCCCGATACCGTGCGGATCTCCTCCTGGCTTCCTAAAAACGGTATGCCCTCGACTACCGGGACCTTGATCTCCTGGCCAACCTTGACCTTGGTAGCATCCTCGAGCTGATTGTATTCGGCAATAATCTGGAATTTCTTGTTATCCCCATAGTATTTCTGGGCCACCATAGAGATACTTTCGCCGGGTTGAATGGTATGGAACACATAACCCTTTACTCGTTGCGCCTCTATCAGGCGCTCTTGGAGCATTTTTTTTGCCTCCAGGTGATCCGGGTTATACCTGAGGGCCGTCAGGAATTCCTGCCGTGCGCGGTTGTATTCACCCTTTCTATGAATCGCCAAGCCGTTCTGGTAATGTTTTTCCGCCAGTTCGCCGAGCTTTGCTTCCAATTGGCCTGCCTTCTCCTTGGCGAGCTGGTTTTCTGGGTCCACGGTTAGGGCTACTTTGTACTGCTCAAAGGCCGCAACCAGATCCCCTTTCGCTTCGAGTTCCTGCGCTTTGGCAATATACTGATCCGGAAGACCTGTTGGAGGCTTGGTGGGGACTTCTGCACACCCGGCAACCACGGCTAGCAGAAAGAAGACGCCGATAATTCCTGCCTTATTTCTCATGGGTTTTTTACTCCAACTGAAGATGATTAAACGTTTTCAACCTTGAAATAAATGTTTTCATTTCCCTTTTCAATACCTGATCCCTTCTCAGGGATAAGGGGTAAGCGAAAAACGGATTGCCTCCCCTTTTGACCGACATTGCGATCTTGTACCCCGCGAGTTCAGCATATTCAATTGCTCTTTGATCGTATCTGCCATACGGGTAAGCCAGAATGTAAGTGTCCTGGGCCAGTTTTTGATCAATGATCTCTTTGGAGCCAAAGAGCTCCTTTTTAACCCTGGCCATGAATTCGCCCTTGCTTTCTCCCTCCTTTTGCTTGGTGAGATCGCTATGAAACATGGTGTGCGACCCGATGGTGAAGCCGTCTGCCTTCATCTCTCTTAGTTGCTCCCAGGTAACGGCCGAAGAGGAAGCACCGACAAAATCCGTATAGATATAGAAAATAGCCGTGAACCCGTACTTTTTGAGGATGGGGTAAGCAATGCTGTAAACGGAACGATATCCGTCATCCATCGTAATCAACACTGACTTCTTTGGAAGGGAATGACGATATTCCAAGAAGGCGAGGAGTTCCTCTGCTGTGATAACGCTATATCCATTTTCTTTCAGATACCTTATCTGAAGCTCAAAGACGTCGGTGGGGACACAAAGAGGTGATCTGCAATTGTCTCCGAATTGGTGATAGGTGAGTATCGGTATGGTCTGGTAACCTTCAGCGCTCAATCCTCCCCTGTTTTTGTCTTTCAGGGGAATGACGATAAACTCACCGCTATTGAAGGTCATGCCATGATTCGCCTCCTTAATCAACCATGACCTTCTGTGGTCTCCCAGGAACCTTTTAGCCAGCTCCTCCGGTGTTTCGCCATCTGTCAGTTTATAAACAATATAGTCTTCAGATCGGAAAAGGCCCTCTTCCGGTGGCTGAATGATTGCTGTGGTGGGTGCACAGGAAAAGAGGAAAATCAGCATACTTGCCCCCATGAGCATGAAAACCAAAAGAGACCTAAAGACTTTGTAAACAAGGCCTGCTGTAGTTTGAGCAATAGAATGGCAGCGCATAGCAACTGGTTTAGACATGATTAGTGAGAAGCTCGAGATCCGTTGTTGGATATGCGTTTAAGCATGTCGGCTGAATTATACCTCGCAGATAAGAAGTTTCCTCGCTTGACCCCAGGTATTTGATAGCTGAGAATAAGCGCTCTTCTTTTTCACGCTTGGTGAACAACTTGTCCTGGAACTTTATAACCGTTCATCATTACTCTGTTTATCGGCAATTTGTCAAATCAAATATGAACCCAATCAAATATGAACCCTGCGGAATCAGCCAGTTGAATCCGAAGTGCCAAACGGATGTTCACCCCTTCAAGGGAAAAATCGCAAGGAATTCCAAAAGCTTATTTCCTTGACTACGCACCTTAACTGTAGTAAATTAACCACGTTTCGTCAGAGACTTGTGGCGTAGTTTTGAAAATGGAGGCCCCACTTCTATTCAAAGGGCAGTAAGATCAGACTCTATCCCGTGATCTTGTGGAGCGAAAGTTTAAGAGAATTTAAGCCCGGCCAAATGGTGAACTTATGCGCTTGCGATATCTGATTATTGCTTTTGTCGTCTGTGGAGTAATTGTAGGAACCGTATATGTTACTACGGCAGTTCGGATTGACCGCGTTAAGAACAGAATAAGAGATTCCGGAATTGAAGCGATTCAGGAGTTGTCCAAGCTCGTTAGCCTACCCCTTCTAGATTCCAATGTTCAGACCGTTCATGCAATGCTCGTCTATGCCGCCAAGAACTCGGATATGGTACACGCATCGGTCTTGGATCACCAGGATAAGATTGTGACTCTTACGGGCGCAAAGCAGATCACGCCTGCGACGAACCCTGATGAGCATTCCGGGCAGAACATATCGTTCTGGGAAGGTGAGCTCCCGGACCACAAGAAAATCTTTAGCTTTGCATCAGACGTTATTTACGCCGGCACCAAGATCGGCCGGATTCAAATCGCCCTCTCAGCAGAAGAACCATTGAGGATTAGAAATCAATTCATAATCGTGACTGTTGCAACCTGTTTGATCTTGTTGCTTCTAATCGTCTCATTCCGCTATTATCCAGGGATCTGGGCGACCCCTGTGAGGCTCATGAGACCCTTTCGGCGGGTTCACGTATCGGATGCAGCTCTGGAAAGCTCCCTTGTTACGTGTCCTCTGTGCGGCGCGCAGAACACGTTTTCCAGAGGGCTATTTAAGCGTTCGAACTTCGGCAGGTTGTTGATTATCAGGGCCTCGTCGAACAAATCGGGACCTGGCGCCGATGCTGATCTAAAGGGTATGCGTTTGTCGGATTTGACAAAAAGAGACGACCTCTCTTGGTTCAAACGCCGGATTTTGTTGCGTTGCGCCGAGATTATCAAGAAACTGGCTGCCTGACACCTGGACAAATATAATGAGGAGGTGTTCAATGTTTGGAGGCGGAGTTGCTACCATGACGGCGGTAAGGATTAAACAACTCTCAACGAGCATCTTCGTGAAATTTGCGAGAGGGTTTTCGAAAATCGAGTTCCTTCATCGTAACCGAAGGGCATTTGCCATGTGTCTCTTAATCTGGGTTGCTGTCAACGTGGCAGGGTTTTTTGTGTATCGAAATGCGGTTACTCGAGCGAATGATGCGCTTTATAAGCAAGGGCTTTCAGCAGCTCAGAATCTCGCGGCGGAAAGCGGGCCTTTCGTTTTGGGAAAAGATAGCCTGGCGATGAACGTGGCAATTAAGGAATTGGGGAAATTAAGCGATCTGAAATTCGCCGCGATACTGGATCATGAAAATACCATATTGTCCCACACCGACACCCAGATGATAAACCGAAAGTTCGTGCCTCCGGAGGGTCAGAAAACGATCGACACGATCAACGATACAGCAATAATGTTGCAGATTTCGCCTGACAAAGCGGAGATTATGGGATTCCAAAGGAGTATCACCTATTCCAACATTGAAATCGGAAGGGTGTATATTGCTCTTTCCGCGGCACGTCTTTTTCAAACCCTGGGCCGGTTGAAGCTCATCTATATTTCGGGCGTGCTCGTGGCTATTCTCCTATCGGCTGCCATTTTATTCTGGATAGATCACAAGGCAAAGGCCAGGGCGATGGCGGTTAAACTGGATCTGGAAAGCACGAATCGAATTGGGCCGTATCTCTTAAAAAAACGGGTTGCGACCGGGGGTATGGCTGAGCTGTATTTGTCTGATTACGTCCGCCAGGACGGCTTTTGCAGAACGGTGGCGGTTAAACGGATATTGCCGCATCTGGCTGAAAATCCAGATTTCATCAAGATGTTTACCAGGGAAGCCCGATTGGCTGCATTGCTGCACCACCCCAATGTGGTCCAAATCTTCGATTATGGAAAGATCGGCAACGCTTATTTTATTGCAATGGAATATATCGACGGAAAGAATCTGGGAGAAATGCTATGGGCCCTGAAACAGGGCCTGCCTATCGATCCATCCATCTTCATTCTGTCGGAAATCTGCAAGGGATTGGACTACTCTCATTCCAAGAAAGATGATAAAACCGGCGAACCGCTTAATATCGTACACCGGGATATCAGCCCACAGAATCTGCTCATTTCATACCAAGGGGAGGTCAAAATAAGCGATTTTGGCATATCCAAGGCACGGTCCGAGCCCAGCTTCACCCAGGCCGGTGTTATCAAGGGCAAGCTGTCCTATTTGTCCACGGAACAGGCCCTTGGACAGCCTGTGGATAGCAGGGCAGACATTTTTGCCTTGGGCCTTGTGTTTCATGAAACCCTGACCGGAAAAAGGGTATTTCACTTTGCCAACGATCTCGAAGCCATACGAGCGATCCCAAAGATGGAGGTAGAGCCTCTGATCAATGTAAGACCTGATGTTCCGGAAGAATTGAATCGCATTGTGATGAAATGCTTGGAGCGGGACAAGGATTCGAGATATCAGAGCGCTTCGGCATTGCACGCTGATCTTGTGAAGCTCAGGAAAGGATTGAAGATTACCTTCGATGCTTCCGATCTTGCGGATTTCATGAAAAAGAGCTTTGGCGAGGACGCCAGCTCCTCAAATGGAGAGTAGACTGCAAACGAGAAATTTGAGATGCCCCGGGAAATCTTTTGCGGAAAAACGGATATCGGTCTTAGGCGCTCAAACAATGAAGATGTTTTCGTCACAAGCCCGGAAATGGGGTTTTGCCTTGCGGCAGATGGGATGGGAGGCGCGGCGGCAGGTGAGCTGGCCAGCAAGATTTTTGCCGATACAACCTTAGAAGTCTTTGCGGGAAACACCGATCGATCTGAAAAAGAAATCCTCTATCGAGTTAAAAAGGCCTTTAGTTTTTCAAATGAGAAAATCCTGGAGCATGTTACTCAGAATCCAAATCACAAGGGGATGGGATGCACCGCTGAGCTTTTGGCTTTTTCGGATGACGGTTTCATTATCGGCCATATAGGAGACAGTCGCACGTATCGATTGAGAAAGGGACAGCTCGAACAGCTCACACAAGACCACACCCTCGTTCAGGAGCAAGTAGAAGAGGGATTGATCCCTCGGGATAACGTAAGAAACCATCCTCTCCGCAATATCATTCTCCGTGCCGTCGGTCAAGACAGCGAGTTTCCCCTTGATCTTTTAAGAGGAAAAATCTTGCCGGGAGATCTATTTCTCCTCAGTTCAGATGGCTTAACCGATATGATTCAGGATGACCAGATCCAGGAAATCCTTAACTCCGATGCCGACATTCACCGGAAGGTTGATGAGCTTATCGAGTCGGCCAAGGCTGCCGGCGGGAAAGACAATATCACGGCCGTTCTGGTCTCCATCGCCTGATTTAACCCTTCCTACCCCTTTCTGAGCTATTATTCTTGCTTCAAATCATAGCGTGCGCGCTGATCAAGGCCGCATTTTGGAATTACGGGGCCTGGCGAGACTGGGCCCTTCTATCTCACTTTTACGATGATTGAGGGTATTTCTTGCACATTTTTTGCAGTTCAGTTATTCATGCTGCCGGTATTGATAGTTAGAAGAGCTATACCATCTCGTAATATTGAAATTCCCCTCCCTTGATGGGAGGGGATTAACTTGCCAGACTTATGGCGGGTAAAGGGGAGGGTGAACAGAGATTTTGCCACCCCCACCTATCCTCCCCCATCAAGGGGGAGGAACTACACAGTAACCCTGTAGCAAGCTCCAGGGAATTATCCAGTTAAAATTCGGCTCGATATAGGGGCGAACTCATTCTACATGCAAGTGCTAGTGTAGTGTCCCAGCAATAACTTGCGTAATTTGCACGATCGCACAACTTCCAGAATAACGACATTGTAAATCCGAAATTAGAATATCGAAATGCGAAACAAATCCGAATATCAAATGACCAAAATCCAAAACTTGTTTAAATAATTGGAAAATTCGAATTTTGAAATTGTTTCGGATTTCGAATTTCGTGCTTCGAATTTTAC
>DATKZQ010000078.1:0-9777 GCA_035527895.1 Desulfatiglandales bacterium
CCATGCTGATACGGTTTGCTCTTTGGGGCGTCATGCTGAAGTATTCTTACGCAGCGCTCAAGAGTACTGCACACGGGAGCCTTTCACCACCAAAGATAAACTCGGAGACGATCTCTGATGATTTTGGAGTGGTTTTCAAGCAGATCGGCATCTATATCGCGGTAGGGATAACCTTCGGGTTGGTGGCTGCTGCAGTAGGACCGATCCCAGGGCTCCTGTTCCTGTTGTTCGCGATACTCTCTCTTCCTGCAATGATTATAGTTCTGGCGGCCACCAGTAGCCTCTTGCATGCCTTAAACCCCATGGTTTTTGCGAGAATGGCATTGAGAATAGGATGGGGATACCTCTTAATGTACCTTTTTCTTGGGTTCCTGGGGAGTGCGCCTGCATTCCTCGGGCGGCATATCATAGCCCACCTGCCCGCCGGAACTCATCTGTTTCTGTGGACCATGGCCCAAAGCTTTTACACCCTTATCTCCTACCATCTCATGGGTTATGTTATTTTTCAATATCATGAAAAGATCGGGTATGAGGTTGATATAGATGAAGAGGCGCTATCCGGCTCGGGGGTACCAGGTGAGCGGGCTGCAGATAATGAGCTCCTGAATCGTGTGGACATATTCATTAAAGAGGGCAGGATAGATGATGCAATCTCCCTGATAAGAGACGAGACCGGAGGAAGTATCTCCGATCTGGATCTGGCCGAACGGTACTATAACCTGCTCAAAGTCAAGCAGCAAACTCCAGAAATGCTTGAGCACGGAAAATCCTATCTGGATCTTCTTGCTGAGGCGGGCCAAAAAGACAAATTGTGTGAGGTATATTCAGAGTGCGTATCCCGAAACGCGGGATTTACGACCTCCCCTGCGACCCTGCTCAAAATAGCCAGTTCGGTAAATGAAGCAGGAAATCCAAGGGGAGCGATCGAGGCCTATAAGCGGTTTATCAAAACGCATCCCAAAAATCCCTTGATTCCAAAGGCGTATTTTCTTGCCGCCAATATTGTCAATGAAAAGCTGAAGAATCCCCAGAAGGCAGTAGGAATCCTCAAGGGCATTCTGAAGACCTATCCGAAGCACGAAATTATCCCTTATGTCGAACGATATCTCAGGCAGATTACCGTGCCCTAGCCACTAGCTCGACTCCTGCAATAACCTGTGGGCAATCTGAGATTCGGCCGATTCCGGGTACTTCTGACAGATGATCTTGAGGCACTTTCTTCCCTTTTCAGACATCCCCCGTTTCAGGTAGGCCCGTGCCAAATTCAATATTCCTGTAGGAATCTCCTGCAGTCCAGGGCGGTTGCGGAAGAGCAGGGCCAGGATATTCTCAGCCTCGGAGAGATAGCCATGCACGGTGAAAACGGAAGCGACACTAAACAGAAGATCTAAACTAAGCCTGGGAGGCTTCGAGATTCGGCAATACTCCTTGTAGATTTTGTACAGGGTTTCATGGGCGTTAGAGTCATGGCTGAGATGGCGGAGCAATCTTGAGGCCGTTTCATGAAAGGCCTTGTCTTGAGGGCTAAACTTCTCGATATTGAAAAGGTGGGTTATAGCGTCACGATTAGAAGGGTCGATTTCGAGAACCTGTTCTAACTGGGGTCGGGCGCCGTTCATGTCGAGCTTTGCTATCCGTTGGAGCGCCTCTTCGAGGAGACCGGGAACCCTTTGTCTAGGGTCTTGTTCGAATACCTCCCTGTCTACCTGCCCCAAGAATCTCATGTTAAGATACCCGAGCATGGCACCACTGATCAGGCCGCCAATATGGGCCATATAAGCGACCTGCCGGTAACTGCCAAAGAATAGCTGAACGACCTCGTTTCCGATCCATACGGGAAGCAGAACAATTGCGGAGACCTGGGCGTAGTTAAAATAGAATCCCAGGGAGTAGAAGACCTTGATCTTTTGCTTGCCATAGGTCACGGCATAGGCACCTATGAGACCTGAGATGGCCCCGGATGCGCCAACCAGAGGAACCGTACTATCCAGATAGGCCAGGGCATAAAGGCACACCGAAAGCACCCCGGTAAGAAGATACAGCGATACATAGAGGACCCTGCCGAGCCCCAATTCGAGCACACATCCCACCAGCCAGAGGAAGACCATATTTCCCAGGAGATGCATAAAGCCCCCATGGATAAACATGTAGGTAAGGGCACTGAGGTAGCTTCTGGATGCAGGTCTAAAACCATAACGCATGCTGACCAGTTTGGACAAAAGGGCTTCAAACTGTGTTCGGAGGTTTTTCCACGTATCGTACGTTTCATCTTCGGGGGTGATGATGGTGCCGGTGCGGAGCTCCTTGAGGAAAACCTCATCCTCCTGCATTTTCGCGTAGAGGCGTTGGACGGTGTCCTTAGCGAGGTTTTTCTTGTTCAGGACCGCGGCATCTATTTCGTCTTTCCCGGTGGTCTCTAGGTATGCTCTATACCTCGATACCTCGATCTTGGCGAGGCCCGAGTTGAAATAGAACTCCATTGCCTGGCGGTATCGCTTATTGTCACCGGACTGCAACACGAAGAAGACGAAACAGTTTATCAGAATGATCCCGATGGTAATCAAGGGAGGGTTGTGTTTGCTCAGTTTTCCGGTCAGGGGGATAATAAGCATGGCGATTCCCTTTGCCTGGGTTCATCTTTTAACAAGCTTTCTTCTTATTAATCGGTACGTTCCTTGTTTTTCTAAAGCGCTCTCACCAAACTGGGAGAACGTGGGGGAACGCTCAAAAGAGGGTGGCAAACCGAGGTGCTCACCGCTGAGCGTGAGCTTGAAAAGCGAGACAGAGTATGATCTGCCAAAAGGATCATACGGGATTGTACAACATTAGGATAGGAAAAAATGGCGGCCTCTTTAGCAAAAAAGTATGAGTAGTTGAACCAAGTACATACCCTGCATTTCTTCAACTTGATGGCTAGTTTCGAGAAACCAACAACTAGTTTAGGAGTAATGGCAATATAGTAAGATTAGGAGCACAATATTTCGATTCCTGAAAACGGTATATTGTGCTCTGAGATCGTGGTTGTTGCCAATTTCTTGTAAAAAATGGCCATGCCCGATGAGTGAGATCCATTTCTTATGTTACGCCCCTAGTCGTGGAATAAAGCGAAATTCAATTCAGACCCTGAGATCAGGACTTTTGATTTCAATGAGCTGAAAAAGATGTTTGTATCGCATTTCCCCAAACCCTGGAGCGGCACCTATTTTGCACAAGTTTCGCATTGGGGTGTTCTTGATCTCCGGCTATTTAGTTGCTTAGGGAGTCAGCGAGTAAGTTAGCGCCCCAGAACGCCAGATCGCCTTTGCTCAGGGGAGTTATTCCCAGGTTGGTCACAGTAGTTGCTGTATGGATGTTCAGTTTTTTGAAAAGATCCTTTGGCAGAAAAAGGAGTATGTTTCGATGATCCATATCAAAGAGGATTTCATGGATAAAGACACCATCGCTATCGTAGTGGATGGAGTGCTGGATCAAGGAACTATTCCCATCTTGAAGGGTGTATGTGATCGCCACCTGCATGAGGAGAGAAAGGTGCTCTTGAATCTTGAGGGAGTGGTTCATATCACGAGAGAGGGGAGGCAATTTCTCCACGGAATGCGTGAAAAGCTCAGCATCGCTAATCTTCCGGAATTCGTAAAACTGGAGCAGAGTCAGTGACCTCAGAATCACCGGATTCGAACGATACGATAAAGTCATATCTTCTTAAGGGAGGGAGTATACGATGAGCTACGGAACAATTTTTCAATTCAGGAAACAGGGAGACTTTGGAATCGTAAGCTTCGATGTAGCAACAGAGGCCATGAATACGTGGACCCCTGAGGCTATCGACGAGTTTTCCGCCCTTATGGAGGACTTGGAAAAGGCTGCAGAGATCAAAGGTGCGGTGTTTATTTCGGGAAAGCGCGGCAACTTCCATGCCGGGGCTAACCTGAACATGTTGGACCAGATGAAAGATGAGGTGGAGACCGCCAGGAGCCTCGATGTGTTTCACACGACATTTAAGAGATTGGAGGCATTGCCGTATCCCACGCTGGCAGCCATTGAAGGCCACTGTTTGGGCGGCGGCTTGGAATTCGCGCTGGCATGCACCGGGAGGATTGCAAAGGAGACAAAGACCACGGTCATCGGTCTTCCCGAATGCACCCTCGGGATCTTCCCCGGAGGGGGAGGTACGCAGCGATTGCCTCGTCTGATAGGGTACAAGGCCCTGGATCTCATTCTGAAGGGCACGGTGTTGCAGGCGTCCAAGGCCCTTGAGTTGGGAATTATCGATCGGTTGGTTTCGGCGGACCGGGATCTGCTCACCGAGGCAATCGATTTTCTCACAGGAATTACCGCTGGTCAGGTCACACTCAAGAGGGCGGACCAGGACTTTTCTCAGATCGATGAGGTTGGCCGTTCAGCCCGGGAGGAGATCCTGAAGGCCACGCGGGGAAGGGAACTACCCGGTCTGATGCTTGCCCTTGCTTCAATCAGGGATGGTGTAAAGGTCTCTTTAGAAGAGGGTCTGGATATTGAGAAGACCAACTTCGTAAAAGCGGTACTTTCCAATGAGGCCAAGGGAGGTATCCATACATTCTTTCTGAAGACAATGAGCGATAAACCGAAGTCTCTCATGAGCAAAGGCTTCGAACCAAAACCGCTCAACAAGATTGTCATACTGGGTTTCGGAACCATGGGCCGTGGGATTGCCATCGATATCCTCAGGAATACGCAGGTTCCCATCATTGTCAAGGATATGCCCGATGCCCTTGAGCCGGGCACGGGGCTGGTTCGAAAGACACTCGACGGGATGGCGGAAAAGAAGAAGCTGAAGTATTCCGTTGATGACCTGATGAATCGCCTGAGGGTTACTGCCGAGTATGACGACGAGTTCAGAGATGCGGATCTCGTTGTCGAGGCCGTATTCGAGGATCTGAAGGTAAAGGCCCAGGTTTACCAAGAGCTTTGTGAAGTTGTCAGAGATGACTGTGTCCTGGCAAGCAATACATCATCTATACCCCTCAACGCCATGTCCAAGTATGTGGCTCACCCGGAACGATTCGGCGGTGCCCATTTCTTTTCGCCCGTGTGGCTGATGCAGCTGGTTGAGATCATCAGGGCTGATAGCACGAGCCAGGATACGGTTGATAACCTGCTTCACTTTGCCGCCTCCATTCGGAAACGGCCTATCGTATGTAAAGACAATCCGGGCTTTGTTGTAAATGCAGTGCTTTTCCCCTACTTTATGAGCGCTCTCGAATTTCTTGAAAAGGGCAATCCCATTGAAAAGATAGACAAGGCATTCGTGCAGTTTGGCATGCCTGTGGGCCCCATACGGCTTATCGATGAGGTGGGAATTGACATCAGTTATCATGTTATCGTTGGAAAGGGGCTTGAGCAGGAAACCCTGAAGCAGGTCGTTGGGTCGGGACGTCTCGGCCTCAAAAAGTCGGGGAAGGGGTTCTTCTTGAAGGACGGCGGGGTTGACCCGGAGGCCCTTCCCTTGATCTCGCTGAAAGAAAAGCAGGAGATGACGGCCGAGGAGATGCACAGAAAGGTTCTGACCAAGATGGCAACCATGGGAAAGGATCTCCTCGATCGCGAGATAGTCGATGATCCGAGAATGATCGATATCGGAATGATCTGGGGAACCGGATTTCCTGCCGACAAGGGTGGGCCCATGAAATGGGCGGATCTGATCGGGCTGAGCGAACAACTGTTTGGCAAACCCTTCTACGGGGCACGATAGCCTGAGTCAATTGATCGCAGACCGATGCAGACAGTGGACCCCACCCCTCTCTGATTTCACGGGGTAGCTTTAAGGAGATTTGGCGGGCCTTTGAATCCCCAGCTTCTTCATTCGGAATGCCAAGGTGGAGGGTGGAATGTCCAGGAGTTCCGCTGCCCCTCCCGTTCCCCTTACCTTCCAGCCGGTCTTTTGAAGTGCCCATAGGACGTGCCTGCGTTCGTTATCCCTGAGCGTTACTCCGCCTCCGGGCGCAGAAGCTTCATGTTGTTCTGTCCGAAGCTCCGGTATCTTGAACAGGGGACTTGTGTTCAGGATGGTGCCTCTTTCAATGATGTTTTCCAGCTCCCGCACGTTGCCGGGCCACTCGTATTGAAGTAGTTTTTCCATCTCCATGTCAGGTATACCCGAGAATGTCTTACCCCTCTTTTTCGAGTATATCTTGAGGAAGTAATGAGCCAGGAGAGGAATATCCTCGTTTCTTTCCCTTAACGGCGGCACATAGATGGGAAACACGGCGAGGCGATAGTAGAGGTCGGCACGAAACTTCTCGTTCTTAACCTCCTTTTCCAGGTCCCGGTTGGTCGCCACCACAAGTCTGAAATCCGAGCCGAGCGTCTCACTGCCGCCGACCCGTTCAAATTCCCGGGTCTGAAGCACCCTCAGGAGTCGGACCTGGATATCGAGGCTCAGATCACCGATTTCGTCCAAGAACAGGGTGCCTCCATCGGCCAGTTCGAACCTGCCGATTCTGCGGCGAATCGCCCCGGTAAAGGCGCCCTTTTCGTGGCCGAAAAGCTCGCTTGGGATAAGGCTTTCAGGCAGAGAACTGCAGTGAACCCTGATGAAGGGTTTATCTCGACGGCGGCTGTTCCGGTGGATCGCCCGTGCCACCAGCTCTTTGCCGACGCCCGTCGCCCCGATGATCAGAACGGTAGCATCGGTTTCGGTTACCTGATCTATTTGGGCGAACACGCTCTTAATGGCAGGACTTTCGCCTACAATGTCCTCAAAATGAAGGTTCTGAAGATGTTCCTCCTTGTAGTAGAGGTTCTCTTCGCTCAGATTCTGATTCAACCTCTTGATCTCTTCATAAGCCCTGGCGTTGTCCAGAGCAAAGGCGGCCAGCGCAGCGAAATAGGACAGGAGTTCCAGGTCTGATTCTTTGAAGGCACTGCTCAGCAATCGGTTGTCGTGGTAGAGCACGCCCACGGTTGTTCCCCTCAGGATCATGGGTACACAAATCCGGGAGCGGATGATCTCCCTGTCGAGGGCCGCCAGTTTCTTTTGGGAATTAACGCCGAGTATGCGGCCTTTCCCTGCCCGCGCTACCTCCTGGATCATCTCCATGGAGGATGCAAAACCGGGGTGTTTGATCTGATCCGAGGTAAGCGTCTTTGAGGCCCGCAGTACGAGCTTGGGCGGATTTGTATGATCTTCAAAAAGAAAGATGGCACCTCTCTCCGCCCCGGTTATTCTGTTTACCGTGGATATGATGCCCTGGACCAGATCTTTATTATCGCGGATGGTAACCACCTCCTGTCCCAGTTTGAGGATTTCCTTGAGGAGGTTTTCGCCGGCCGGCCGGTCTTTGATGAGGGCCCTGAGGTCACCGGGGATGAGGGCCTCATTTAAGGAAGCAAGGTCCTGGGAGGCGATGAACGCTAGTTCTTTGGCCCTATCTTCCTCGCCGACAGCGAGGTACCGTTGCGCGAGCGCCAGTCTTGATTTAGAAAGCTCAATCTGATGGCCGGATTGTTCAAGCCACTTTATGGAATTCTTAAGTGAGTGTGCGACATTTTCAAAGGGAAGCCCTTCCATTTCTTTGAGGATCGCTTGAAACCGATATGCAACGCCCTTCAGGAAGATGTTCTTTCCTTTTACCATACCCTCTATATACTTCTCAAAAGAGAGCCCCTCTATCCGGTCGATTTCACCCTTTTTCATGGCTAGAAACAGTTCCATCAAATACGGATACAGGTGGACTGTAGCCTGAACCGTTCGGCTCTGCTGCAAAAACTCACCAAGGTATTTGCCGGATTGTTTCTTTGCTCCCTTGAGATAGTATGCATAGGCGAGGATTATCTTTACGGTAATCCAGACCCAGTCGTTATGGGCGTTTCGGGCTTCTTTTGCCGAGGCCTCAAGAAATCGGATGGAATCTTCCATTCGCCCGATGTCGAGCAGAATGCTTCCTATATTCCCTCCCGCATAAGAGGCTATATACAGGTCTCCCTTTTCAAGACACTTGGTCCGGATGGCATCCAGCATTCCCAAGCCCTGGGTAACCTGTCCAATCTGTGCGTAGCAATACCCTACGGTCATGACAGCTAGGAGGGGGAAACCGCCTTGAGGGTATTTTTCGATGTCCGGCACGGATTTTTCATACATGCGGACTGCATCCCGGAAACGGCCCTGCCAGAAGAGAAAGAAGGTGCTGAATGTTGTGGCGGAGAGCAACAGTTTCGGGTCGTTTAATTCCACCGTTAATGACCATCCCTCCTCAAAATACTGCAGAGCGCTGCGATAGCGCGATCTGAGCCACTCATTCTTTGCCATATGCATTTTCAAAAGGGCCTGAAGCCTCTGCATATCCCGCCTTTTGGCCCGTTCCAGCGCCGACTCGAGTATAGAGAGCACCCTTGTCGTGTCATGCCGTGCAGTAGATATTTTTGAGTATTTGATGGCGGTTTGGCTGAACAGGAGATCCTCTTCTTCACCAAGAAGGCAGGAGAGATCATCTAAGACCTTACTGTAACACTGGAGTGCATCTTCTGTTCGAAAGGCCTTCAGGTGAAGGTCACCTGCCTTCACTAAATGCCGGCATCTTTCCGTATCGTTGGTAACGTGGATAAGATGGTGCGCGAGGGCATGTGCCTTCCGTTCGTCGTCAGGCAATTCTGACATTAAGATATCGGCAATACGCCGGTGCAATTGCCGTTCAGTTTCTTGAGAAAGGAAGGCTCTGCATTGTTCCTGTTTTTTGAGATCCTTGAAGGAGTAATATCCGGGGTCTTTCTTGATGAGCCATCCTTCACGTACTGCCCCTTCCAATTGTGCAAGCAGTTGGGATGGCCTTTTTTCGTTCACCAAATCCATCAGCCAATCAATGGAGAAGACGCCCTTGAAAAGAGAGGCAACGATGAGCGTTTGCTCGTGGTCAAGCGAGTTACTTTGGTAAGCGTTGGCATACATGCCCGGGACCACCTCCCATCAGTACGCTGCACCCGTGCAGACTTGTGTATTGCCGAGGAAAAAGCCCGCTCATGCCGGGTGATTGTTTGCTCCGGTTAGTATCAGCCGTCATCCTAAAGCGCCAGCCGACTGGTCGAGACATACCGTCCCGTCACCATGCAACAAAGGGCTCATGAGGTTACTGTGATCGCAATCGGACGGGGACTTCTACGGTCAGGTTATACGATTTACTGTTTAGCGGGAATCGGAGGGAATGTCAAGTTATGTGCACAACATTTGGATTGTCAGAAACAAAATATGGTGCGAATAGACCGATGCCCTCAGTCAATCCGTCGCTAACATGCTGCAATTTCATGCCTTATCTGGTACAGGCCTTCTCGGCACCCATCTTGCACAATAGGTTTAAAATGAGGGTAACACGTTACCTCTTTGAAAAGGTGGCGCTCCTGTCCATTTGCTAATGCCCGGTGGCTATTCGTAACGGAACCCAGGGGACCGAGCGTGGGGATATCTTTTTTTGCTCTGCCCTCTAAACAAGGCCCCGTACAGGGCCGTTTCAAACCGACGCACCTCCCCATAAGCCTTAGCACTAAGGTACCAGCCTGTGTGCGCCGTTTTGAAACGCCCACTGCTCTGAACGATGGGAGGCCTGCCCTGGCGCTTAGCTTCCGGAGTTGTGTATGGATAGGAGAGTATTTCACATCTCTGCTCTCCTTACTCATGCCGTATGAGCCAGGTCTGGGCCAGGGACAGAGACAAAAAAAGATATCCCCATGCTCGGCTTAAGATTAATTTCAAAGAGGTAAAGTGTTACAAATGAGGATATTTTTCTCGCGTCTTATACGGCCTCTGGTTCG
>DATKZQ010000079.1:0-4644 GCA_035527895.1 Desulfatiglandales bacterium
GCTTCCCCGGTATAACCAATGGACCATTGAGAGTGGGTCAGCCTTTGCCGACCAGCAAAGACCACCGTTGGAATACTTCATAGAAGTGCAAAAGGCATATACCGAGCTCAGGTGGAAGCACAAATTCGACCCTCCTTTTCCCGGCACGAGTACGCGCACTGCCTATCTCCTTTGCTGTCTACAAGATTTTGAATACTACCACGGCACGGGCATCTTATCCAAGGGGAAGCAAGAGGAGATGTTAGCTGTAGGGAGGAAATCAGCAAAGGAGTATCGTTATGAAGCCTAGCTTCCAAAAGATTCGTCCCTCACTGAAGCAAAGCAGAAGCTAGTGATTGCTTACTACTTGCCAGGTGAAGAGGGAGTGGCTAAGAAAAAAGGAGTAATTCTTCCTAGAGCATTGTTGAGGATACTGAGATATGGCGGGAACCGATGAGCCAAGGTGACAAAGGTGCTATGAAAGAACTGACAAAACCGAACTCTGCTAGGGCTGAGAGAATCTGGAACAGGCTGCGCGATAAGCGGGATGCGGGAATGCTTTCCCTTGCGAGAGCTAGGTTACTAACAGCTTCCTATAGAGAGACTGAGGGATTGCCCGTGCCGATAAGGAGGGCAAAGGCGTTCGCCAAGATCCTCAACGAAATCCCCATCTATATAGAGGAGGATCAGTTGCTCGTCGGCGATTTTGCTGCTAGGCCGATGTGGGCGGAGTGGTACCCCGAGTTTGGTGTCAGTTGGGTTTTGAAAGAAATGGAATCCGGAGAGGGTTCTTTTAGAACAAAAAGCTCTGAAATTGTCGAACTGAAGAAAATCTATGATTACTGGAAAGTGAGGACCCTAGAAGCCGCTTATCTTTCCAGTCTCAGCGAGGAAGAAAAGAGAACCTTTATGCAGAACGGGGAAGACGGTGCTTGGATTTATGGTGTTTCAGCCCTTTTGGATAGACCAGGAGGATATCATGTAATAGGTTATGACAAAATGATTAGGTGTGGCTGTGTTGGGATACTGAACGAAGTGGAGGAGGAACTGCAGGCCACAACGGTCAATGATGAGGAGTCGTTTCATAAAGCAAACTTCTTAAAGGCTGTGGCTATGGCTTACCGGGCTGCGGGCCAATGCGGAAAGCGCTATGCCGCTTTAGCAAGGGAACTAGCTCAGACGGCAGAGAAAAAGAGAGGATCAGAGTTGGAGAGGATAGCTGAGATTTGTGAATGGGTTCCGGAAAATCCGGCGCGCACCTTTTATGAAGCTGTTCAGGCCTTATGGTTTGTTCACGTTTTCACGTATCTGGATTCGAGGCCGGCAGGTGTATCCCCAGGCAGAGCTGATCAATACCTTTACCCATATTACAGGCGTGACATCGAGGCGGGGAAGCTCAGCAGGGAAGAAGCCATTGAGATTTTAGAGTGTCTTCGTGTTAAGATGAGCACCCTGCGACACTTCAACAAAAAAAGCTTTCGCGAGTACACATCTGCAGAGGCCCAGTTTCATAATATCACCTTGGGAGGGCAGACACCGGATGGGCAAGATGCGACGAATGAGTTATCGTATCTTTTTGTGGAAGCCGCCCTCAGGACAAGAACTCTCCATAATACCCTTTCGATACGATGGCATGACAAAATTCCACAGGATTTTGCCCTAAAGGCAACTGAACTTGTTGCTACGGGAATCGGCTTTCCCGCGTTCTTTAGCGATGAGGGAAACATATCGTTCTTAATGGGCATGGGGGCCGCGTTAGATGAGGCACGGGATTACGCTATTGGGGGTTGTGTTGTTCCCATAATTCCAGGAAAAGCGGGTCCCTCCCCACCGTTTGCGGTTAGTATGGGGAAATGCCTGGAGTTGGCCCTTAATAATGGATTCGATCCAAACAAAGGCAAACAACTTGGCCCGAAAACCGGCAGTTTCGAAGATCTTCAAACCTTTGACGAGGTCGTCGAAGCCTTCAAAGAACAGGTAAGGTATTTTTCATACCAGGGTGCGGCTCTGTTCAACCTGCAACGCTACTTTAGGGCGGCAATGGTGCCCCCGATATTTAGCTATGCTTTAGTCGATGATTGCATAAAGCGTGGTAAGAGTGAAATAGGAGGCGGTGCCCGCTTCAATTATCCGTACTATCTTCAGGAGGGCATGATCGATGTAGCCGATTCACTGGTGGCAATAAAAAAACGCGTATTCGAGGAGGGCTCTGTAAGCAAAAGAGATCTTATAGATGCTCTTGCTGCTAATTTTAAAGGTAAGGAGGATTTACATCGATCTCTATTATCTGCACCAAAGTACGGAAACGATAACGATTATGCTGACACCATTGCCCACGATCTATATGACTGGTGGCGGAAGATGGTCGCTGAGATGGATGCATCATTTGGTTTGAAATACTTGCCCTGTGCTTATTCTGTTTCCCTCCATCATAGCTATGGTGCAAGAGTGGGGGCGCTTCCAAGCGGTCGGTTGGCCTGGAAATCTTTGGCCGACGGTTCGATGTCGCCCGCTCAGGGATGTGACACGCAAGGCCCCACCGCTGTCATCAACTCAGCGGGGAAGATAGACCAGTACCCCATTTTGGCCACGCTTCTCAATATCAAGTTTCAGCCCGCCACATTAAAAACACAGGACGACATGAGAAAGCTAATAGCTCTCATAAAGACCTATTTTGATTACGGTGGCAGGCACATACAATTCAACGTGGTAGACAAGGAAACCTTGTTAGACGCACAGGTGCATCCTGAGCTTCATCGCGACCTCATAGTCAGGGTAGCCGGGTACAGCGCCTACTTTATCGAACTTGATCGTGGTGTTCAGGATGAGGTTATACAGCGCACCGAACATGCACTGTAGATCCCTCTGCTTCGTTCCGCAGCGCTCTAACACCGAGTGTGTCATGTACTCAACAGGGAAGCGCGGAGACCATGCTAAAGTACGGTTTCTAAGAGCTCTGGTTACAAGTGATTGGATTTAATCGAGACAAGGAGAGATGTCAGTGGAACAGGCTCCGAATGGAATCATTTTCAATATCCAGAGGTACTCCATTCACGATGGGCCCGGTATTCGGACTACCGTATTTTTCAAGGGCTGTCCGCTGAGGTGTTTTTGGTGCCAGAACCCGGAATCACAGAGCAATGAGGCGGAGGTTTTTTGATAAGAGCCAACTGTACGCTATGTGGCAGATGCGTTGCTGTGTGCCCAACGGGGGCCAGTAGCTTGCTGGAAGATAGTTCCGCGATAGACAGGAGTAAGTGTATTGGATGCGGTAAGTGCGTGGAAGTCTGTCCCGGTGAGGCAAGAAAGGTTGTGGGAGCATATCTCACGAACGATGAGGTAATGCGGGAAGTCATGAAAGATGTGAAATTTTATGAGAACTCCGGAGGAGGCGTCACTTTATCTGGTGGAGATCCAACGGCTCAGTCCGAGTTTGCTTTATCAATCCTTCAGAGCTCCAAAGAGGCAGGCTTACACACGGTTCTTGACACCTGTGGGTATGTCGCCTGGTCAACCATGAAGAAGCTGCTCGAGTATACCGACCTTGTCTTTTTTGATATCAAGACCATCGACACGAAAAAACATCGTGAGGCAACGGGAAGGTCCAACCGCCTTATCCTTGAAAACGCAAAGAGGATTGCCGGCTACAGGCAAATGAGAGTGCGAGTGCCGATGATACCGGATTTCAACGATTCCCCGGAAGATGTCAGGGCAATAACCCGTTTTGTCAGAGAGGAAGTTGGTGCAATAGATATAGACCTGCTTCCCTACAATAAGATGGGGGAGGTGAAATATAAGCGCCTCGGCAAAAGGTGTTTCACCGCCGAGGCCCAAAGCGACGAAGAGATGCAATGGCTTGAGGGATTTGTCAGTACGGAGTTGAAGAGGGCATAGTAAATAACGGATCCTCTGAAATATTACCAGAGTCAGAGGCATGCAGTATACCTAGGGGACATAAGATATGCTCTGTTCGATAGGTTGAATAATTTTGTGAAAAACATGGAAAGAATTCGCTCATAATGCAGGTGTTTTTTCTCTTGCTGTTTTGGGGTCTCTGGTTATTCAATTTTTCATCCAGGATAGTCATTTCTCCTCTTCTTCCTATTATCGAAGATGAGCTCGCCATAAGCCATGCCCGTGCAGGTAGCCTTTTTTTCCTCTTTTCCATAGGTTACACAAGTATGTTGTTGTTGGGCGGATTGATTTCTGCTCGTATTGGCCATAAGCGCCCTATTTTATTAGGTTATCTAATTATGGCAGGGTCACTAGTCTGTTTAAGATATGCCCAAACGTACCCTTCTTTTGGGACTATTTGTTTCTTCATCGGTCTCGGATCGGGCATATACATGCCGTGTGCAGTTCCCCTCATAACGTCAACCTTTAGGAGAGACAACTGGGGTAAGGCGCTTGCCTTCCATGAAACCGCTCCTTCGCTTGCCAGCGTCTCCATCCCAATCTTGACCGTGTTTGCCCTGCGGTTTCTTCACTGGAGAGACGTTTTTGTCATCCTCCCTGGTGCCTTAACCCACATTTTGCAGTTGAACAAAGGTTTCCCTTTTCACCTTATATTTTAAGGCTGTTAGAGGTTTGCTCCTCTTAATGATTAGTCAGAATGCGGTTTTCAGGATCTCGGATCACCCCCTTTTACCCTCAGATTCAGCAGGT
>DATKZQ010000080.1:0-26612 GCA_035527895.1 Desulfatiglandales bacterium
TTTCGAATTTAGGATTTAGGCCTGCCCTGGCGCGACTTGCCCAGAGCACTATCTTTTCATTCCATTACCTCCGAACTGGAGCCTACAAAAGTGAGTCCTCTCAAGCCAGTTCTGGGCCAGGGGTTTCGGATTTCAAAGTCCAAATAGAATCACGATTTCATTTCACCGCAAAACTTGAGATAAAGGTTAAGATCTTGAGCTATGAAGACATCTAGAGGGCTTAAGTATCATGTATAAACAGACGTTAGACCTCTCGCCGGTGAGGGAGCAGTTTCCGGCCTTGCAGGAAACGGATGAGCAGGGGCGCCCGTATGTCTACTTTGACGGGCCCGGCGGCACCCAGGTGCCGCAGACTGTCATTGACGCGATGGCAGACTATTTCAGGCTGGCCAATGCCAATCACGGCGGTCTCTTCATCACCAGCCGCCGCAATGATGAGACTATCGAACAGGCACGGGTTGCCATGGCGGATTTTCTAAACGCCCCAACACCGGAGGAGATCATGTTCGGTGCCAATATGACCACCCTCACCTTTACCCTCAGCAGGGCAATTGGTCGCGTCCTTGAACCCGGCGATGAGATTATTGTCACCCGTATGGATCACGATGCCAACATCGCCCCTTGGGTAGCCCTGGAGGAGAAAGGAGTAGTTATTAAGTGGGCCGATTTCGGTGTAACAAGCTTTCGTCTCGATCTCGATCATCTGGGCTCGCTCATCACCGACAGAACAAAACTGGTGGCCGTGGGTTATGCCTCCAATGCCATCGGTACCATAAACCCGGTCAAACATATTGCGGACATGGCCCACGGTGTAGGTGCCTGGCTCTGGGTTGACGCGGTTCACTATGCCCCGCACCGGCCCATCGACGTGCAAGAGGTGTGCTGTGATTTTCTGGTCTGCTCGGCGTACAAGTTCTTCGGCCCCCATGTGGGTGTTCTGTGGGGTCGGCTTGAGCTTCTGGAGCTTCTGTCGGCTTACAAGGTGCGCCCCGCGGATTCCAACCCCCCGGGCAAGTTCGAGACGGGAACGCTCAACCACGAGGGGATCGCCGGGGTGACGGCTTCCATCAACTACCTGGCCGGTGTGGGCAGGGGCTACGGCAATGAGCTCGACCTGAAAGCCGCCGGCATTAGGGTAATCTATGAAGGACGGCGAAAAGAACTGAAGTTGGCGATGAACACTATCGTCGCCTATGAGCGCCCGCTTTTTGCCTACATGCTCGAAGAGGTGCAAAAGACCCCGGGCATTACCGTTTACGGTATCACAAACCCCGAGGAATTCACCGAGCGCTGCCCCACCCTTGCCTTTACCAGGAAAGGCTTTACCCCGCAGGCGATTGCCGCCTACCTGGGAAACCACGGTATCTTCGTGTGGGACGGTAACTATTATGCCGTGAGCGTCACGGAGCGATTGGGCCTGGAGGGCTCAGGCGGCATGGTCCGGGTCGGCCTTGCCCACTACAATACGAGGGAGGAAGTAGACCGGATGCTAGGTGCTTTGCGGGATATGAAATGACTCCATTGGTAAACCGAAAAACGGAGTCAGATGTGGCATACCAATTTACCGAGAAACATCCAATTAACTTGCCCGCCACGCCCAATTGGAATATACTGGCGTCTGTCTAGGAGTCCCCTCTACCAAATGACCTTTTATTCGGGCTAGCCATGAAACATAAAGAAGATATTCAAAAGGCAGACGGCAAACTGGGTGTGCTTATCCCCGGATTGGGAGGTGCGGTGAGCACCACCCTTTTAGCGGGTGTCGAATCGATACGTCGAGGTCTTGCCCTTCCTTTTGGTTCCCTCACCCAGATGGGGACCATCCGGCTTGGAAAACGGTTCGAATATCGGATTCCGCATATTAGAGATTTTGTCCCACTGGCGAGCCCTGGAGATCTTGTCTTCGGAGGATGGGACGTTTTTCCGGATAACTCCTATCAGGCAGCTCTACAGGCGAAGGTACTCAGGTCTGAACACGTAGAGCCCGTGCGCTCCTTTCTTGAAGGGCTGCAACCGTGGCCGGCGGTTTTTAGAAGGGAATTCGTCAAGAACCTGAATGGCCCCAATGTGAAACCCCAGATCTCCCACCTGGAGCTTATAGAGGCCCTCAAATCAGATATCGACACGTTCAAGCGCAGCAGTAAGGTATCGCGATGTGTTATGATCTGGTGTGCCAGCACCGAAGCATACCTCAAACCCGGAGAGGTGCACGCCTCCCTGGACAACTTCGAGGAAGGGCTCAAAAACAACGATCCCAGCATCTCGCCGAGCATGCTGTATGCCTATGCGGCCTTGACCAGCGGGATCCCCTTTGTAAACGGTGCGCCCAATCTGACCGTGGATATTCCAGCCATGGTGGAGCTGGCAGACCAGCACGGACTTCCTATCGCAGGCAAGGATTTCAAGACGGGGCAGACCCTTATGAAAACCATCCTCGCACCGGGGTTAAAGGCGCGCATGCTGGGACTGAGCGGGTGGTATTCAACCAACATCCTCGGAAACCGCGACGGCCTCGTTCTGGATGATGAAGATTCCTTCAAAACCAAGGAGCAGAGCAAGCTCTCAGTCCTGCAGAGCATTCTCCAGCCTGAGGTCTACCCGGACCTTTACGGAGAATTCTACCACAAGGTTGCAATCAACTATTACCCACCCCGGGGTGACAACAAAGAGGGCTGGGATTGCATTGACATCTTCGGATGGCTTGGTTATCCCATGCAGATCAAGGTTGATTTTATGTGCCGCGACAGCATCCTGGCAGCACCCCTAGTACTCGATCTGGTGCTTTTCATCGACCTTGCCCAGAGAGCGGCTATGACCGGTATCCAGGAATGGCTGTCCTTTTATTTCAAAAGCCCGCAGTGTGCGCCTAATCTCTACCCGGAACACGATCTCTTTATCCAATTAATGAAGCTGAAGAACACGCTGCGCTTTCTCATGGGGGAAACGCAGATTACCCACCTGGGCCTGGATTACTACTATCACCTCTAAGAGTGGGACGTCTTCAATCTGGATTTCCCGATCTCGCAGAAACAGGCTATTCTCTCCTCAGATTTCGAATTCTTAATTAATTCTCTAATCCCTGAGGAAGAAACCCAGAAAAACGTTGACAATTATTTTTTTGTCCGTAAATTAGGAAATACAAACTTTATTTGACCACCCTAAAAAAGGTAGGAGGCATGAAGACTAAAGCCGTCACTAGCACTTCCGAAAATAACCTTACCCCAACCATGGAGGATTATCTGGAGGCTATTTATACCCTTTCTCATGAAAAGCGGGTGGTCAGGGTAAAGGATATTGCCAAAAGACTGGGGGTTAAGATGCCGACGGTGACCGCCATGCTCAAAACCCTCAGCGATAAGGGCATGATTGACCACGAGAAATACGAGTATCTGGAACTCACGGGAAAGGGGTCTGATATAGGCAGCCAAATCGACCGCCGACATCAGCTCCTCAAGTCCTTTTTGATCGATATCCTGCAAATCAATCATGATCAGGCCGATGAGGACGCCTGCAAGATGGAGCATGCTGTAAGCCCTACCACCCTTGAGCGGATCGTGGAGTTTATGGAGTTCATCGAAAACTGTCCCAGGGGTGGGAGTGACTGGTTAGATCTATTTAGCGAATACAGGAGACACGAGATGCCACGGGAAAAGTGCTTGGAGAGAATGAAGGATTTCGCCGACAAATATAGTGCCAAGATAAGGGCCATGGAAAGAGAGAGATGACGGCACCGGTTTATTCAACGTGAGGATGATGCGACTGGAATTAGAAGAGGGATAGGGGTTATGCTGCACAAGAACCATAACACATTGACAAAGATGCAGGCCGGGCAGAGCGGCACAGTGGTTGAAATTCGAGGCGGATTTGGCTTGGTCAGACGGCTTAACGCGCTCGGTATCTTCCCGGGCAAAAGGATTACCAAGATCAGCTCCATGCTTGCGCGCGGACCGGTCACCATAGAGGTTGACAGAGGTCAGGTGGCCATGGGTTTTGGCATGGCTAACAGGATACTAGTGCAACTCGATGTGATACAATGAGGAAGATACTACTGGTCGGTAACCCTAACGTGGGCAAGAGCGTGCTTTTTTCCCGTTTAACCGGCGTGCGCACAATTGCTTCAAATTACCCGGGTACGACCATAAGTTATACACAAGGGTTTCTGAAACTGGGGGAAGAAAAGGTCGAGATTATCGATGTGCCGGGCACTTACTCTCTTGAGCCAAACTGTGAGGCAGAGGAAATAGCGCTCCAGATGCTCAATACGGGAGATATCGCTATTAATGTGGTTAATGCCACCAATCTCGAGCGGAGCCTTTACTTGACCTTGCAACTTATGGAGAGAGGCACCCCCCTCGTGATTGCCCTGAATCTATGGGACGACACCACGCATCGAGGAATAGAGATCGATCTTGACAAATTGAGGGAATTGCTGGGGGTACCGGTTATTCCTACGGTGGCTGTAAGCGGCGAGGGCATAAAGGAGCTGGTGGAACAGATTCCCAATGCAACTTCACCCAACATCCCCTCCCGCACTACCGCAGAGCGGTGGGCAACTATCGGGGAGATCATAGGCCAGGTTCAGCGTATTGAACATCGTCATCACACCTGGCTTGAGCGGTTGCAGGATGCAAGCGTAAGACCATTAACCGGGGGCATCACAGCCATAGGAATCCTCATCTTTACCTTTCTCGTAATCCGCTTCATTGGCGAGAGCCTTATCAATTATGTGCTCGATCCCCTCTTCAATACCCTGTGGGCGCCAGTGGTTATGGCTTTGAGCAACCTCCTGGGCGGAAGCGGCTTCCTCCATGACATTGTGGTTGGCAAAGTAACCGGTGGAGAAGTGAACTTCGTTGAGGCATTCGGGCTTTTGTCCAGCGGGCTCTATGTGCCTTTTGCAATGGTGCTGCCTTACATCGTTGCCTTCTACTTTGTCCTTGGCCTGCTCGAAGATGTGGGGTACCTGCCACGACTGGCAATTCTGATGGATACCATCATGCACCGCCTTGGTCTGCACGGATATGCAATCATACCGAATTTGCTGGGGCTCGGCTGCAATGTGCCGGCCGTATTATCGACTCGCATCCTGGAAAGCAAGCGGGAGCGGTTTATAGCCTCAACACTGGTGTCCATCGCGGTACCCTGTGCCGCGTTACAGGCGATGATCTTTGGCCTTGTCGGTCAGCGGGGAGCACAGTATGTTGTTATGGTCTACGGTACCCTCTTTGCAGTCTGGATCCTGCTCGGGATCATCATGCACCATGCGGTTAAGGGATTTACCCCCGAGCTTTTAATCGAAATACCGCCCTACCGCATGCCACCATGGCCAATTGCTTTCCAGAAACTGTGGATGAGGATCTATGCGTTTCTTGCAGAGGCGGTTCCCATTATGCTCGGTGCTATTGTGGTTATAAACGTGCTCTACTCTGTTCATGTGTTTGACGCCATCGCCAATGTTACAGCCCCAGTAATAACCGGCCTTCTCGGGCTCCCCAAGGAAGCAGTAACATCTCTGTTTATCGGGTTTTTACGCAAAGACGTAGCTTTGGGCATGCTGGCACGGCTCGGCTTAACTTCCAAACAACTGGTGGTGGCCAGCGTGGTTCTGGCCATGTTCTTTCCCTGTATCGCCACCTTTGTCGTGCTCTTGAGAGAACTCGGCGTGGTGGATATGCTGAAATCGGCCGGCATAATGGTTTTGGCCACCCTCATAACCGGCGGTCTACTCAACCTCATCTTGTAGGCAAGATAGGCCTTACCTCCCTTGCCATGTTTTCGGGAATAACCAGAAGAAAAATGTTCGTACCGTGGACTTCGAGGTTACCCTGTTCATACCGTTGTTCTCCTTGACCCGACAGAGACTTTGTCCTATTCTAATCTGAAACCTGAAAGATTCTTTTATGAACGGGAGGAGGAATACGCGCATGTATACAACAGATACTATTGAGACGTCAGGAGATGATCTCAAGATCACCTCTCTTGGTCATGGGAGCCTTATGTTTACCTTCGGCACCTTGGTGATTCATGTTGATCCCGTGAGTGACGTGGCAGATTACGCCACACTTCCCAAAGCGGATATCATCCTGGTTACCCACGAGCACTTTGACCACTGTGAAACAAGCACCATTCAGATGCTCCGCAAGGACGAAACGGTGGTAGTAGGATCCGAATCCTGCGCCGAGAAGATTACGAATTACACGGTAATGACAAACGGCGATGTCAAAACCATTAAGGGGTTACTCATAGAGGCAGTACCCGCCTATAACATGGTGCACATGCGAGCGCCGGGAAGCCCCTTTCATCCCAAAGGGGTGGGCAATGGCTATATTATTACCTTTGACGATACGAAGGTCTATGTAGCCGGTGATACGGAAAATATTCCCGAAATGAAACAGCTTGCCGGAATTGACGTTGCCTTCCTGCCCATGAATCTGCCCTACACCATGACACCTGAGATGGTGGCTGATGCAGCAAGGGCATTGAGGCCTAAGATCCTGTACCCGTATCATTTCGGTGATACCGACACATCAAAGCTAACTGATTTGCTCAAAGACAGCGCTGACATCCAAGTGCGAATTCGAGATATGCAATAAAGGATGAGGCATCGGGGCAGCCGATAGGTCCTCATTTCAATATCCTTCATCCCTAATGACTGCTGTTAGGGGCCCGACCAAGAACAAGATGGGGGGAGCAATGAATAAACCGGATATGGCCGAAGATTTCGGGAGAATCTGGAAGGTCCTGAAAACAGAACGAGAAAACCACGACACGACCTCGCTCTATTTGGAAGGTGATGATGAGAATTTCGAAAAGCGGCAGGCGGGCCAGTGGCTTTCGCTGCGGGTCTTACGCAACGATGGATGGAGCGAACCGCACCCTTTTACCATATCTTGTGCCCCTGAAGATGACACCTTGCGCCTGACCATCAAGAAAGCCGGTGCGTTCACCTCCGCTATCCCAGACCTCAGGCCTGGCACTCCGGTAAGATGCGACGGACCCTTTGGTGTCTTTTGCAAGGATATTGACCAAAAGGAGAATATCGTAATGATCGCCGGTGGTGTGGGCATAACACCCTTCTTAAGCGTACTGCGGCATTTTCGAAACATGCGAGCGAAGAACCAGGTGAAGCTCTTTTGGACCAACAAGACTGTAGATGACGTTTTTGCGGCGGAAGAGCTACAAGAGATGACAAAGGAGCTAGATCTCTTTGTTGTTCACACGCTGAGCCGCGAAAAAGAGGTGGACAAATACTTCCAAGGCGACTTTTCTCAAGTTCACTATGTCTCTGGATATGTAACCAGAGGCTTGCTCCAGAGACAGGTCGACCTCCCGAATGCCTCCTTTTACGTATGCGGTCCGCCTAACATGCAGGAATTTGTGTTGGGCGAGCTTGAGGCATGCGGCGTTTCTCCAGATTCAGTTGAGAAAGAGAAGTTCAGCTATTAGGGTTCTCGGCGAGCATTCAAGAGGGCTAGAAACAAACGACAGGGCATTCTTCCTGTAGACAAAGACATTCCGTATTCGAGGGGCATTTTTGAAAGGAGAAGAGGCATGAGAGACCACCCCTTTTTCAAGGACACACCGAGAAGAAGCCTGGATATGGCAGGCCAATCCTTAGAGTTCCCCGTCTTTTATTATGATGTTCGCTTTATTATTGCCGCTTTTACGGCCAAAACCACCGCCCTGAGAAAACTTCTTCCGCATCCCAAGTTCAAACCGATCCAAATCTGGCCGGGAGTCGGCATGCTCGGTATTGCCGCTTTTGAATACCGCGATACCTCGGTCGGGCCTTACAATGAGATTGCAATCACGATTCCCATCAAATTTCCGCCAGGATTCATTATGCCTGGACTTTCTGCAATAAAGATGATCCGTAAAAATCTCTTCCCCGTATACATTCATCACCTCCCTGTTACCACGGAAATTGCGCACAAGTTCGGAATCCATTTCTATAACTATCCTAAATCTCTGGCCGAGATTACCTTCCAGGACCGGGACGACAGCCTGGAAGTTACCCTGAAGGAAAAGGGTGATCTTATCTTGAAACTGCTCTCGAAAAAGCTCCCTCTTAAGAGATCAGCCGGGTTTGAATTTCATACGTATTCAGTCAAAAACAATGTGGTGCTGCACGCGCAGGTGGAGGGATGGGCGCCCAAATTTGGATCGGTCATGATGGGAAATATTGCTGAGCTTGAGCTTGGGGAGCATCGGGTCAGCAGGGAAATTGCTGAGCTCAACCTGGGCAGGACTGCCCGCACCGGACTTTACGCGGAGGGGGCGATGACCAAACTGCACGATCCCGATCAGCGATGGTGTGGCGATACCTTAGAACTCCTTTCCAGGTAAGGAGAGAGAGCTAACGAACTCGAGCACTCCTGCTTACAGGAGTGCGGGCGAGAGACCAAAACTCAAAATCCATTCACCTACATAGCATAGCTTGGACCACCCCGCTTCGTAGCGGCATGGTTTATGGTACTAATTAAACGGCGAGCGGAATGCCGGAAAGTTGTACTCAATGCCCGCCACTCAATAATGCTATCTTCTTCATCTGAGCCAACGCCTTAGCCGAACGATTGCCTCCTGCAAGGTCTCATCCTTCTTGCAGAAGCAAAAGCGGACGAGGTCGTGACCCTGGTTCCGGTTTAGCCAAAAATATGAGCAGGGAATGGCGGCTACACCTGCCTCCTCTATAAGGGTGCGACAAAAGGCCAGATCATTATCAAAACCGAGCGGAACGATGTTAACCAAAACGTAGTAGCTTCCCTCAGGCAGATAGACCTGGAAACCGAGTTCCTGAAGTGCATCACAGAGCAGGTTTCGCTTCCGGGTATAGGCGCTCAAAAATCCCGCGTAGTAGGTATCCGGGAAATCTATGGCAAAGGCCATGGCCTCTTGCAGTGCCGATTGCCCGCAAAAGGTAATGAATTGATGGCTCATGCGCACCGCCCGCGAAAGCTCTGGAGCAGCTATCACATAGCCTATTTTCCAGCCGGTCATGGAAAAGGTTTTTGCCGTTGATGACACGACAAAGGCGCGGTCTCTGAGCTCAGGAATACTCATGAGGGTCACATGCTCGTGCCCTTCATAGACAAGGTGTTCATAGACTTCATCCCCGATGAGGTAAGCATCGTGCTTCTCACACAAAGACCCTATGAAAGAGAGCTCTTCCCTGGTGAAAACCCTGCCACTGGGGTTATGAGGATTATTAATAAGGACTGCCCTGGTCTTGGGACCAAAGGCCTGAGCCAGCTTCTCTCTCGGTATCATGAATTCGGGGGCTTGTAATGATACAGAGCGAACATTGGCGCGGGTCAGAGCTGCAACAGGCGCATAGCTATCGTAACAGGGTTCTATTAAAATGATTTCATCACCTGGTTCCAGGATCCCCAGCATGGTGGCGCACAGACCTTCCGTTGCACCAGAGGTAACCGTTATCTCCTCGTTGGCATCAACCTCAACGCCGTAAAACCGCCTCATCTTCCGGGCCACTGCCTGCCGGAGTTCGGGTATGCCCGCAGAGGGGGCATATTGGTTGGGACCGCGAACAATGGCCTCTGCGGCCTTCGCTCTCACCTCCTCAGGGCCGTCGAAGTCCGGAAACCCCTGCGACAAATTAACGGCTCCTAAGGCATTGGCGCGATTCGTCATTTCGGTAAAAATGCTCGTCCCAAAGGGCCGAAGTGCTTCGACAACAACCTGACTCTTGCCCTGTTTTCCTTTTGCTTGCACCTCAAAACCTCCTTAAAATAATGCCGGAAAATAGCCGGTATCTTTTCCGGGCTCAACACGCAGGACCTGTCCGGATCATAGCAAATTTAGTATTATATGGAATCGAAGGTGGGAGGTCAAGGCGGGATCGCTTTTGTGTATTAGCTTAATGAAAATGTCCCCTCTAACTGCTGTATTAAAATGTCCCCATTATGAGAAGGGACATTATAGGCATGAGCCAGAGAGAACGGCAGAGGTACCATCTCTTGAAGATGGTGTTAGGGAGGAAAACTACCGTAAAGGAAGCCAGGACAATCGGGACGCATATGAAACGCCAGTCAGGCTTGGTTAGAGTGTTCACTCGATGGTCTTCTTGAGTTCCCGTATTCGTTCCAGCGTATCTTTGTAAGAGTTCTTTTTGGCCGGATTCAGTTCCATAGCCTTGAGGACAAGGCCTTCCGCCTCAACCAGGTTTTTCCTCTGGACGTAATAGAGCCAGGCAAGGTTATTATAGGCGTCAGCATTGCCAGCTCCTTTATTGATTGCCTTTTTGTAATAGATTTCTGCCTTGCCCAATTCCTTTTTCTGAAAATGCGCGTTGCCGAGGTAATAGTAGGCACGGGGTGTTTTTTTTGCTGCTGCTTCGTACTCCCTTATTGCATTGTCGAATTCGCTCTTTTTCTCGTACGCAATACCGAGCTGCAGGTGCTCTTCCGGTGAGAGCGGATCGGGAAGAATCATAATCCAGGGCATGGTACAGCCAGCAGCGAGCACGAGCAGTAGTGCCAAGCTCACCAGAAAGAGGTGTCTCATTGTTTCCTTAGCGTCTTCCCAGTTCATTGCGCTGTTTTTTGTTCGATTCGGAGGGCCCACCGCTTTGTCCTGTTCCAGCGAGCAAGGAAATACTCCCATGAAATGAGCTTCTCACGAGTTTTGCCCGAGTTAGCAATAACGCCCTCTGGGGTATAACCCACCACAACCATGAAATGGTTCTTACGTACGCCGGCAAACCCGAAGTCCACCATGACAATGAGCGGGACACCGTCATCGACGGACCGTCGGATATCGTCTACGCTGCCGTTGTACCACTCGGCGAGAAATCCCCTTTTTCGGGCATACAGCACCATATCCAGCGTCACCGTGCCACGAATATCTCTCCGGAAGACGGCCTCGGCAATCTCATCAGGTGTTACGCCTTCACCGAAAAAATTGAGCACCCCTGCAAGAGAGGCCGGACCGCATTGGAAGGAAACCTGCGGATAGAAGGGAACCTTATCAACCTTGCCGGACCCGATCGATGCCGATACCTCTGAGGCAACAATATCAGGCCCGGCTGCACATCCCTGAAAGATGATGAGGGAAAAAAGTACAAAGGCAGGCGCCAAGCGAGATAGAAGATGTAGAGCCCGAATAGGGGTTTTTCCCGTGTGCTCGCCTTCCCTTCGCACCTGCCTAACAGTCACTATCCTATAATGATCTTCTTGTCGGTGAGGTGGAGAATGAGAAATATGAGCAGAATAATGACGAGTATCCCAATTACAAAACCAATGGCACCACCACCTGATGTAAGCGAATCAAGCTGGGTTGCAAACTGGTGGATCTCGTCGTCAGAAAGCTGATCCAGTCGGCTGTTGATTTCTTCCTCAGTATAGCCCAGGGCCTTGAGCCGCTCTTTGACTACCTTCTGCTCAAGAACCTTCTGCACCATCGCCATGTCCTTTTGTCGGGCGTTGGATGAAAAAGACTCGTCCGAGGGAACGAAAGAGGCCTCCAGCCTCGGAACGACACTAAAAACCCCCATCAAAACAACTAGCAACATCGCAATTCGGCGCGTCAAAACCGCGTTCTTAAATCTTTGCATATACGTACTCCTTTCCCTGGAAAGTGCCACCGAAAACATGAGAAACCTGCAGACATAAATCTGCACACCAGCCAATAAGTGGCCTTACGTTATCACACCTCCGATTTTCTTGTCAAGACACGCAACAGGTGCGCGTTTTTTCTTTGCTCCGGCTCACAGGGCCGCAACATCTTCTCGCTTGACACAAAAACCCCTCTCGCCTATATTCCGCTCTCCGGAAAAGGGGGCTCCCCTGAAACCGGTTAAATAGCTTCGTCGTGCTGCGGTAATAGGTGGATAGTACTGTTCGTGCAGGGTTGATGTCTTGTTCTCTTGGATTGCCGTTTAAAACACAAGATAACAAAAGGACAGCCGAGGAAAGTGTAACCCCATGAATTCCAATGAAAGAAAGATCATCGTCCTTTCCTCGTATGGCCACTTCTTATCCCATTTCTATATGCTTATCTTCCCTTCCCTTCATGGTGCTTATGACTCAGTTCAACGACGTACCCCTTTTTGCATTCACCATGGGCTATGTTTTCTTTTCGGTCGGCATGCAGCCCATAGAGAACAGCCTCGTAGCGCAACTTACCCCGGAAAAGCTCCGTTCAACCAGTTACGGCATCAAATTCATCTGCACCTTCGGCGTTGGGTCATTGTCTGTTTACGCAGCCAAACACCTTATCGAGCACTACAGCTTTGTGCACGTCTTCTGGCTCACGGCTGCGGTTATCGCATGCCTCCTGTTGGCCGTGGGGGTTCTCGCCTTTCTCACCAGAGACGAGAAGCTCATGAACTAGTGCCGAGGTGGCCCGAATGTGCCACTGAGGCATACCTTCTATCCTCTCCCCCACTTTATCAGGCAGAGTAGCCGCCTCGTTGATCATTTTCTGTACCATAACTGCATGTGCTGGAACTCAGGCACCGGCAACAATCACAGCAACGGGAAGGAGAGACAAGGTGATGAAGATGAGGGAGAGCAACTTAAAGATGAAGAGACCCATCGAGATCAGCGGCATACCTTAGAATGCGGTAGCTCAGGAGGTACGTTAGGAAAAGGGCGGGGGAGTCAAAACTTGCCCATATCCTTGAAGAAATCGCTGATAAAGGTGATTCTGTGTGCTTCCATTTCAAGTAGGGTCACTCCCTCATTGTTATAGGCTCTCCCTTTTTGTCAGCCCCTCGATTCACCCAGTGGACTGCTGCGCTACCTCCTTGGACTATTTTTTCGCTGAACCTGAAAGACCAGCTCCGGGTATTGGCGAAAGAGGATCTTAAAGAATCGAATGATTTGTTTTTTTCCAAGAACCGGCTGGGTCTTCGGAAAACAGAATTCAGCATCTTCGGATAATAGCTCCTCAAGCATATTCAGGTCTCTCGTATTGACGAACTGGAAGAATCGATCAATAGAAAGCTCTTCAGCCACCACACAGCCTCCCACTTAATTTTTTCGACTACTGTGTCAAGATCACTTCAGAAAGTCAAATCCAAGAATACTGCATACGGTGAACGACTGAGCTAACCGCCTCCCTTAACAGGCCAATCTGAGCAATCGCTTTGGGTGTCCCTGCAAAAGCCTTGTGAGGCCGATTGGAGACCTCAACAACAAAAGAAATGGATTTGCAACAGCCTTCGGTGGTACGATTATCATTGAATCCTGAGCGCGCGGCATTGGAGAAAGACCCCCACTATGATTAAAGCACCCACCAACCAAAATCATACCAGAAGGAGATACGACCGGCTGGCGGTGATCTATGATGCGCTCGAGGCTCCCATGGAACGACTTCGGTTTTCCTCCTGGAGGGCAAAGCTCCGGGATCGTATTATACGAGGTCGAGCCCTGGAGGCAGGTGTCGGTACCGGAAAGAACCTCCCCTACTACCCTGACCATGTGTTGGTCACCGCCATTGACTTCAGCCCACGGATGCTGAAGCGAGCCGGAAAAAAGGCCGAGGCTCTCGGAATCAAGGTTGAGCTTTTGGAGATGGATGTCCAGGATCTTGCGTTCCCCAACCATACCTTTGAAACGGTCTTCGCCACCTTTGTATTCTGTTCGGTACCGGATCCCCAGCGAGGGCTTCAGGAACTCAGAAGGGTCTGTAAACCGGGCGGGAGACTTCTGCTTCTCGAACACATGCGCCCGGAAAGCCGTTTTCTCGGGTGCGCTTTCGACCTGCTCAATCCCATGGTCGTGCGGATGATGGGCGCCAACATCAACCGAAGGACCATGGCAAACATCCGGAGAGCAGGCTGGCACGTTCTTGTTGAGGAGCACCTCTCCTCGGACATCGTTCGATGGATCGAGGCCGAGAGGTAATCACCGGAAAGTATTCTGTGACGGCTTTATGATCCGGGTTATCATCGGGGTAAGTTTATTACGTGCCGACATCCACCTGGATAAGAGAGCGGTAATTACAAACCCTAATATAAGGCCAGCAAAGCCGAACACCAGGGTTATAGCGGTTTCACTCATCGGCAAACTTGCTCCCACGGCATGGGCCATCGACACCCCTAGCACCAAACCCACTACAGGTATCAGATAGAGCGTTGCAGCACCCTTGATGACTGTGCCCGAGCTAATGCTTACTGAAACCAAGTCACCAACCTTTGCCCCGACCATGTTTCGAGCCTTAACGACCATCTCCGAATTGACTCCAAATGAAACGCAGCAATGCTTTGCACCGCAGCCAGCACATGCATCCTTTCTGTCGGTGACCACCTGGGCGTGCCCATCCTTTCCCACGCTGGATACGAAACCTTGTTCTTCGGCCATTTTCCACTCCACTAAAAGATGATAACCTTGCTTATAAGGTAAGTACAAATGGCCTATTGGCAAGGCCACAGGTGAAGATGCACGATTAATCTCTGCCTTCACGCAGGAGCGTTTCCAAGACTTCGGAGGGTACGGCTATTCGTTTTTTGACCTTGACACATGAAGATCCCGCCTCTACACTTCTCTCGTCAAATGAAGGTTCTGCACTGACTGTAAACTCGTGAACCCATGATCACCCTAGGACATATACCAGTTAAGTTGGATCCGGAGCATATCAGGAAAAGACTTCACCTGCGACACGACGGCGATCGGAGTTACACTCAAGCCCTGGTTAGAATTGCTGAACCCCTCATCTCGGCGAAGGCGGTTTACAGGGATTGCTTTATCGAGGCAAAATTCGAGGATGCAATATGCATAGAAGGGATCCGCTTGACGAGCAAGGTTCTGCGCAAGAATGTAGATAACATAGAACGGGTTTTTCCCTATGTCATTACCATCGGCGATAAACTCGAAGAAGCGGTCAAGGCATGTGAAGACCTGCTGGACCGGTACTGTCTTGATTTAGCTGGAAACGTGGCCCTGCACACGGCCCAGAGACACCTCGAAGATCATCTGCGCTCCACATACGCCCTGGATCGAATATCGTACATAGGCCCAGGTTCCCTCAAGGATTGGCCAATTGAAAACCAAAAACCCCTGTTTTCAATCCTCGGCGATGTCGAAAGACACATTAGCGTAAGGCTTGATGAGAACTGCCTCATGAGACCCACTAAGTCATTATCGGGTATTTACTTCCCAACTGAGATCTCATTTTACACCTGCCAATTATGCTCCCGCGAGGGGTGTCCCGGCCGAAGGGCACCTTACGATGAAGGGCTTGCCAGGGAGTATGGAATTCTTTAGATGTCCGCCGAATACGAGGGCAGTCTCTTTCTTGAAACGCGGGATTTCGCAATCCATTATCGATTGCTTATTGTAAACTGGTGGTGCATAATTCAGTATGGTCGCGTTATCATGTTCTAAAAGCTCCCTGAGAGCCTTTGAGAACGCAACGGCCCACTGTTAAGAAAGGAGGGGAAATGGCGGAATCAAAAGGTGACGGGATCGAAGACCTAACGGATTTTGCGATGGACGTGATCCGTCTTTCAGGCAAAGAGGCTCTTTCCTATTATGGCAAGGGCGACCCACAGGTAAAATTCGACGAAGAACTGGTCACTCAGGCCGAGCTCCACCTCTCAAACTTCTTTCAAGATCAGCTCCGTTCTCGTTTTTCAGAGCACCAGGTCTTTGAGAACAGGCGGGGTTCCGAAGACTATTCCCACGAGGGAAAAAGATACCTTTGGATCTTCGACGCGTTAGACGGTGTTGCCAACTTCCAGGCAGGCATTCCTATCTGGGGAACCTCTCTGGCCCTGCTGGAGAACTTCTGGCCCATCTTAGGAGTGTTCTACATGCCTGCGACCGGCGACCTCTTTCACGCCCAAGCAGGTAAAAAGGCCTTCTGGAGAGATAAGGAAATCCGCATCTCTGCCCAAGAGGATATCAACGACGAGAGCGTTCTGCTCACCTTTTCCAGATTTCACCAGCATTTTGGGTCCACCTTTCCGGGGAAAATCCGCGACTTAGGATGTACGTCTGCCCATCTCTGCTACGTTGCTGCAGGCCGCGCCGAGGCTGCCGTCATTGCAAATGAGACCTATCGCGACCTGGCGGCGGCTCGGGTCATCCTTGAAGCTGCGGGGGGAAAGATCTTTAGAATCGATGGGGCCGCGTTTTCGATCGACGATTATCTTGATGGGCAAAGAATAGATGAGCATCTCCTCGTGGCAGCCCCTCATGCCTTGTCAGAAGTTCGCGAATACATCCAGGAGATCTCATGAGATCATCTTCTATAACGCTCCTATTTGAAGGGAGTGACAACCCGATCCCCTGCTGCCGATGTTTTCTGAATTGTAGGCCAGATGTGATCAATTATAAGGGCTCGGTGCTCATGCCTTTGCCGCGCTGAAGGCCGGGATTTGAGTGCTGTTTCCCAAAGGTCTCTAAGGCGACGGAAATCGACTCCCTTAGAGCCAATGCCATTTGTCTTAGCTGCGGACCAGCAGGGTCCGCACCTAGCTTCGGCGCGGAACATCATATCTTAATCCTTACATCCTCCAGGGCTAATTCATTCAAAGAGGTAACTTTTTGTAATTTATAGATTATTGCCTAATCAATTCTTTGTAAATTCGAAATCCTAAGCACGAAATCCGAAACAAATACCAATGACCAAAATTCAAAACTAAAAGATGTCAAAATCCTGTAGATATTGCGTAAGCGCTCGGAATGTTAACCTTCTAATGGATGCAGACAGAATCTCGTAAAGGAAGTGCTTGAAATCCTTCACAGAGCTTTTGAAAAAATCTACTATGAGAAGTTGAGCATCTTTTTGCCGTGGACTGTTCTTGTCTGTAGCTTGATACTGCAAGGATATGTAACGGGCGTGTTAGAATAATCAGCAGTCAAACCTAAAATATACGCCGATTAGTGTAGTTGGGCTTTTTCCTCAAATTGATGTCACATGCTTCTTTCTCGAAAAACATAGGTAATTTTAATTGCTATCATATTCAGCCAGACCTCAAAGCCTCACGTCTTAACATCGCACCTACGGCCAATGAATAGCTTGGCGCTCTTCCAAAAGATTATCGAGCCAATCCGGATCCATTTCCGGCACAGAGGAGAGCAGCAATTCCGTATATTCATGGTGCGGTGAGGTAAGAACCTCGTGTTTCACACCCTGTTCGACAATTCTGCCCTGCAGCATGACGACGATCTCATCGGATATGGCTTTGACTGTAGCCAGGTCATGGGTAATAAATAGGTAGGATACACGCAGTTCATTTTGCAGGCTCTGCAGTAGCTTCAAGATCCCTTCGGCAACCAGCTGATCCAGGGCCGAGATCACTTCGTCGCAGATAAATAGGTCGGCTTTGGCCGCTAGGGCCCGGGCGATGCAGATGCGCTGCTTTTCGCCCCCCGACAATTCTCCAGGGTAGCGCTCGATGTATCGGTTCGGCAGCTCTATCATCTCCAAAAGCTCATGAATCCTGTCTTCCAGTGCTTTACCCTTCATCCCAAAGTAAAAAAACAGCGGTCGGCCGATGATCTTCCGGACCTTATGCCTCGGATTGACGGCTGTATCCGGCATCTGGTAAATCATTTGCACCCGCCTGAGACTTTCGCGATCGCGCGATTTTAGCGCTGGCGGCAACTGCTTTCCATCGAAGATGATTTCTCCCTGAAGCGGCGGCAGCAAACCGGTTATCACCCGGGCCAGCGTGCTTTTACCGCTGCCGGATTCACCTACCAACGCCACGGTCCGGCCGCGTCTAATTTTAAGATTGATGTCTTCCAGAACCTTTTCTTTTCCGGGGTAGCTTGCCGACACTTTGGCAACTTCAAGGATCACATCCCTTTCCGAGGCGCAAATATTTTTATCCTCTCTGAGGGTGCGAACCGAGAGCAATGCCCGTGTATATTCCTCTTTGGGATTGGTGAGTATTTCCCGGACATTGTTTTCTTCGACCATCTCACCGTAACGAAGCACCATGATGCGGTCGGCAACTTGCGCTACCACGGCCAAATCGTGGGTAATGTAGATTGCCGCCGTATTGAATTCCCGCGTTATTTTCTTGATGGCGGCCAGAACCTCTATTTGGGTCGTAACATCCAGAGCCGTGGTGGGTTCATCGAAGATAATAATATCCGGGTCGCAGGCCATGGCCATGGCCACCATGGCACGCTGCAGTTGTCCGCCGGAGACCTGATGGGGATAGCGATAACCGATTATTTCCGGATCCGGCAGCAGGAGACGCCGGTAAATGTTCACAGCTCTTTTTTGGGCTTCATGAAAATTCATCAGGCCATGCTGAACCGGCGTTTCGGCATACTGTTTGATAAGCCGATGAGCCGGATTAAATGAAGCTGCAGCACTTTGGGCGACATAGGCGATACGGGTGCCTCTGATTTTTCTCAGGAGCTCCTCCGAGGCACCGAGCAGTTCCATATCATCGAAAACAATCGAGCCGCCGGAGATGCGACAGCCCTGCCGGGTGTATCCCATGGCGGCAAGCCCGATGGTCGATTTTCCTGCTCCCGACTCCCCTATCAGGCCCAACACCTCGCCCTTGCCCAGCTTAAGATCAATGCCTTTGACAATCGGCACCCATTCTTCGTCAGTGAACCCCTCGATCTGAAGATTTTTTATTTTCAGAATTTCAGTCATGGGCAATCCTTAGTAAAATTGATTGCTTAGTCTTTCAGTCCACTGGCGATGTATAGAAACCAGTCGACGATTAAATTGACCCCAACCGCCAGAAATGCAATTTCCCCGGCCGGCCATGGCGGGTGAGGAGGCCGAAGCTGATCGCCCCCCATTTTCGCAGACCATGCCGCCCCAGTCCGCTGTCGGCGGCTGAATGCCCAGACCCAATAAACTGAGAGCAGGCATGCATAAAAACGCGAAACAGAAACGCAGACCGAATTCCGCAACCAGTAGGGGCATGACATTCGGCAGGATTTCATGGAGCATGAGCCACCAGATTTTTTCATCGCGAAGCCGGGCTGCTTCAACATACTCTATGGCTTCAATGTTCATAGCCGCTTCTGTAGAAAATACTTGCATGCCGACATTGTGTAAGAGCCAAAGCGCTGCTTCATGAAGGCGCTGCAGTTCATCCTGCGATACGAAGTTAATTTGCGGCTGCATTATTACTACTTCCTTTATCTATGTAAATTTGTAGAAAATTTACATCTTCTGCGGAACCAATTGGTGATCGAGCGTACCGAAAAAGTTAGCGAGGTCTAAACCGATCACCGTCTGAACTTTGTATCGGTTGAAGATGATGGTGCAGGGCTCTGATAGCATCATGGCATCCCCTGCCGGAACTTAACCCATAGAAGCATTTCAGAAACAATCTCTGCGAACGAGCCCTTGAGAAGGCAATCTTACTATGAATAATCACTGGCGGCTGCCGAACAATAACCCCGCTTGGCCAGATTCTTTCCTTCCCCGAGCTGAGCATCCGCTCGGCACGCAAAAAAATCGCCTTACGCTTGCCTGCCGAAAGGACACTTCATTTGATATCTTCTAGCTTCGGGCCCCGTTCCCTAACTAATTCCAAGGTGGCGCAATTTATACCTCCTCCCATGCACAGGTTTTCTATATATGAGACTTCGATAACCTCAATACCAGCTTTTCTGACCTTCTTTATAGTTTCCTTTGCTTCAGCGTGCATCATAACCTTGCCGGGTTGGAGAAGAATCAGGTTTGCACGTAAACATTTCTCATGCTCGTCGATATCCACCTCTACGATCTCGAATCTTCTGTCCCTGAACCACTTTATAAACTCGAAATCTACAGAGCCGGGATATATGAGTACTTTGCCCAAATCCAAAACTCCAAAAAATTCATCGGGGTGATAGTGCCCTCTGACGGGCCACTTAAGTGTTTCAATCCAGCCAGGCATATATCCTTCCAAAATTGTCGTAATACCCACCCTTTGGAGTACAGGCCTAATTTGCTCTATACCATCAGCATTGTGAGCAATGCCACGACCAACAACGAGAGCATCATCAGCAAAAGAATAAAGAGTCCCGGTTTCACAAATCCCTTTTCCAATTACGGTTTGTAGGATAGGACAGCCTTGCCTCACGAGCCACTCAGTCAGAACCTTCTCACGGCCTTTGTTCATCGGATTCCAGCAACCGTATCTGGTTACAAGTGCACCACCCCAAACCACGAAAACCTCGCGTCCTGCCCACTGGCCCCTGATTGGGCCTAATGGACCTATCGCTGGCTTGGGATATTCAATATAATGCACAGTAATTCCCTCGTCCCTAAGAGCCTGAACCAGACCATCATGCTCTCTTTGCCATTTCTCTAAATTAGCAAGTTTGGGTCGCCGCATAAAAATCGAGTCCTGTTTCTCGAAAATATGAAAATCCTGCTCGGTGGGCCTAATAACTGCCATTTCCTTGAGCTTGCCTATTCCACTTGCTCCCCACTTCTTGCCGTATGCTAGGTCATACTCATCGAGTTACTCAACTCTGTGCCACAAATCAACCCTGGGTGGCCTCCCTGGCTCATAAAAAGGAACATCCTCTACCTTCCAGTCTCCTGATGCCAATCTCTCTGGTCTTTTCTCTCTCCATTCATCAATGGCCCTTTTTATCTCTTCATCAGTCCAGTACGCTCCTGGTGTCTTTTCCTCCATTCCATCCTCCTTTCAAAAAAGGTTAAACCAAAAATCTGCAAAATTGTGTAGAGACTCAAATCGATTTTAAACCGTTTTCTTATTATAGCTACAAGCACACAAACTGAAACAGCAATCCAAATATGGGTTTTAACCGCATTTTCCGAAGTGCCGTAAAAGCTCTTAATTCGTAAGTGCTCTTTGATTCATCTGAAAAAAAATCTCAACTTGCCAGCGGCACCGGCAAGAATCGGCGACGGTAATAGCCGGTAAAGTAAATTGATTCGTCAAAAGACGTATGCGCTGTTGCTTTTCGCGATCAAAAAATGTTACATACCGTAGTTTTTAAGGATACGCTCTTTGGGCATAAAAGCCAGTTGGCGCCACAATTTGATCACAGCGCAAGCTGCTGAATCTGTCAATCGGCATCGAATAAAGACGACGAATTTTGTGTTCACTTTACCGAAAACCACAAAGAAAGCCAAACATTACAGTGGTATCAAAAGCATAAACAGTTTTCTTTAACTGCAGACCAAAATCATCATCGCCATATGACTTTCTGGCTTCATGGATCAGTAGCTGGGCAGAATCGGCGGAAATGCGCCGCTCTCTTTTTTCATTCGCTTCGGCTAGGGTACTGCGAGAAACTTTACTTCTAATGCCCACGTGGGAAAGCTTCTCTTTCATGGCACGCAAACACCATTCAATATCGCGAAGACTTTTGCGACAAGTCAGCTGAGCAAACGCCATGCATAAAAACTAATCATAACATGTAAAAGACCGAAGGTGCTGATTGTCTTTATAGCGCGAACACATCGACGAAATTGGTGCTTGGGAAAAGAATCCATAATTTGAGAAAAAAACTGTTTGACCCTGGTACACAGCGACTCTCCCTCCAGCTGGTCGAATTTTGCCGGAGGGAATGCCAATTCAAGCGACCAAATTTCAAGTCGATAACAGCTGATTTTGCGAATATACTAAATTATTATAGCATGTTATGCGATTCTATTCTTTGTTGACCGGACAGCACTGATCCAATCGATAACGAGATTAATCGCGACCGCAAGAAGCGCAATAGCACCAGCTGGCAAGATGGGTGTTATATCACCAAATGTTATGAGAGAAGCGTTTTCCCGCACCATCGAGCCCCAGTCCGCTGCTGGGGGCTGAATACCAAGCCCAAGGAAACTGAGCGAAGATATAAAAAGGAAGACAAAGCAAAAACGAAGACCAAACTCAACTACAAGAGGCGCCGTCGAGTTGGGCAGAATTTCGTGCAAGATAATCCACCAGATACCTTCACCACGGAGTTTGGCTACCTCACAGTAATCCATAACCACAATATTTGCTGCCACGGCACGTGCAATTCGGTAGACACGGGTACAATAAAGCACTGCGATCGTCAAAATTAGCGTAGTAATTGAGGTCCCCAATATGGCCAAAATCAAAAGGGCAAATATCAGAGGCGGGATAGACATGAGAATATCAATGATGCGGGAAAGAATCTGATCAACCCATCCGCCAAGCGCGCCGGCCAAAAGACCGATTATCGCCCCTAATAAAAAAGTCAGAGTTGTGGTGACAATAGCAATGCCGACGCTATTGCGCGCACCGTAAATCAGACGACTTGCCATATCTCTCCCCAGAGCATCTGTTCCTAACAAAAACTGGTTGCCCCACGGCTCATATTCCGATCCAACGATTTCTGATTCACCAAAAGGAGAAATGATAGGTGCACTCAGTGCAACTAATAAATATGCCAGAATAACAACGAGCCCAAACAATGGGGGCAAAGGTGCTCTTTTCAAAAGTTTGATTGTCTGGAACATTTTTTTAGCTCACCGGGGATACAAAAGGCGCGGATTGGTAATAATGGAAAGAATGTCCGCAATAAGGTTCAACAAGATATAAGTAGCGGCAAAAATTAAACAGGCTGCCTGGACTACGGTGATATCACGTTTAGAAACCGAATCGATCAAAAGCTGGCCAAGTCCCGGAAACCCGAATATCACTTCGGAAATGACCACTCCGACCACGAGATAGGCAAGGTTCAAGGCCACAACGTTGATGATTGGGGCAAGGGCATTCACAAAGGCGTGCTTTATGATTACTCGGTAGCGTTTTATGCCCTTCAAATATGCCATCTCGATATAAGAAGAGTCCAGGATGTCAATAATGGCGACGCGCGTCATCCTCATCATATAGGCAACAACGGCCATCGTGAGGGTTAAAGCCGGCAAAAATGAGTAGTATATTTTCTCCCCCAAAGACATGCTTGGATCTATGTTTGATAAACTGGGAAACAATCCCGCCTTCACGGCCAGATAAACAATCAGGATATATGCTATGAAAAATTGCGGAGAGGAAATCGCGGTTAACATAATGACGTTGATGAAACGATCAAACAGGGAATCGCGATAGAGGGCGGTAATAATACCCAAAAATAGTGAAAGCGGAACCGCGAGGATGGCTGAAATACCGGCTAGAAAAAAGGTGTTGGCCACACGCCCTGAGATTAGTTGAGAAACTTGGCGTCCACTTGCCAATGATTCCCCCAAATCTCCTTTCAAGGCAGCTCTCAACCAATAAGTATATCGCAAAATCGGAGGTTTGTCCAAGCCGAGTTTCTGCCGAAACGCCGCAACAGTTTCCTCTGTGGCAGCCTGACCCAGGATTTCTTGGGCAATGTCGCCCGGCAACAATTCGACGGCAAAGAAGATGAGTAGTGACACAACGAACATGGTCAAAAGCCCCAACCCCAGACGTTGCAGGATCACTATTATTATTGGATTCACTTTAAAGTTTCTCCTCCTCAAAAGCAGTCGCCAATGTCTTTTCATTCTACTCATTGGGATTCCCGCCAATTGCCAGTTTTTGCCAAGGTGAGTTATGGTTTAATAATCATTTCTCTTGGTGCATGTGTAACAGCTTCAGGTTCATCGTCGGTTACGATATACTGCTCTCCCACACCCATACGGGTTCCATCTTCCAGCTTTATAGACATATAAGTAAATAATGACATGTTTTCTTTTAGTATGCTAGGACTGTTACGGACTATCATCTTCTGGTCAACCCAGGAAGGTGGGAATGTGGCACCCATAAAATAACCACACGAGGTTAGGAGGCGGGAGTCATAGCCATATTTGGTAAATATGACGCACTGTGCGTCAAACACTTCTCCCAAAGTATAGCCCGGCCTGATGACCTTCTGGACATTATGAAGGGCCTCAACACAGGTATTAAGCATTCCTGGGAGGCGATCATCAACGTCAGGACCGGTAAAAACTACAAATAACTGGGCGGCATGATAATGACGATAAGCGCAGCCAATTTCGTAAAATACCTGATCATTTTCCTGAACATAGCGCCGGCCGGTTGTATAGCGGCTATTGGTGGCAGCCTCACCTGCTCCCATTGGAGCCCGCAATGATGGGGGATCACCATCATTTTCAAAAATAGTCATCATGATACGCCCGAAGATATCACCTTCGAAGGCGCCGGTATAAGTGCGTTCTATGGCCACATCCCGCACTTTATTGCAGATTTCACCGGCTTTTCGAATATAGGTTAACTCCTGCTCGCTTTTAACCAGTCTTAGCTCGCCAATTAGGTATGATGCATCCGAAAGTTCGCACCAGCCGTTTAGTAGTTGGGACAGCTCGGAAAAGAGTTTTGCTTTCAATCCCAGGGAGTCCAGCTGTATACCGATACGTTTTCCCTCCATACCGTGCGTTGCCAGCATATCCTTGATTGAATAAGCCGGGCCTGAATCCAGTGAATCAGGCCATTCTCGAAAATCATTAATAATAGAAGAGTAACGCACATTGGCATAGTCCACCCGTCTGGCGACATAGGTTAGCTGCCCCTCACTGCCCAAAAACATACAGTTGAAAACGTGAAAGCCATCCGAATCCAAACCGGTCAACCAGTACATATCTTCAATACTGAAAAGAAGGATCCCATCAAGCCGCTGATCCGCAAGCGCCTGGCAAGCTTTTGTGCGACGGTTTTCCAATTCTTCCCGGGAAAAATGAAGGTGTGGCATAGCCATTTTTAACTCCTTAGCGTGCATCTCCCGCGGCAAGCCGCGGGAGATACTGTTAAGACTTTGCTAAAGCGGGGAAAAAACCAAGGATGCTCAACATATATGACCATGGAGATTAAATGTACCACCACCGCTCATGATTTCTTAAGCCATCCATAGCAAAGCTGCCAGATATCTGATCTGGAATCCCCAATTTATCGCTAACCCCCATGACTATATTAGAGAAAAGCGGAATTATAGTTCCAGCATCGTCTCGGCAGATACTCTGCATTTCAAAATACATCTCGCGGCGCTTTTCCTGGTCCATTTCAGCACGTGCCTTAAGCAGCAAATAATTGAATCGATCATTTTTCCATTTTCCAGAATTCCAGGGGGAATCAGCGGCATAGCCAACTGTGAACATCCAATCCACAGTGGGACGTCCCGCCCAAAAAGCTACACACATTGGCTTTTTAAGCCAAATGTTGCTCCAGAATCCATCGGTAGGCACCCTAATCAACGTTATGTCAACTCCAATTTTATTGACACTTTCCTTAAAAAGCTCTGCCATTGCGGTTGCTCCAGGGAAAACCTCTCCCACAGACAATTGAAGCTTTACATTTTCAAGGCCGGATTTTTTCAAATGATATTTGGCTTTATCAAAGTCAAGGTGTCGTTGAGGCAAATCAGCGGCAAAGTATTTTTGCTGTTTGCCTATTGGGTGGTCATTGCCCAGGTAACCATGGCCTCTCAATACTTTTTGCAAAAGCTCTTTTCTGTCAACTGCGTATTTCAGGGACAAACGTAAATCTTTATTGCTGAAGGGCGACTGATCGCAGTGCATCGGAATTGTGAAATGCCGGGTTGCCGCGGCATCCAAAATCCTAATTCGCGGCACTTTTGAAAAGCGATCAATGGTTTTGAGATCGACCAGTGAGATTGCATCAACTTGATCGGTTAAAAGAGCGCTCGCCTGAGCTACCATGTCCGGTAAATGTAGCGTTTCTACTTCGTCAAAATAAGGAAGTCTCTCCTTAAAATAGTTAGGGTTACGCTTGCTGACGGAACGCACTCCCGGATCCCAGGCCGTCAGTATGAAAGGACCGGTACCTATACCTTTATCCCAGTCTTTTCCTTTAGTTCCCGCTGGCGCAATTGGCAAATGCCAATCGGCCATAAGAAAGGGAAAATCTGCATTACCAGCTTTCAAATTGAAGATGACGGTATGCTTGCCATCTGCTTTAATGGATTCGATCCCGGAGACCGCAGCTTTCCCTCCTGTTGCGGTATCTGGGCTCCGATGATAGTTGATCGAATAAATTACATCCTCGGCCTCAAATGTTTTGCCGTTGTGGAATTCTACACCTTTACGCAGTTTGAAAACCCAAGTTTTGGCATCTGATGAGGCTTCGAAACTTTCCGCTAATTCCGGTATAATATCACCAATGGGGCTGATCTCTGTAAGATTGTTCCGTACCTGCCAACTTGTACTAATAGGATGAGAATCAACAATAGTTGCAGGATCTAATGTGTCTCCCACAGATCCCCCATGCAACGCCTGGCGTAACTTTCCTCCTCGTTTTGGAGAAACCGCATGAGCTGTTTTATCCCAAAAGGACGTTGCCACAGATAATGTGAGTCCAGCAGCCAAAGCCTGCTTAATAAAATCGCGGCGTGAAATTCCTGGCTTTGGAGCATTTGGCAATAACTCATTGACTTTAATCATTTTATCCTCCTTTTTTCGGTTGGCACATTAAGTGCGGTTGTTATTTATCAGAAGATGACAAATCTGATGATCTTCGTAGTTGTCTACGGGAAGCCTGAAATAAATAGTAATTGTGGCATTTTTATGACCGACATTGGTTTCATTACCAGTACACAATTTTTTATATTAAACACCGATTTTCGCGTAGGAGATCCATATAAGGTTTTGCTTGGCTCTTCGTTGTGCTATCCAAAAATAAATACGTTAAATCAAATGGTTACAGTGCGAATATGGTTGCAGAATCTCCAGGGATCTTATAGTGAGTGACG
>DATKZQ010000081.1:0-67030 GCA_035527895.1 Desulfatiglandales bacterium
CAACGGATGCGCCCTTTGCGCCGGTCGAAAAGACCATCGCCGCAATCGAGCAGCTCGAGCTTACCGAGGCCGATAAGAGACAGATATATCATCGCAACGCCGAAAAACTCATGAACGTTTCGTTCGACTAGGCTGACGGCCACGAGTATCCAGGGCGAAATGCAAGCTCGAATTCCGGGGACACCACGGTCCTTTCTTGAGCAATGTTTTGCTTGCCATAATACGCTATACGAAATACCCCCTCCTCACATGATCATTTGCCTGTCGGGACACTGCAAAGCTCTTTAATGATGAAATGGTTCGTCGTCTTCAGGTTTTTGAGCGACAGGCAAAGAAAAGGCTTATGGTTCTTCATGCTGCTCCCAGCCTTGAAGCCTTAATGCTGAATCCAGATAACAGATTTCACGCTTTAAAAGGAGACAGAAAGGGACACTATGCCATGAGCATTAACAAGCAATGGCGTGTTTGCTTTGGGTGGCGTGCAGGTAATGCATATAATGTAGAAATAATCGACTATCACTGAGGCATTATTAAGGGTGCATAAAAGATTCTCGATCCAATCACTCCGGGTGAAATCCTGCGCGAAGATTTCATGGAGCCATTGGGCATCAGCATTAATCGGCTTTCTCGTGATCTGGCTGTGCCGCCGAACAGGATTAGCGAGCTTGTGAATGGCAAACGAGCCATTACGGCTGATACCGCTCTCAGGTTACAGCGTTATTTTGGAGTTGAAGCGCAGTTCTGGCTTAATCTTCAGGCTGAATATGAACTGAGAACACTGCGGCGAAAGATCTGGAGTGACATTGAACAGCGAATCATTCCGATACGGTACCCCAATATTTTGATTTCTTCAAGAAATAGATTCGACCTAATGGAGTTTAGCCAAAATGGTTTTCACCGACTTTTCGCCATACCCCTCAAAAACTCCAATAACTTATCCTTCTGGTTGAACTCTGGATTTTCGATAACCAAATTAACAAGTCTATCAAGGATCTCTCCCACCTCGGGGCCGGGCCGAATGCGCAGCAGAGTCATGACGTCGTCACCGTTCAGTGCCAGATCCGATACGGTGAGCGGGGGCGACTGGGTCAAGAGGGAATGGATTCGTGCCCTAAAGGCATCAAGATCCGTTTCAAACCCCCTGCCCCAGCCGTGTGCGAGATCATCAGCCCTTCTGAGTTTGATAAGGTCGTCGATGTTGTCCGGGCCTGCCCGTTTGACAAAACGCCTCAATGCCCTCTCAGTCAACTCCCGTTTATATTCAAACATGTGATTGCCAATGAGATTGGTCACCCGGGCGATCATGTCATTGCTGAACCGGAGCCTTGTCATGATCTGTTTGGTCAGCTCTGCGCTGGCAGCGGCATGACCGAGGAACCTCCATCGTCCGTTGGCCTTTTTTCTTACCCGCGGTTTGGCAATGTCATGAAACAACGCAGAGAGCCTCAGAACAGGATCGGGTACAACTGAGTCAATGGTCTCCATGATGTGCCGGTAGATCGTATACCGGTGGTAGTCGTTCTGTCGCTTTCTGTATCCTTCAAGGAGTTCGGGCAAGATCCTTTTAAGAAGACCTGTCTTCCTCATCAGGTTGAACCCCTTCGAGGGCTTTCTCGCTAACAGTATCTTCAAGGGCTCATCCCGTATCCGCTCTCGAGCTACCCCATCGATAGTGTGGGCCAAAAAGCATACCGCCGTGAGGGTTTCTGGGTCGATGGAGTACCCAAGCTCCACGGCAAACCGTATAGCCCTTATCATCCTCAAGGGGTCCTCTTGGAAGCGCTCCGATGGATTCAGCACCGCCCGCACCACCCTTCCCGTTATATCGCTCCTCCCATTAAAAGGGTCGATGATTTTCCCATCGGTTATGTCGTATGCCATGGCATTAAAGGTAAAATCCCGGTGGGCAAGGTCTTCCTCAATGCTGTGCCCGAACCCCGTTGCGCCCCTGAAGGTGGTCGCCTCATAATGCCTCCTTTGGTAGACAAGTGTCACGGTCCCGTGTTTGAGGTCAAACCGTCTCAGATCATGAAAAAGGTGATGAATCCTGTCCGGCGTTGCATCGGTGGCTACATCCCAGTCTTTGGGCTCGTTACCGAGCAGAGCATCCCTGAGAGCCCCTCCCACAATGTGCGCCCGGTGCCCATGTTCGATGAGCCTCCTTATGATCGAGAGAACGAATTCGGGTATGCTCTGCCCCTGTATTTCTAGAGGTGTTCTATCTTGCATGACACGCAAGCCCTGTTTTGATCTTGCAAACGGCCTTATAGTCGTTTGTTTGCCTTTGTGCGGGAGCACGTTTCGAAATAGGCTTTCATTGGTAAGATTATTTTTTTCTTAACCGCCCTTTCGCTGCGCTCCTTCGAGACACGGAGAGCACAGAGAGGGGTATAGTTTTCCTGATGGGGAGACGACGATCAGGAAAAAACTCAGCCCTCCGGGCAGCTTTTCGCTCCTTCATTTGGCCGTGGCCTGGTCGCCGTATCACTATATACCAAGAGGCATCGCATTCAAACAGGTTTCCGGGAAAAGGTTGACGGGATCGAACCGTATTCATACAATATTCGCAGTCTGACCCCAGATCGCAAACGCGCACCGATGCAAAACCGGCAGGGAATGGCGGGCAGGCGAGCAAACCGTGACGTTCAGTTTTGAAGAACGGAACAAACATAAGGGTGTTGCCGAGGGCAGCGCCGATAAACGGAGAACGGATATCGGTGAAAAGAGAACGGTCATCTGAGATCCACATCGGTACCTCGGGCTGGAACTACGATCACTGGAGGGAGGCATTCTATCCTCAGGGCTGCCCAAAATCCAAGTGGCTTCAGTTCTACGCCGAACACTACCGGACCGTTGAGCTCAATGCCTCTTTTTACCGGCTCCCCAAACCCCAAACCTTTGAGACCTGGCGCAAAAAGACACCTGCTAATTTCCTCTGGGCGGTGAAGGCCAACAGATATATCACCCACATCAAGCGGATCAAGGATGTCCGGGAACCGCTGGAGCGGTTTTTTAGTGCCGCGGACCTCCTGAGGGAAAAACTGGGCCCAATCCTCTTTCAGCTGCCGCCCTCTCTTTCCTTTGATGAAACGGTATTGTCCGGCTTTTGCAAAACCCTCTTCGGCAACCACCGTTACGTCCTGGAGGTGCGACATCCGAGCTGGGCGGACCACAGGGCGCTGGGAATCCTCAAAGATCACAACATCGCCCTGTGTATCTCGGATACGGCCGGCCGCTACCCGTATATCGAAGAGGATACAGCCGGCTTCATATATATCAGGCTTCACGGTTCCAAAACGCTCTACACCTCCGAATACACCGAAGAAGAGCTTCGGGCTTACGCCGGGAAAATAAAAGGCTGGTCAAAGGATACCTACGTCTACTTTGACAACGATTACAACGGCTATGCAGTCAAAAACGCACGGCGCTTGAAGGAAATCCTGGGGCTATTGTGAGGTAGTGATCAAATGGGTGATTGCAGATACTGCGGTGTCTCTTCACCGCTTATCTCAAAGGCTATTGGGGTCTGTTTGACCTGCCTGAGGGCCGGCCATGACAGTCTGGCCGAGCACCTTGTCGAGGTCCACCAAAAATCGAGGGAACCATTTGGCCTCCCGGCCGTGCCTCCACAAGACCCGGAAGGAATCATCTGCCAACTGTGTGCGAACGCATGCCAGATTGCCGAAGGTGGTATTGGGTACTGCGGCGTCAGGTTTGTTTCGGGTGGCAGGATAAGAGGTGGCACAAAAGAGGCCACTGTAGACTGGTATTTCGATCCCCTGCCGACTAACTGTGTTGCCGATTGGGTGTGCCCCGGAGGCACGGGCACGGGATACCCGCACTATGCATACACACAGGGCCCGGAGCATGGCTACAAGAACCTTGCGGTCTTTTACAATGGCTGCTCCTTTAACTGTCTGTACTGCCAGAACTGGCACTTCCGGGAGCGGCTCAGCAACGAGACGCGGGTAGGGGTTGCTGACCTGGCCGGCTCAGTAGACCCGCAAACGGCGTGCATCTGTTACTTTGGGGGAGATCCGACGCCTCACCTTATTCACGCTCTTGCTGTGTCAAAAACAGCGATCAAAGAAACAAGGGGAAGGATCCTACGGATCTGCTGGGAAACCAACGGCTCAATGAACCCGGGCTTGCTTTCCCAGATGATCCATATCTCGTTGGATACCGGAGGCTGTATCAAGTTCGATCTCAAGGCATGGACCCAGGCCCTGCACCGAGCCCTGTGCGGCTTGAGCAATTCAAGGACCCTGGATAACTTCAAAAGGGTCGCCCAGAATATCGAAAAAAGGCCGGAGGTACCGCTCCTGGTCGCCAGCACCCTTCTGGTGCCGGGCTACATAGACGCCGAAGAGGTGTATAACATAGCCTCTTTCATCTGTTTGTGTAGCCCCCATATCCCTTACACACTGCTGGGTTTCTATCCCCACTTCTTCATGGCCGATTTACCGAGAACCACCAGGATGCAAGCCGAGGAATGCCGTGATGCGGCCAGGCAGGCTGGTCTTACAAGGATAAGGATTGGCAACGAGCATCTGCTCCGTTAGACTGGCAGGATAGGGGGTTTAAGGGCTCTTCCCGGAGAGGCTTTTGCCCAGAACCAGATTCAGCAAGAGCCAGAGCGTGCCCATGGTGACGGCGGAATCGGCCAGGTTGAATGCGGGCCAGTGGTACCCCTTTATGGAGAAATCCAGGAAATCGATCACAAACCCAAGACGTATCCTGTCCACGAGATTGCCCACTGCCCCTCCAAGGATGAGGGCAAGCCCCACGGTCAGCCATTTCTGATCCCTTCTGGCCCGCCAAAAAAACACCACTATCACCAGGATGGCTGCCAAGGTTGCCCCCATGAGCAGGTAGGCGGCAACGTGAGATCTGCTTTGCCCGAGAATCCCGAAGGCCATCCCTTTGTTCTTGACCAGTACCAGGTCCAAGAACCCCGGGATTACGGAATGGGCCTGATACGGCTCCAGTTGGGCAACCATGAACCACTTGGACACCTGATCCAGGAGCACAACGATCAGCGCCGACAGGGTAAAGAGGAGATAATCCCGTTTCACCGCTTATGGCTCTACCGCTATTTCTTTGATAACCTTCCTACATCGGTCACACAGGGTACGGTGCTCTGCATCTTGTCCGACAGCAGGATCGTGCACCCAACACCGCTCGCATTTGAGGAACCGTGAAGGTACAACCTGGATTACCAAACCAGGGTAGTCCTGGCTTTCGTAACCTGTTTCAACGGCCCCCTCATCGACAAATTCAACGGCCGACACAATGCAGATCGATCGTAATTCATCCCGGTAATCCTGTACTGATTTCAGAAGTTCGGGTGAAAGGGCCACTGTCACCGATGCATCCAGAGAGTGGCCGATAACCTTGTCCTGACGGGCCAGCTCAAGGGCCTTGGTGATCTCTTTTCTGACCCCTAAGAGCAGGTCCCACCGCTCAATCAGCGATGCGTCCATGTAATCATCCCTGGCAGGGTTAAACTGGGCCGCATGGACGCTCACGGGCTTGTCCTTGTTAGGGAGATGGGCCCACACCTCCTCTGCCGTAAAGGGTATAATAGGGGCTACCAGCTTCACGAGACCTTCCAGGATCTCGTTCATAACCGTCTGAGCAGACCTTCTCTCTCGCGAATCAACGGCCCTTGTATAGAGCCTGTCCTTCAGAACATCCAGGTAAAAGGACGAGAGGGTGAGCACACACAGATTATAGATCGCCTGATAGATAGCATGATACTCATACCGCTGGTACGATCTCAATACCGACTTTGTTAATTCCTGAAACTTGTGGAGTGCCCATCTGTCAAGCTCAAGCAGATCCCCGTAGGAAACGCTGTCTCGAGAGGGGTCAAAATCGGTGAGATTTCCCACCAAGTACCTGAACGTATTCCTGAGCCTCCGGTAAGCCTCGGTCAATCTGTCCAAGATCTCTTGGGACAGCCGTATGTCACCCCGGTAGTCCTCTGAGGCAACCCACAGTCTCAATATCTCCGCGCCATGCTTATTGATGACCTCTTCAGGGGAGATCACATTTCCCCTGGATTTGGACATCTTTCTTCCGCTTCCATCAACGACAAACCCGTGGGTCAGGACGGACTTGAAAGGGGCCTGATCACGTGTGCCCACCGAACACAAGAGCGAGCTATGGAACCAACCCCTATGCTGATCGCTTCCTTCCAGGTACATATCGGCGGGATATCGCAGATAGTCGGATCGTCGCTCAAGGACCGTAAAGCTGACGCCCGAATCAAACCACACATCGAGTATGTCTGTCTCTTTTCTGAAGCTGTTTCCATTGCAATTGGGGCACGTGGTTCCTGCCGGCAGGAGTTCATCAGGAGAAAGGTCAAACCAAACATCCGTGCCGTGTTGTTCCACAAGCCCTGCCACATGATCGACTATCTCCTCGGTGATGAGGTGATTACCACATGTACGGCAGTAGAAAATGGTTATGGGAACGCCCCACGAGCGCTGCCGTGAGACACACCAATCGGGCCGGTTCTCCACAAGGCCGTAAATCCGTTCTTCGCCCCAGCTGGGGATCCACTCAACCCCTCTGATGGCCTCAAGGGATTTCTCTCGCAACCCAGCCTTATCCATGGAGATAAACCACTGCTCCGTAGCCCTGAATATGACGGGGTTCTTGCACCTCCAGCAGTGAGGATAGGAATGGGTGAGGGGCTCATCTTTCAGCAGCATCCCTAACTCGGCCAGCTTGTCCATGACCGGCCTGTTGGCATCAAAGACCTCCATGCCGGCGAAAAACTCCACCTCCTCGGTAAATCTCCCCTTATCGTCAAGGGGTGAATATATATCGAGGTTGTACTGCAACCCGCTTTCGTAGTCCTCCTGGCCGTGACCCGGGGCAGTGTGAACACACCCGGTACCTACATCCAGGGTAACATAATCGGCAAGAATGATTACCGACTCCCTGTCATATATGGGGTGCTTTGCCTTGAGGCCTTCCAGCTCTCGGGCATCGAGCCGATCCAAAACGCTATACTCCTCAATGCCCACTGAATCTACGAAAGCCTCCAAGAGATCTTCAGCGAGTATGAGCACACCGTATGTCGGGGTATCGATAGCCACATAGGGCAAATCGGGATGGATGGCCACAGCCAGATTTGAAGGTATGGTCCACGGCGTCGTGGTCCATATTGCTATGTAGATCTCTTTGCCTGCAAGGGCCGGGTGGCTAGCCGTTACGTCTGATATCATGGGGAACCTGACATAGATCGACGGTGAGGTATCATCCTCGTATTCGACCTCCGCCTCTGCCAGGGCGGTGCTGCAGGAGTTACACCAGTAAACGGGTTTCTTGCTCTTGATGAGGCTCCCGTTGAGGGCAAACTTGCCGAACTCCCGGACTATAGTAGCCTCATACTTATAGTTCATGGTCAAATACGGATTATCCCACTCGCCAAAAACGCCAAGCCTCTTGAACTCATCACGCTGTATCCCTATGAAGCGCTCGGCAAACCGGCGGCACCTTTTTCTGACGTCCGATTGGGCCATCTGCAGCTTCTTGTCGCCAAGCTCCTGATCTACCTGCCATTCTATGGGAAGCCCATGGCAGTCCCATCCGGGCACGTAAGGAACATCGTAACCGTTCATCTGCTTGGATTTGATAATGATGTCCTTCAGGATCTTATTGAATGCCGTTCCCATATGAATATGGCCGTTGGCATAGGGAGGCCCGTCGTGGAGAATATAGAGGGGTTTTCCCCGGGAGGAATCCCGTATAACCTTGTAGATGTCCTGCTTTTCCCATTCTTTCAGTATTTCAGGCTCTTTCTGAACCAGGTTTGCCTTCATGGGGAAATCGGTTTTAGGAAGATTGAGCGTTTTCTTGTAATCCATTATGAGTCTCTCTGATCAACAAGCCATGAAACAAATAAGAATAAATCTCTTTTAATTACCGGCAATTAAAAAATGTTGAATAACAGATATGTTTTGTCAAGTCAATGTCAATATTTTATTGACTTACAGCCCAAAACAGGTATTCTTTGTTCGCACATCACGGTAACCTTATTGCCGTTTCTTTGTTTCTGATTGGGGGTTGAAATGAGAAATTTAGGGATTATGTTTCTCCTGTTTGTTTCCGTTTTGACTTTAAGCAGTTGCTATCCCCTGGCCTTAGTTGCGGTTGGTGGCGCTGCAGGGGTGGGTGGCTATCAATACTACCAAGACAAAGGGGTCTTGGAGGCACGCATCTATCACCCGTACCGTGCGGTATGGGATGCTACCCTTAGGGCTCTCGAAGATCTGGGGTATGCGATAGAAAGCGCCCAGCAAGAGCCATCGGCCGGAAAGGTGATGGCCAAAGGTGAAGACAATACACCTGTTGTGGTTACCCTTGAATATGAATCAGACAGCATCACCAAGGCAGCTATCAGGGTCGGTCATCTGGGCGACAAAGATGCCTCCTTGGCCATTAAGGAGCAGATCCAAAAAACGTTGCCCCAGTAATCTATCTGACCGTTTCGACTTACCAACACTGAGTGAACAGCCGGCCCCTTTGAAAGGCCGGTTTTGTTTAGCCAATAGCGGCTTAGAGGCTATGGCAGATAAGGGGTTATTACCTCTGAGTTTTTGCGGGAGGAAAAAATGAAAATAGATGATCTTGCCATTTCCAGATCTATTGTTGAATCATATGCTGAGAAGTTTCTCGGATCTCTAGCTATCGACGTAGCCCTCGTGGGGGCGGGTCCTGCCAATCTCATTGCCGGTTACTACCTTGCCAAGGCAGGCCATAAGGCAGCCATATTCGAGTCGAAGCTTTCTCCTGGCGGCGGCATGTGGGGCGGCGGCATGATGTTCAACGAGATCGTGGTTCAGGATGATGCCATTCCTATCGTGGAGGAGATGGGCATCACCTTTCGCCCTAGGACGGCTGGCTACTACACTATGGACAGCGTTGAAGCCACCTCTACCATTATCTCAAAGTGTGTCAGCGCCGGAACAGTGATCTTCAACCTGATAAAGGTGACGGACGTGTTGTTCAGGGAAGAGGCCGGGCAACCCAGGGTAGCGGGGCTTGTCATTAGTTGGTCTCCTGTAGAGACCCTGGGGCTTCACGTAGACCCCCTTAGCATCAAGGCCTCATTCGTGGTAGACGGGACAGGCCACCCGGCCGATATTTGCAGGACCGTAACCCGAAAGATGGGCGTATCGTTGAACACAAAAACGGGCGATGTGGTAGGGGAAATGCCCCTGTGGGCCGAGAAGGGAGAGCAATTCACCGTGGCCAACACGGCCGAAGTGTTTCCGGGGCTTTACGTTGCCGGTATGGCCGCAAACAATGCATTTGGCGGACCGAGAATGGGCCCCATTTTCGGCGGGATGTTGCTTTCCGGGAAAAAGGTGGCCGAGATCTTGGCAGGCAGGTTAAAGGGATAAATGACCATATTGGTCAGCAAGGGAAACGGGATTAGTATGATTCAAAAGTGTTTGCTGAATGATGTAGTGCTTAGAGAACCTGCACATACTTACCGCTATCCGGTCATGCCCATTTTCTCAAGGCGATATCTATTGGCCTCAAGGGATGTGGTCACATAGGTGGGGTTTAGACGACCCAGACGGAGACTCCCAGGGCTTCCACGGCGTAAACCACACCTATGTGACCTATGCAAGGCCCGGTGGAATTCTTCTTAAGCTATCGCCCGCCTGCCTCGCCTGAGCGAGAGCGACCCGCCTGCCATTGCAAGGCACGAGCGGGCAGGTGGCGGGCAGGCCTTTCGAAAACAGCCATGACCTCCTTTGGCATGGTAACGTGCACTCACTATGGTTCATGCCAACACCTTTGAAGAATACCAAGGGATTTGTCAACCTTAAGGCTCAGCATGGCTGAAACGGATTACAAAACACTTCGCGACAGGGTACAAAACCTGATCGAGGAAGAGGCCTCTCAGGATATAGAAAGGCTCATAGGAGAGCTGCATCCAGCCGATCTGGCCGATCTCATAGAGCATCTGGAGGACGATGAACGACTCAGCATCTTCCGGCTTCTCCCGCCTGAAAGGGCTGGCGAGGCCCTGATTGAGCTATCAGCCCCTTTGCAAGAGTCGCTTACGACCGAACTGGATGACGCGGTGCTGACCCAGATCCTCAACGAGCTAAACTCAGACGATGCAGCCGATATCTTCAGCCACCTCTCCCACGAAAGGGCCGAGAACATCATCAAGCTGGTCCGGCCAGAGGTATCCGAGGAACTGCACAAGCTCGTCGGCTACGAGACCGACACGGCCGGCGGAATCATGGCCCTGGAATTTGTATCGGTGAACGCTAATTCGACGATTCGAGAGGCGATTCATAACATTCGAAAAAAGCGGGAAGAGGTTGAAAACCTGTACTACGTTTGGGTCGTGGACGATTCCGGCAGGCTGGCAGGGGCTGTTTCGATAAAGGACCTGGTGCTGGAGCCTCGAGATCGGCTCATTAAAGACATCATGAACCCCGATGTCATTAGCGTGGATGTGAACACCGATCAGGAAGAGGTGGCCAGGATCGTTAAACAGTACGACCTTGTCAACATACCGGTTATCAACGGTCACGACAGGCTCATTGGAAGAATTACCCACGACGATATCATAGATGTTATTGAGGAAGAGGCCAATGAGGATATCTCGCGCATGGGTGGTGTGCTGGATCAGGAAATTTCGGAGGAGTCCGCACTGAAGATCTCCCGGGCACGGCTACCCTGGCTTCTCCTAGGCCTCCTAGGGGGGCTTGTGTCCGCTCTTGTCATCAACCATTTTCACGGCTCCATAGAGAAGGTACTCGCCCTTTCATTCTTCATCCCCGTGATTATGGCAATGGGCGGAAACACCGGTACCCAGGCCGCTACCGTGGTTATCAGGGGTCTGGCCACGGGCGAAATCAGCATCATTCGCACCGGCAGACGGCTCTTGACCGAATTGCGGGTGGCCTTGATTAACGGTATCCTGTGCGGTATTCTGCTGGGGCTGGTGGTGGCTTTCTGGTTATCCGACACGCAATTGGGTTTAGGTGTGGGGATCAGCCTGATCACGGTGATACTCTTTTCGGGCTCTTTTGGTGCCTTTGTCCCTTTTGTTCTGAAAAAATTCGATATCGACCCGGCCTTAGCTGCAGGCCCATTCATTACGACCTCGAACGATATACTCGGCCTCATGATATATCTCAGCATCGTCACCCAGTTCTTGGTGCCCGCTTAGCAAGAAACCTTCCCGCCGACCTCTTTAACCTACTCATGAACCCTCTCCGTGCGGCCCATTCGGCCAATCTCCTCAGCTCCGGCAGGCTGTCGAGTGCCGCTGCCTCGCCCAGGGCAATCAATTCCTTGGACTGGGAAAAATCGGTCCAATGGATATTTCCCAGATCGGGCCGAATCACAAGGTCGGCATGCTTCAGGTTGTGTTGCTCCAGATGGAAGCCCATGATCTCGCCGGCCCGCACATAGATGTCAACAGCGGTCTGGAGCTCCGAAGCAAGAAGTATGTCCTTGTCAATCGATACGGCAATGACGATATCGGCGCCATGCTCCACGGCATATCCGGCAGGCACCGTACAGATGATGCCGCCGTCAGAGAGCTGTCTCCCCTCCACCTCCACCGGCGGCAAGGCGCCGGGAACCGATGAGCTCGCCAATATGGCCTGTCTCAGAGAGCCGCTCTTAAGGAAAAGGCACTCACCGCTTTTAAGGTCTGTTGCTACAGCCCCGAAGGGTATGACCGTTTCTTCGATTTGAATATCGGGTATGAAGAAGTTGACGAATCCCTCCATATCCTTACTCGGCAGAATGCCTGGTCGAAAGAGGGCCTGGGCCAACCTGATTTTAGTCTTGAAATAGGTTTGAATCCGGCTGCTCATTCTCTGCTCGGCCCCGCTCTCCGCATCACCCATGGCCTTGAGCTCTGAGGAGAGGTAAAGCTCGCTCTCCAAAAAGGCCTCGGTCCTCTCCTCCAATTCATTAACCGACATCCCGCTTGCGAGGGCGCCACCGACAATGGAGCCTACACTCGTTCCTACGATGATATCGGGTTTGATATTCTCTCTTTCCAGGACCTTCAGAACCCCTATGTGGGCAAGGCCCCGTGCCCCACCACCGCCCAGGGCCAATCCGATCTTTCTCGCTTTTTTCATCAGGTCACCTGATCCAAAGAAAAGGACTCCTTTATTGCAAACTATATAAAATTCATTTGTGAAAGGCTATACGAATATAAGGGATCGGTAGCGTTCATCGACCGATGGGCGCATAACGGTGAGGGAACAGGCGAAAGAAAGAGGGAACAGTGTTCTGTATGTGCGCTGGACTGTTGACTTGTGATCGCTTGCCATTTAGGGATAGAAGCTGGAACCTGGTGCTCCCTGTTTGTCGGCGCACTACTTTATGTGAAGACTGCCATATCAAGGAGAACCGGGGCAGAGGCTATGGAGCAGCAACAAAGGCAGGCCTAAGGCCTGCCTTTGTTGCTGTAGTACCTACAAACTAACCAAAGCTAGGAAACGGCTCACCCTCAACTTTCCTCTCCAGCACCTTCGTCGCGATAAGCGTTTCCAGAATCATCCAGATCAGGAGTACGAAGATGATAACCGCCAACACAAGCAGGAACACCTTACCGGTTGCAGCGAAGTCGCGGATGTTTATCAGCATTGCCCAGCCATCCATAACCACCATGAAAATAAAGGGGATAAGGGCAGCCTTTATTGACCTTTTCTTTCTTAACAGATAGATAGTGAGGACTAACAGGGCGAGGCCTGCAAGAAGCTGATTGGTCGCTCCAAACAAAGGCCAAAGGACCATGGCGCCCTTACCATCTCCGCTGTAAAAGGCGAGAATCAGGGCCGTAGCCACCGCAATAAATGTTGCCGTATACCTGCCGGTCATAGGCTTTACTTTCCAACTTGTTCCCAGTTCGGCAATGACATATCGCTGAATCCTGGTTGCCGTATCCAGGGTAGTGCCACCAAAAGAGACTATGAAGACCCCCATAATTGTTACTGCTATCTTCATGGGGATACCATAGCTTGCCAGAAGGTTGGCCGAGCCCTGTACAATGGCATCAAGTATTGACGCAAGACCTGATGCGGCACCCCACGATGCATATTGGTGGGTGAATGCAGCAGCACCCGTTAGAACCTCCCCTCCCTTAATGGCAAGACCGAGGCCGATTCCAGCGCCACAGGCAACGATTACCAGGACTGAAAGGGACCCCTCCATCAGCATCCCTCCATATCCCACAAATCTACAATCACTTTCATTAGCACACTGTTTGGAAGAGGTACCCGAACTGACCAGGGAATGAAATCCTGAAATGGCCCCACAGGCAATGATCACAAAGAGCATTGGGATAATCATTGGGGCCCCTTCGGGAGACAGGTTAACAGCCGGTGCCACAACCGTTGGATGGGCATAGATCGCCCCAATAATAAGGAGCGCGAAAACGACGAAGAGCTGGTGCGCATTGATATAATCTCTCGGCTGCAGCAGGGTTTGGACCGGGAGCGTAGATGCTATGAAGGAATAGATGAAAAGGATAATCATCCAGACCATTATATTGCTCATACCGAACATGCCGGGCATCTTTATCGGCAAGTAAGCACCTATGATGACGGTAATGTACATGAGGATAACAGCTGCAATGGCGAACGAAACATGGCTCTTCCCTTTCTTGTAAACCATATAGCCCAGCCACACAGCGATGGGTATTTCTAACCAGACGGGAAATACAGCCTGCGGATACAAACCAAATAAGATAGCGATAATCAGGCAGAAAACTGCAAGCACTATCCAGAGCAGAAAAAAGATGATAAGCAAGAAGAGCTGTCTCACCCTGGGATTAATAAGGTCGCTGACTAAATCACCGACCGAACGGCCCTTTGCCCGCATAGACACTACCAGAGACCCGAAATCCTGAACTGCGCCAAAAAAAATGGATCCGAACACGATCCATATGAGGGCCGGGACCCATCCCCAGATAATAGCGATACCCGGCCCCGTAAGCGGCGCCAGGCCGGCAATGGAGGTATAATGATGTCCGAAAAGTATGTGCTTGTTTGTGGGAACGTAGTCGATATCGTCGCGCAGCTCTGAAGAAGGGACCTTGGCTTTAGGATCAAGTTTAAATATCTTTTGTCCTAGGTATTTTCCATAGGTATAGTAGGCAATAATAAAAAGCACAAAACATATGACCGCCAAAAGTAATGAGTTCATGACCCCCTCCTTTTTTGTGGTAAGTTAAATTACTCTTTCAACATAAAGATGCGGTTTCACCCCCTTTCTTTGTGTCAAAATGGGTCCATCATACTGGCTCTCATGTCCTCAAGATTTTTAGCAATAATGTCGTATTTATCTTTGCCAAATCTTTCATCAATTGTCTTGATTTCCTGGCGTGGATTAGGGGATTCAATGAGCTCTACTTTTTCCTCTTTTGCCAGCCTGATCACATTATCGTGCGGTTTTTTTTGGAAAAATATAAGAGAGCGCTGGGCACCGAGTCTCTTCGCTGTTTCGGACATATAGCTCACGTCCACGATTCCGACCTTTTCAGCAAAAGATACAACAAGCTGCTGTTTTGGCGGCATGATCAGGTCACCAAATAAAGAAGAAATCATTGTTGCTTCATCTGCAATGTATCTGTATACCCTTAATTTGTAAAAAGTCAAGGTTTTTCCAAGGACAGAAAGGTTGGAAAATTAATAGAACTGTATGTTAGATTAAATCATAGAAAGCTTTTTCTGAACAACCTTACCCAACGCTTTGCTATGTCTAACTTATTCTTTGCAGACGTTGTTGCTATCATCCACCTGGGATATGTTATCTTCGTTATCCTGGGGTTCATACTCATTCTTGCGGGCATCTTTCTGAAGTGGAAATGGATAAGAAATCTGTGGTTTCGGATGATACACCTGGGAGCTATAGTTGGGGTTGCCCTGGAGGCGATTTTGGGAATAAACTGCCCGTTAACGGTTCTCGAATTTGCGCTCCGGCATGGTGTTCCCGCTTCCGAAAGGAGGGTATCCTTTGTCGGGACTATTGTCGATTCTATGCTCTATTATGACGCACCGGCGTGGTTGTTCACGATTATCTATGTGGGATTTTCCATGCTGGTAGCCATAACCTTTGTGATGGCCCCGCCCACCAGGAAAGGTCACTAGTAGAGCGTTTCAGTAAAGCAATTACGAATAATCGATAGCATCATTCCGCAATATCTAGTTAGAGAAACTCGAATATCGAATAACCAAAACTCAAACATAGTTTAGAAAATTAGAATTTTGACTTTGTTTCGAATTTCGTGCTTCGGCCTGCCCTGGCGCGACATTGCCAGAATACATTGTACTCGTCTCAGTATTTTGGGAGCATCGTCTTTATACGCATACTTTGCAAGCCAGGTCTGGGCCAGGGAATTCGGATTTTTTAGGTAAGGATAAAAGTTCCTGGCTATACTTACTGCATTGTAAATGTTTAAATGAAACGAAACACTAGCTACTATCAAAGGGGTTTGTGCAGATGATGGTCTCCTCTCTCCCCGGGCCAACAGATACAATAGAGACCGGAACGCCCACAAACGCTTCTATCCGTTTGACATAGTCGCGGGCATTCTCGGGTAGTTCTTCCAGGCTCCTCGCTCTGGAGATATCCTCTTTCCATCCATCCATCTCTTCGTAGATAGGCCTGCAGGTGCTGAGCGTAGAGAGTTTCGCCGGTACGCTCTCCAGCCGTTTGTCTTGATGCTCATATGCGATACACAGGCGAATGGAATCCAGGCCCGTTAACACATCAAGCTTTGTTATCGCCAGGTGGGTAAGCCCATTGATCCGGGCCGAATACCTGAGAACCACCATATCCAGCCAGCCGCACCTCCTGGGTCTGCCGGTGGTGGAGCCGAACTCCTGGCCCCGCTCCTGAAGGTACTTGCCGATTTCGTCCTCAAGCTCGCTCACAAAAGGACCCCTCCCGACCCGCGTGGTATAGGCCTTGACGATGCCAACAATGCTGTCCAGCGCTTTCGGGCCTATTCCCGCTCCGACACAGGCAGTTGCTGCAACAGGGTTGGAAGAGGTAACAAAGGGATAGGTTCCGTGATCAACGTCGAGATGGGTCCCCTGGGCACCCTCGAACAGGATGTTTCCGTTTTCCCTCCTTGCCTCGTCTAATTCAGCCGAGACATCCACAAGAAACGGCGAAAACTCATTCGAAAGGAAGCGGTATCTCTCCACGATAGGCTGGGGTTCCAGCGGCTCGGCGCCGAGAAAACTGGCCAGATAAAAGTTCTTCTCCTTGAGATTCTGTATGATCTTTTCCTCGAGCACGTCCGGCTCGGTTAGATCCAGGGCCCTAATTCCAACCCTCGCCACCTTGTCCTCATAGCATGGGCCGATGCCCCTTCCGGTGGTACCGATCTTGGAGCCCCCCTTTGCCCGCTCCCGGGCCATATCAATGGCCGTATGGTAGGGCATGATGAGGTGTGCCCGCTCGCTGAGGCCCAGCCTGTCGGGGCCAACAGGTATCCCTCTTTCGGACAGCTCTTTCATCTCCTCCAACAGCACCTCAAGGTCCACGACAACGCCATTCCCAATGAGACACCTCTTCTGTGGATACAGGATCCCGGAGGGTATGAGGTGAAAGATGGATTTCTGCCCATTTACAACGAGGGTATGGCCTGCGTTGTTCCCTCCCTGAAATCGAACCACCGTGCTTGCATGGGCTGTCAAGAGATCAACGATCTTGCCTTTTCCTTCGTCACCCCACTGGGTGCCAATAACAACGACATTCGCCATATCTTATACCTCACAGAAAAGCGCCTGACCTGCGTCTTGTTGCTTCATGATGCAGGGGCCAGTATTTCACCTGGATCAAGGTCTCTTACCCGGTAATTTCAGCTGCCTGCCGAAAAAAGGCAAAAAAACATATTCTGGCAAATAGCAATCCGCATTCCGGGCTTTGCTGGCTACGTCTTGCCTCGAAAACAGGTACTACTGACTACCGACACCCGACAACAGTCCTTACTCTGCGTCCTTGGGCCTGATAAAGTCCTTTATGTGCACGACCTTTGGCCCGTCCTTTTTTCTCGGCTCCCCGTTCCTGATCTTCTTAATCTGTTCTATATGCTCACGGAGCTCTGAGTTACTCTCCAGTATCGCCCCAATTTGGTGCTCAAATTCCCCTTGTGCGTTCTTGAGCTCGTCCGTATCAACGGAGAAGCCGAAGAAAGATCCGAGAAGATGAAGCATCCTGATCACGACCCTAAAATTGGTGCCTCTCAGGTAGAGCGGGGAGTGCCCCCAGAGGCCGACAAACGGATAATTCATCTGTTGCACCTTGTTCATTATCAACGAGTGGATGCCAGAGGGGCCCTCGTAGTCTATCAGGCCGACATCATTGTTGGCGAAGACCTCTCTCCACTCCATATCGGCATAGACACCGGAGACAATTGACTCTGTGTGAAGCACGTCGTCATACATACCCCCAAGACTGACGATGAGGGAGACACCCCATTTTTTACAGAGTTGCAGTACCGTGTCCACAAAGGTTAGCCATCGGTAATCAGGCTCTTGCCCCTTTGCAAGGATGATATCATGGCCTCCCTCTTTGTTGGAAAAGAAGTAGAAAGACGTCTTGTTGAGCTTGAAATCCCTGAGTCTTCCCTCTTTTATGGCAATAACCGGTCTGTTTTGTGTAAACTGAAAAAAACAATCTGGGTCTAATTCAGCGAGCAGAGTAGCTCTTTTTTTTCGTATGATATACTCAATCGCCTTAATCGCTGTGTTGCCGGCATTTGACCAACCCCCAAATGCGGCAATCAACACGGGTCTGTTTAATTGCGGCATTTGATAAAATGTAACTAAATCCTCAATCATGACTTCATATACTCCTAGTGCAGTGTCCCAGCAATAACCTGCGCAATATGCACGATCGCACAACTTCCAGAAGAACGCCACCGTAAATCCGAAATTCGAATATCGAAATGCGAAACAAATCCGAATATCAAATGACCAAAACCCAAAACCTGTTTAAATAATTGGAAAATTCGAATTTTGAAATTGTTTCGGATTTCGAATTTCGTGCTTCGAATTTTACACGTTAACAGCTCAAAACGAATAATCGAATCTCATTTCGTTTTCATACGTTTTTTTTGGACGTGATACGAGTGCCTCTTGCCTCAGGCCACAAAAACTGCAACGTGATCGGTTGGCATCGGTCACGCTTTATAGGCTTTATAGAAAGAACGTATGGTTTCCACGATATAGTCGAGCTGCTCGTATTCCAGCTCCGGGTAAATAGGCAAGGCAAGGGTTCTTGCTGCCGCATCGAGGGCAACAGGGCACTCTTCCGGACCATAACCCAAGTATGAGAAACACTCCTGAACATGGAGGGGAACGGGGTAATAAACCTCGGTGCCTATGCCCTTTTCGGAGAGATAAGCCCTCAATCCAGCTCTTTCTCGCCCGACCTTTATCACAAATTGGTTGTAGATATGTCTTCCTTGGTGCTCGTAAGGGAGTCCAACGTGCTCGAGCCCCTTCTCTGCAAACAGCGCCCTATAGGTAAGGGCGTTCTCTCTCCGTTTTTCGGTCCATTGATCAAGGTAGTTCAATTTTACCAGGAGAATGGCAGCCTGAAGGGCATCTAACCTGAAATTCCCGCCGATCACCTTATGGTAATACTTCGGTTCAGATCCGTGAGTCCTCAGTATTTTGAGTCGTTCATACGCCTCATTATTGCCAGTGGTAACCATGCCCGCATCTCCGAAGGACCCGAGGTTTTTGGAGGGAAAAAAGGAAAAACAACCATAGGCTCCCATGGAACCGGCCCGGTGCAGAGATCCATCGGAGGATTGGTACTCTGCGCCAATCGCCTGGGCCGCATCTTCTATAATGACGGCGCCCAAAGACTCTGCTGTGGCCCCGATCCTGTCCATATCCGCACATTGCCCAAAAAGATGTACAGGGATTATGGCCTTGCTGCGACGCCGCTCCTCCTTGCTCATGGAGGAGATCTTTTCGTCTAATCGCTCGGGATCCATATTATAGGTTTGCTCATCAATATCGATAAACACGGGCACAGCACCTAAGCGGGCGATGGAGCCAGCGGTGGAAAAAAAGGTGTAAGGAGAGGTGATCACCAGATCTCCGGGGCCGACATGAGCACTCATCAGTGAGATGAGCAATGCATCGGTTCCCGACGAAACTCCTGCCGCATAGGTAACGCGGGTATACGCGGCTATTGCCTTCTCCAGTTCTTCTACCTTCGGCCCCAGAATGAATCTCTGGCATTCATAAACCTCCATGGTGGCTGCAAGGACTTCCTCTTTAATGGCTCTGAACTGGGCGCGCAGATCGAGTAATGGTACGTTCACTATTGATCCTCCTTTCACGATTGACCTCACTATGCATGCAGCCAAAAATCAATTCACAAGACATGAGATAGGCACCACCTCTGTCTCATGAGTAAAGGTTGATTGGTATTTCTTTAACAGGCTGAGGGTCTCCCGGTGAGGGTGGCCAATCCCTATAGCCCGGCCCTTATACCTTGCCACGCTTAGCAGCCGTTCCATCTGAATCTTGAGGGCATTTTCCGAAAGATCATTATCCAGAAAGATGTCCCGTTTTGCCGCTTTCAGGGCCATCTTTTGTGCTGTCTTAAAGGCTACGCTTCCGCTGGTTGTTCTGCTATCAACGAAATAGAGATCCCTCTTTTTCAACGCTTCGAGCACGATCGCCATCTTCTCCTCATTTTCCGTAAACCGTGAGCCCATGTGGTTGTTGACTCCAACCGCAAAAGGGATCTGCCTCAAATCATCGTTAAGGACCTCCAGGATCGTTTCCTTGTCCATTGAAAGCAGCAGCACCCCATCTCCGGGGTTGACAGAGGGGTAATTGATAGGCTCCATAGGAAGATGTAGCATTGCTTCACGGCCCACGTGCCGAGCCCTCTGGGCAATCGCTCTGGAGTTTTGAGCAAAGGGCAAAAGAGATAGGGTGAGGGGTATATCGAGCGCAATAAATGCATTGGCAAGGGAGCTGTCATAGCCCAAATCATCTATTATGATGCCGATCTTGGGCCGAGATAAACGGTGAGGCAGCGGAAGACCGTCGCCCACGAGGTTGAGCCTATGGGTAAAAAGACCGTTACAGTATATATGGTATGTTATTTCCCCCGGTGAATGTTTGACCGCGGCAATCTCAACCGGAATACTGAGGGCAGCGATCCTGCTCCTGATCTCATCTCCCACCCGAGCGAGTGAATGCCCTTTTGGAATCGTAGCCTTTATGCTGTTGAAATCCCAGTGAAACCCTTGTTTATGTCTCGGAATAACTGAGAGAAAAACGATATGCTCCAGTGGTACCCCCACAGCATAGAATCCATCGGAAATAGCCTTATCCACCAGCCTAATGTCCCTGCTCAATCGCCTGGAAGTTGCGTACACCTCCTCGTATGGTAAGGGCGATACTTCTTTTTCAAGTCGCCGCAGGTAGCCGATGAGTATGGCCAAAATGATTGCTGCAGAACAAAGGGCAATGAGGACAAACTTCAGCTCCCTCTTCTTCTTCCGCTTCTTTGCCATATCCTGCTATCTCATCATCATTCTTGCGCCGGCCCGTTCACCATGGAAGAAAAGATGCTCCAGGACCGAAGTATCTGTACTGCCCTGTTCAGCTGGTTGTCGTTGGCAATGCGTTCTTGGATGTCCTCCTTTTCGTCAGCCGATACGTCTCCCTCTCGCTCCTCTTCCGCCTCCGGGGTCTCGCTCTCGAGATGACCTTGCAGATCCCTCTCTCTAATGACGGGTCCCTTTTTCACGGTCGGCTTTTCCGCCGGCGGCACAAAGGCAACCTCGATATCCGGCTCAATACCGCTCGCTTGAATCGATCTCCCATTCGGAGTGTAGTAAAGCGCTGTTGTTAGACGCAAACCGGAGCCATCCGTTAGAGGAAAGAGGGTCTGAACGGAGCCCTTTCCAAAAGTGGTGGATCCCAGGATGAGGGCCCTTTTGTTGTCTTGTAGCGCGCCGGCAACTATTTCAGATGCGCTGGCACTCCCCTCATTGACAAGAACAACCATGGGATATGTTCGAGATTCCTTGTTCTTATGGGCAACGCTTTTTTGCTCCTTCTTGTCTCGGCTCTTTATAGAGACAATCACGCCTGCATCAAGGAATTCATCTGCAACCCTTACAGCTTGGGACAGCAGCCCCCCCGGGTTGTTACGGAGATCCAGCACGAGCCCCTTCAGTTCCTTTTTGCTTTCCGTCTCTCTGAGGGCCTTGACAAGGTCTCGACCGGTATTGCTTTGGAAGTTTGATATCCGTATGTAGCCCAAATCAAAGGGAAGATAAAATGAGCGTACGCTCTTGATGGGTATTTCATCCCTGGTGATTACAAAATCAATCGGCTTTTCCAGCCCCTTCCTTTGCACCGTCAGCTTTACCTTGGTGCCCTTGGGTCCCCGTATCAGCTTGACCGCTTCCCGCATCGTCAAATCCTTTGTTGCCTTGTCCCCAACCATAATTATTACATCCCCGGCCTTCATTCCCGCCTTATCCGCAGGTGTTCCTTCAATGGGGGAGACAACAGTGAGGGCTTTGTCTTTCATCGTTATCACGATCCCCACACCTGGAAAACTTCCCTTAGTCTCTATCATCAATTCCTTGTAGTCTTCCGGGGTGATAAATGAAGAATGGGGATCCAATGTCTCGACCATGCCCCTTATGGCACCGTAGATAAGCTCATTAGCATGAGTCTCCTCAACATAGTTCTCTTCAATCTTTCGCAAAACATCGGTGAACACCTCGATGTTCTTGTATGCCTCTTTTGTGTCTGCCACAACGTGCCGCGAGCTTCCGCTGATCAGAAGCAAGACTATCAGAATCATGAAAAGAGGTGCCTGATACCATATGTGGTTACGCTTTGTTATTACCATCCCTTTCTCCCTATTTGACATAAATGTTAGCCCGGTATGTAATCGCCGAGCATTCCGAGCGCTCGAGACGATTACCTTAAGGCATTATACCCAGAAAAAGATTCCCTCGCGACTCATCGTTCGTGGCCCCACATCACGGTTGGAGGCCATTGAGGTATCGCTACAAACCCCGTTTCAATGCAAGTATTAAGCCATCTCACTCCTGCACAATCGCGCCCCAGGTTGGGTCGACCTGAAATATGGGCATCGGTTGCCACACGCTATCGGTGCAAGACAGTCGTTTTCCCGGCTTATTGTTAACCCTTCCTGCCAAGCCATGCTTTGGGGTCAAGGTGCTCGCCGCCCTTTCTTATCTCAAAATACACCCCAGCACCTGCCTCCCATCCCGGGTTTCCAACGAGGCCCACCGGCTCATCGGCTGCGACCATATCTCCTTTTTCCCTAACTCGTTCATCGAGATGGGCAAAAATGGTAAAATAGTGCGATCCGTGGTTGACAATTATCAGCTGCCCGTATCCTTTAAACCAGCCCGAAAAATCTACTCTGCCGGGAAACACTGCCCTCACCTCCTCACCTGGAGAACCGGTTATATACACTCCCTTTCTGTGCATAAACGGATTGGATCTAACCAGTTTCGCGTCCCTCAATATCTTTCCCTCTACCGGCATGGGGAGTCTTCCCTTCATTTGCGCAAACCCTCCCGCCAGGGGCTCCTGCCTTTCTTGTGACTCCAAGCACACCACCGCCTGGCTCAGGGCTTGAGCAGCCCCTCTCAATTCCTCTATGGCCGTTCCGTAGAACTCCTTCTCCCTGTGCACTCTCATGAGCAAAAAAACCTTCTTTTCAATAGACTCTTGCAGAAATGCTATCCTTTGGTCCTTGTCCTTCCTCAAGGCTTCAAGGCGTGCCATATTCTCCTTGAGCCTCTGCACCTCATGCTCAACCTGGCTCCTCTGCCCGCCCAAGGTATCGAGCATCTTTCTATCCTGACCCATAAGTGCCTTTGTGTACTTGATGGTCTTCTGAAATTCTTGCAGAGACGTGGCAGTGACAAGAAGTCGCAGGTATCCAGACCTGCCGAATTTGTAGAAGGCCACCAATCGCTTTTGAAGGGCTTTTTCGACAGCCATTGCGGAAATGTTGAGCTTCTGAATCCTCTTTTGGCCGCTTTGGATCTCTTGTGAGACCGTTTGTATTGTGTCGGTCAGTTCTCTTATTTCCTTCTTCTGTTCGGCCACATCCTTTTCCAGTCTTTCCAGTTGACCCAAGAGGTCCCTTTCCTTGCCGTGAACACTATCCAGTTCTCCTTGCTGCTCCTGCAAGTATTTCTCTATCTGCTGCACCTGGGAACGGTCGCTGTCGCCAGAGGCCGTTTCTTGTGCTCGCCCGAGCCCCCCAGACAAGGAACTCAGCAAAAAGACAGCCATCATACAAACAGGTGATAGAAAAAGGCGGTTCTGTATATTCATATTCTAAAAAACCGCCCTAACGATACGGTGCTTCCGATAAACCCAGTGATGATACTCGTTGCAACCAACAAGATAATGAATTCAGGAGAGAGAAAGATTAAATCAAGAGCACCAAATCCGATCCTGAGGTCTACCTCACTCGTTACTATCAAATACCCCAAGAAGAGGATGATAATTGCTACCGAACCACCAAGAAACCCTTGAATTGATCCCTCGATCAGAAAAGGGGTCTTTACAAAGCCGTTCGTTGCTCCCACCAGCTTCAGTATTTCAATCTCATCTTTTCTAGAATAGATAGTCAGTTTTATGGTGTTGGTGACGATAAACAGCGCAGCGAGAAAGAGCAGACCCCCAAAAACCAGACCCACGATCTCTACCGCCCCCATGACAGCCTGAATTCGATCGATCCATTCCTGGCTATATTGCACCTCATCAACATTTTCGATTCTCTCCAGCTTCTTTTTCAACTCGTAGGGGAGTGAATCATCGATCTCGTCTCTTGAAAGAATAATCTCTAGGGAGGCTGGTAAAGGGTTTTCTTTGAGCCCATCAAGCAGTCCGGCCTTCTCTCCAAGCTGCCTCCTGAGGCTCTTCATGGCATCGTTCTTGGAAACAAACTTCGCAATGCTTACCGGATAATCGAGCAGTTGCCTCTGTATGTCTTCGATCGCGCTCCTTTCCGGGTCCTCTTTGAAATAAATGGACATGGTCAGCGTTCTTCCCCGTTCCTGTGTCCAGGCATTGATGTTTACAAAAGCAAGGACAAAGGCATCAAAGATGAGAAACGCTATGACCATGGTGCCAACGCCTATAAGATGAACCAGCCGATTCTCGAATATATTCCCCAGGGCCTGCCTGAAAAAATAACGCAAGAACGATATTCTCATCTAGACTATCCGGCCTTTATTGAGGCTGATTATCCTTTTCATTGTTCCCGCGAGCAACTCTTGGCTATGTGTTGCCACAATCACCGTGGTCCCTCTCCTGTGAATCTCCTCTAACAGGGCCATTATTTCCATGGTCAATTCATGATCAAGATTGCCTGTTGGCTCATCGGCCAAAAGGATCAGGGGGTTATTGACGACTGCCCGTGCGATTGCCACTCTCTGTTGTTCCCCACCCGAAAGCTGAGGCGGGTAGTATCCCTCCTTGTCCGCCAGACCTAAATACCTCAAGGTTTGGTGAACCCGCTTGCGGGTTATGGCCGGCGGTATTCCTGCCACCTCCAAGCTCAGCGCCACATTTACAAACACATTGCGCCGGGTGAGGAGCTTGAAATCCTGGAAGACCACCCCTATTCTTCGACGGAGCAAGGCGAGTTCCCTATCCCTGATCCTGTTCAGGTTTCTTCCGTCGACTACTGCATGCCCACTGGTTGGTTTTTCCGCACAGAAGATCATTTTTAGCAGCGTGGTCTTTCCTGCCCCGCTCGGTCCCGTTACAAAGACAAACTCCCCTTTTGCCACCTCGACACTGATGTCTATGAGTGCAGGATTCTGTGCCCCAAAGCTTTTATAAACATTGAAGAGTCGGATCATGGTATCAAGAACGAGCAGTTATTGCCGAGAAAAGCCAGAATGACAGGCACCCCCCCTGACATGTGCACGCAGGTGAGTATTCGGGCCACCCAGATAGTCCAGTAAGGATGAATTTCAAATACCCTAGGCCGGCCAACCAGTCTTAACCTATAAATACGGTAGGGGTCTACGAGGTTAGTATTAGCAATGTATTGCTTGGAGTAAAGAAAAAAATCTTAACACGCCTCTAATTGTGCTCAAAGGCCTGCTCAACCATCTCAGGGCCATGCTCTACTTGGCATATTCAATGGCCCTGGTTTCTCGTATTACAGTTACCTTGATCTGTCCCGGATAGGAGAGATCTTTTTCTATCTTCTTCGCTATCTCTCTGCAAATCATGGTTGACTCATAATCGTCAACCTTATCGCTTTCCACCATTATCCTTAGCTCTCTGCCTGCCTGGATCGCATAAGACTTGTTTACACCTTTAAAGGATTTGGCTATCGTTTCCATATCTTCCAACCGCTTCACATATGACTCGAACATCTCTCTCCTGGCACCGGGCCGCGCACCGGAAAGAGTGTCAGCAGCCTGAAGCAGCACATCCATTACGGAAGACGTTTGAATATCCTCGTGATGAGCTGCTATAGCATGTACTACCTCATCAGGTTCACCATACTTCTTAGCAAGGTCAGCGCCTATCGTTGCATGGGCCCCCTCAATTTCATGGTCTACTGCCTTACCAATATCGTGCAGAAGTCCGATCCGCTTAGCGAATTTTCCATCCAGCCGTAATTCCGCTGCCATAATGCCGCACAAGAAGGCAACTTCAAGAGAGTGCTGAAGGACATTCTGCGCATAACTTGATCTATATCTCAACCGACCAATCAGCTTTATCAGTTCGGGATGTAGACCGTGAATCCCAATATCAAACGTGGCCTGTTCACCGGCCTCCTTAATGCTCGCCTCAATCTCCCTGGTCGCTCTCTCCACGACCTCTTCAATGCGGGCTGGGTGAATCCTGCCATCTTCAATCAATCTCTCGAGCGCTATCTTAGCTACCTGTCTGCGCACCGGATTAAAGCCTGACAGCACCACAGCCTCCGGTGTATCATCAATAATGAGGTCGATTCCTGTTGCTGCTTCAAGGGCCCGTATATTCCTGCCTTCTCTGCCGATAATCCTCCCCTTCATTTCATCATTTGGTAAGTTCACTACGGATACGCTCTCCTCGGTAACATATTCACCGGCATACCGTTTAATAGCCAAGACCAAAATCTCTTGCGCCTTCCTATTCGATATTTCTCGAGTTTCGGTCTCTATCTTCTTTATGAGTTTGGATGCCTCATGGCGCGCCTCAGATTCCATAGAGGAAACAAGCATCTCTTTAGCTTCCGCTGCCGAAATCCCGGCAACCCTTTCCAGTTTTCGCCTTTCATCCTCTATGAGACCGCCGAGTTCGTCTTCCGTTTTCTTTAACTCGCTCTGGCGCTGCGCTAAGCTTGCCTCGGTTTTGGCGTTAGCGCCCTCCCTCTGCTCCAGTTGCTCCGTCTTCTTATCCAGCGTTTCTTCCTTTTGAAACAGTCTTTTCTCTTGGCTTTGCAGTTCCTTTCGTCGAGACCGTGTCTCCTCCTCGAACTCGATCTTCACCTGATACAGTTTATCTTTGGCCTGAAGCTGGGCCTCCCTCCTGATTGTTTCCGCCTGCTTGCTTGCCTCAAGAATAACCTTTCTCGAATACTCCTCCGCAGAGTCAAGCTTGCTTTCCACCATTTTCTTGCGAACGATGATACCAATCACCGCTCCTGCTAGGACACCTGCCAGCGCAATAATAACAAACTGAGTGATCATCATGGTTACATCACCGCCCTTTGTTTTAGAGGTTGTGCTTGGGGAAAAAGAGGGGTTGATTGTGGCTCAGTGGAATGATAGGCAGGTGATGCTATGAGCAGGGAAAAAAGACAAAGAACTAACTATTCACACTAAAAACCCATGACATACAATTCTCTTATACAGCATACGCTCTCTTCCCTGTACGTTGATTCACCCTCACCTCGCTGTCACCGAAGATCGGGCATGTTTGCCTGTTTATTATAGGTTAAGCAGCAAAGCGCTCCTTAGCCCAATACTATCAGTCCACTTTTTGCGTTCCCCCGCAATCGTGCCGTGCCGGCAACCCTTTTTGAACCTAATACTCATAAGGTGGGCGTTCCGTTACCCCGTTAGGTCTCTTTGGCTTTCTCAAAAGAAACACACAGAGGCAAGGGGGAACTCCCTTTCACTATGCTGTTGGATCAAAAGCGTCCCATCAATCACGAGCACAGCAGGGGAACGATTCAGCCTAATACCAAATCCAGGTTCTGTATCAACCTCTTCGACCTGTCGTTAATCTCGGCTAGTAAATCCTCCTTTTCCTTTAACAGCTGAAAGTAATCGCCTGCAATATTAAGGGCAGCCAGAATAGCTGTCTTATCGTCTGATATTCCCTTTGCAGAATCACTAACCTCTTTCAGCTTTTGGTCAACGTATGCAGCCACTTGTAATATTTGCTCTCTATCATCGCTGCCTTTTACAGCGAATTCCCTGTTCTGTATTTTGATTTTAACCGTTGCTGTCATGGGGTTTATCGACCACAATCACGCTTCACATTCCGTGATCTTCTCCAAAAGGCTTGCTATTCTCTTTTGAACCACGTCTCTGTCAGCCCTGAGCGTATCGATCTGGCTCCTTAATGTACCCAGCTCTTCTTGTTGGGTTCTCACCTTTCGTTCTAACATCATCTTCTGCTCGTTAAGGGAACTGACGGCCGAGATGAGTGATTCTACCTTCTGTTCTAACAGCTCAAACTGTTCTATTTCCTTTAGCCCCATACAGACCTTATACTGCCCGACACGCTCAGTATATCCTTTTCAGAGTGAAAGTCAAGTTTTAAGAAGATTCGCGGTTTCTTGTCGCCGGACCGTGTCAACCACCCTCAGGTGAAACCTGACCCAGGCCTCTCCCCGTGTCACCGCGGCGAAATGCCCGGGCGGGATTTGCAACAGCCAAAGCAACGAAACTCGTCGTTGAGGTCATCAAAGCAGCCGTGGAGAATCCTACAAGGGAACAGGTGTGAGGTGCTGCGAGGGAGGGTTTACGGGCCGGTCTTCGATCAAATAAGCCTCAGAAACCGAAGGATAAAGAAGAGGATTCCCACGACCAGACAGAAGATCGAACAGATCTGGGCGATGAAAAAGAGATAAAAGAGTCTCTTTCTGGTATCCCTGTCTCTCTGAAAAGCACTGTTTCTTCTGTTCATCTCGAGCCTTAGAGTCATGGCAGGTCGTTCACCTTTTTGTTTGAATCACGCATAAGGTCTTGGCGTAACCGTTAAGCTTTTGGCACACGACCCTGGCACTTCGCTTCAGGGTTATAAATGAAAGAAACGGGATGGTGAGCATGGAGATGTCTTTTTTTGACTGTGCCCCTGGCCCAGACCTGGCTCATACGGCATGAGTAAGGAGAGCATTGATGTGAAATACTCTCGTATCCATACAAAACTCCTGAAGCTGAGCGCCAGGGCAGGCCTCTCATCGTTCAAAGGAGTGGGCGTTTCAAAACGGCGTACACAGGCTGGTACATTAGTGCTAAGGCTTATGGGGCGGTGCGTCGGTTTGAAACGGCCCTGTATGGGGCCTTGTTGTGAGGGCATAGCAAAAAAAGATATCTCCATGCTCTTTTGAATCGCTAGTTTCTTAGGAGGTTCTTAAAAAATGATGGCTTGAGAAAGAAACAAACATATCTGTTGGCGGTGAGCTTACTTGCGTGCTTCAAGGGATGCCTTAATCTTCTTTAGTCGCATGAAACTTTCCCTCTCGATCTCTTCCATCCTCATTTCTATATGCTTAATCGTTGCCTTGAGCCGGGGGATAACGATGTATTCCAGCGCATTAACCCTTCTCTTTGTCTTTTCTACCTCTTCGGCAATCCTCCTGACCGACTCTTCAACCTCCGCCAGCCTTACAATGACTGAGAGGGATTCCTCAAAGCTCTTGGCAGCATCATCGAGTTTTGCAGTGGTGCTCAAAAAGCCATACCCCCGCTCGTTTATCTTCCTGACCGGGTTTTCAATGCTCATAATGGGCACTAACACACCCATTATGTTTTTGGTTGTAAAACCGAGATCGATATCTCGTAAGGTTATCTCGCTTATCTGTTGCATTTCCCGAGATCCAAGCAAGATCTCAGCCATCAACAGATTACGAAAGGCGGTCTGCAGGTTTACCTCCACCTCCTTTCTCGCGTCTTTATACTCTTTGATTACCACCATGAATTCGGAGACTAGTGCATCTCGCTTTTCCTTTAACAGTTTATGCCCCTTATCAGCAAGCTTAACCCTTCTTTTGAGCTTCAAGAGCTCCATCCTTGTGGGCTTAACGTTCTGTAGGATTTCTGCCATGCCTTACGCTCCTACCTCCACCGGAGAAGCCTTTTTGTAATACTGTTTAACGTATTTTTCATCGATCCTCTTGAGTTCTCCCTCGGGAAGAACTCCGAGCAATTCCCACCCGAGGCTCAGCGTCTGCTCAATCGTTCTGTTTTCATCTACCCCCTGAGTGACGAACCGCTCTTCAAAAATCTCCGCAAACTTCAGGTTGAGGCGATCTCTTTCGCTCAACGCCTCCTCTCCGACGACCGCAACAAGGCTCCTCACATCCCTGCCCTCGGCATAGGCTGAATAACACTGATCGGAAACCCCTAAGTGATCTGCCCGTGTTCTACCTTCACCGATCCCCTCGTTCATGAGTCTGGAAAGGCTGGGCAAGACATCCACCGGCGGATACACTCCCTTCCGGTGCAGTTCACGAGAGAGAACGAATTGTCCCTCGGTGATATATCCGGTGAGGTCTGGCACGGGATGGGTGATATCGTCATCCGGCATGGAGAGAATGGGCATCTGCGTGATAGAACCCTTCTTTCCGGTAATCCTCCCGGCCCTCTCATAGATAGTCGATAAATCGGTATACATATAACCCGGATACCCCCGCCTTCCCGGGACCTCTTCCCGCGCCGCGGAGATCTCTCGCAGGGCCTCGCAGTAATTGGTCATATCAGTAACTATAACCAGCACATGGGTATCGTAGCTGAAAGCTAAGAACTCCGCTGTGGTGAGTGCCATCCTGGGCGTGATAATCCTCTCTATGGCCGGGTCATCTGCAAGGTTGATAAACGAAACAATCCGCTCCAGCGCCCCGGTAGATTCAAAGCTATTCATGAAGAAATTTGCCTCTTCATGGGTGATGCCCATGGCGGCAAAAATAACACTAAAGGGTTCTTCCGAACCCAAAACAGTGGCCTGCCGTGCTATCTGGGCAGCGAGCTCATTGTGGGGCAATCCGGACCCTGAAAAGATCGGGAGTTTCTGTCCTCTCACCAAGGTATTCATTCCGTCAATGGTGGAGATACCGGTTTGAATGAATTCGTTCGGGTATGCCCGGGCCGTTGGGTTTATGGCGGCACCGATTATGGGCGTTCGAATCTCCGGAATGATCTCCGGACCTCCATCAATGGGTCTGCCCAGACCGTCAAAGGACCTTCCGAGCATCTCCTTGGACAGGGAGATCCTCATGATGTCTCCGGAGAATCTTACTCTTGTCTGATCCGTGTCAAGTCCTCTTGTGCCTTCAAATACCTGGACAATGGCCACATTCTCCTGGGATTCCAAGACCTGACCCATGCGGTTTTCGCCTTCAGGGGTTCGGATATACACAACCTCTCCATACGCTACCTCTTCCACGCCCTCCACGATCATGAGAGGCCCTGCTACCTGCGTTACTGACCGGTACTCTCTCGATTTTATGTCCGTTGCTTTTTCTGTCATTTTTGATTCCTCAAGGCTTCAAATTCACGTTCGATAGATTGTACCAATCCCTCATATCTCTTCGGGAAATCCGGGTTCGGCGTATATTTCATTCGAGCTATTTCATCCTTTACCTTCACCGCCGCTATCCTGCCCGCTCCAACGCCCGACTCGATCGCCTTGTTGACCTCTTGATAGAATCTCCAAATGATTTTAAGCATGAGAAATTGTTTCTCCTTTGAGCAATAGGAATCTATTTCGTGGTAGGCATGCTGTTGCAGGTAATCCTCTCTGATCATACGCGCTACCTCCAAGAGGGCCCTGTCCGACTCCGGCAAAGCGTCCTGGCCAACCAGCTGTACAATCTCCTGAAGCTCCGCCTCCTTTTCCAGTAGCGCCATCATCTCTCCTCGGAGGATCTGGAATTCCTTGTCCACGTTTTGATCAAACCACGGTTTTACGAAATCCAAATAGAGCGAATAGCTTGTGAGCCAATTGATGGCAGGAAAATGTCTTCTGTCTGCAAGGTTGGTGTCCAATGCCCAGAAGGAGCTTACCACCCTCAAGGTATTCTGAGAAACAGGTTCGGAAAAATCGCCTCCCGGCGGCGATACCGCCCCGATAATCGAAACCGAACCAAACCTCTCGTCGCGCCCCAAGGTCCTTACCCGGCCTGCCCTTTCGTAGAAATCGGCAAGCCTTGTGCCCAGATATGCTGGGAATCCCTCTTCACCAGGCATCTCCTCCAGCCTTCCCGAGATCTCTCTTAATGCCTCGGCCCACCGCGATGTTGAGTCGGCCATCAAGGCCACATCATATCCCATGTCCCGGTAATACTCGGCAATGGTAACACCTGTGTAGATCGAGGCCTCTCGAGCTGCAACCGGCATATTGGATGTGTTGGCTATCAAGGTGGACCGCTCCATGAGTTTCTCCCCGGTATTGGGGTCGTCCAATTCGGGAAAGGTGAGCAAGACCTCTGTCATCTCGTTGCCTCTTTCCCCGCAGCCTACGTATACAACCACCTGGGAATCAGCCCATTTGGCCAACTGGTGTTGGCTCACTGTTTTGCCAGTACCAAAGCCTCCCGGAATTGCAGCCGTCCCCCCTTTTGCTATAGGAAAGAACGTATCATAAATCCTTTGGCCTGTAAACAAGGGGACCTCAGGATCAAGTTTTTTTATGAGGGGTCTTCCGATCCGGACCGGCCATTTCTGTTTCATGGTTAGCTCGACCTTTTGTCCATCCCTGTCGAGGACAGCTACGACGTCATCGACCGTGAAACTTCCGCTCTTGATCTCGACCACCTTTCCCCGCATCCGTGGAGGGACCATGATTTTGTGCTTAATGACCTTTGACTCTTGAACCTCGCCGAGAAAGTCGCCCTCTTCGACCTCGTCACCCTTTTTCACGGTTGGCGTGAAGTCCCATTTTTTTTCGGGATCCAGGCCGGGAACATTAACGCCTCGGGGAATATAGTCACCTGCCTGATTCTTGATTGCAAGCAACGGTCGCTGTATCCCATCATAGAAATTGGTAATGATCCCCGGGCCCAGCTCAACTGACAAGGGAGCCCCTGTTCTCATGACCTCCTCTCCCGGTTTGAGCCCAGTGGTGTCCTCGTAAACCTGCACGTAAGCCAAGTCCTGTATGAGCTTTATCGTCTCCCCCATGAGCCCTTCCTGCCCCACCCTTACAACCTCATACATCTCACAGCCTTTCATGTCTTTGGCTATTACGAGCGGGCCAGCAATGCTCTTTATCTTTCCTGCCTTGAAATCCGCCATGTTTTCCTCACTATGCTATTTCGAATCCAACCGTTCGTTTAATGAGCCCCCGCATGGGGTCAGTTTTGCCCACCAATGGACCCCCACTATCCGGAATCTCTAAGATAATTGGCATGATGCCCTTTCGGAACCTACTTACCTCGTCCAGGGCACTCCTTATCTCAGTGGCTGCCTTCTCGGTAATCAGTATAATCCCGATGTTGCCATTGAATAGGCTCCTCAGCGCCTCCCTGACATCCCTCGTTTTGAGTTCATCTATCAGGAAGGTTTGCTTAACGCCTGCAAGTTTAAACCCATAGGCGGCGTGTCTGTCTCCTATCAGGGCGATTTCCATTATTTCCTCGTTACTGCTTCTCTGACCTCTTCTCTGCTCAGCTCAACCTCTGTGCTCCTCGCCAGAGCCAAGAGGTTCCTCACCTCCGTCTCCTTTGAAACAAGAAACCCAATGAGGGGCCCGGGGCCAAACGGCCGCTTCTTTCTGATATCCTCCCCCCTTGCGAGCACGGCACCATCGAGCACCTCTTCAAAGGCCAGAATGGACCCGGTGCTCTCGTGCTCAGACTGACAAGAAGCGAGGGATTCAAAATACGGTGTGCCCTCCAGAACGGGCAGAAGGCCCGCGATATCCTCCTCATCGAAGGCCACCAGGAGTTCGTCGAGGATCTTGCACTCGGGTATCAAACAGGGCTCAATCTCCTCTCGAAGGAGGCCACCATGTTTTGCCCTCAGAATAACCTTCAGATTGTGGGTCTCCACGCAGACCTCTAAGAATTCCCTGAACCCCTTACTGACTCTCAGCTTCAGAACCTTAAGCCATAGATCCTCCCAAAAGGCCTTATCCAGCAAGGACTCCAAAAAGAACAGATTGTTGGTCTCAGAATACCGGGCCAGGCCTTGGCTGAGCGAACGATATGGCGTTCTTGTTAAGAGGGCCACAAGATCCTCCATGCCCTCCGCATCGACAATGGTTCTGAGAAAGGTGATATCCAGTTCGCCACCTTCCACAAAGGAAGCTAGGATGTCCTCTTTCTTTGCCCCGCTATGCATTCCCCGGATTGCCGTTCTTAGATTGATAACGTCCCATTTTCGAAGCAAATACTCTCTTATCGGCCAGGCCCCTTTTGGGATGATCTTAGAAATCTCCTTTCCGACGGCAGAGAACTCGGCCAGGATCGACTTTTCCAGTTCTTTGGCATCACTGACTGCACCTTCCGAGAGATAAGGAAAATAATCGGTTGCCTCCAAAAGTGAGGCAATCTCTCCTGGCGAGGCGCACCCCCAGAGATCATCCCATCGCCCCTGAGAGATGAACTTTCCCTCCTTTGCCATCACGGTGGCATTCACATAAAGGTATGAGAGGACATCTCTCATCATAGCCTATCCCCGAAAAGGATCTTGGCCACCTCCACCCGCATGCTCTCCCTCAGCCTGCTCAGTTTGGTCTCAAGTGTATGGTCAACCTCCACGGAATTCTCCAAATCCCTCACAACCACGCCTCCAAGGAATTGGGCAGGCTCATCCGCCAGATCAAGGCTCATGTCCCTTCCCGTCCTCTTATTGACCTCCCTGGTTATCCCAGCCAGCATTTCTTCCTTGAAGGACTTCCTATCCCTCTGGTTGAGGACCAACTCCAGCTTCTTGCCAGCAACTGCCTCAGAGGCGGAGACAATCAGGTTGAACAGAATGTCCTTGTAAGCAAGGTTGTCTCGCTTTCCTTTCTCAGTCAATTCCTCCAAGACCTTTCGAGCCTCTGCAAAGGAGCTATCGATCGCCTCCTCTTGAGCATCCATCCGCTTTCGTCTCACCTGGATTCTCTTCTCGGCCAACATCCGCTGCTCTTCAAGCGAGGCAGCTCGTTTGCCGTCTAAGAGAATCTTATCGGCCTCCCGCTCCACCTTCTCTTGAGCAGCCTTCTTGATCTTATCCGCCTCTGTTTGAGCCTCACCCACTATCTCGGATATCTCTTTCGCGGCTTCGGCCTGTATGTGGGATACTATTTTCTCAATCCCTTCATCCGACATAATTGCTCCTTACTTAAAATAGATACCCTTCTCGCGGTATCTGCGCTCGTCAGCCGCCCATAATCTTAGTTCCTACGAAGATCAGGATAGCTATGAGGAGACCGAAAATGGCGAACGTCTCGGCCATAACTGCAAGAACGATCGCCTGCCCAAATGTCTCGGGTCGCTTGGCTACCGCGCCCATGCCGCTGGCAGCTATAGCTCCCTGGGCAACGGCCGTGAAACTGCTGAGACCAATAACGATACCGCCTCCCAATGCAGCGTACCCCATTCCAATAGGAATCTCCTTAACGGGTCCGCCGAGCACGCCAACGCCGATAAGGATCAGAACGGCCCCGAGGAACCCATAGATCCCCTGGGTTTGTGGCAGGGCCTGGAGCACTAAAACAGGCCCGAATTTCTTTGGATCCTCTGAAATAACGCCTGCGCCTGCAACACCAGCGAGACCGACTCCGATCCCCGAAGCAATCGCGGCCAAACCCATGGAAATTGCTGCACCAATAATTGCCCACACTGTTCCTGATGATAACTCCATAAATATACCTCCCTCTTATTTTATCTCTACGGTGTCAAATTTCATCTCAAGGGGCGTAAATTCGGTACCCCCGCTCTGATAGAATTTGGTAAAAAACTCCACATAGTGCAAGCGAAGCCCGTGCACAAAGCTCCCCATGGCATTAATGAGGAAATTGAATAAATGGCCGAACAGAAAAATGATAACGGCCAGGACTATTCCGAGCCAACCAACCATATAGAGCATGCTGGCGAGCACGTTAACGGTCATGGCAATCCCCGTTGTGCACAACCCTAAGGCCATAAGCCTGGCGTAGGAGAGAACATCCCCCATGAATCCGGTTATCTGAAACATGGACATGGCCTTGTGTCCTCCTAGAAGCAATATCAGAGCGATGACAATAAACACCAGGCCCAGCGACTTATGGCCTGACACGATGAAAATAAGGCCTGGCTGCATAAACAAGAACCAAAGGTTCTCGCTGATAGCCTTCCATCTCTGACCTGCTTTTAGTTTATGTGCCACATTGATCACTACGCCCACATTAACATGAGCCAAGCCGATGATAAGCGCAATCAACAAGAATGCGGTAACCTGAACCATGGGGTCGAATACCTGGAGGGATGCGAGTAGAGGCAATTTAAGACCAAAACCGCCGAACCACCCGCCCGAAAGGGCCCCGATGATGATGGTAGCAGCCCCTGCAGAGGAGAGAATGATTCCACCATCTTTTATCATCTCGTTATATTTCCCGCCTCCTCTGATCAACAGCATACCCAAAACAAGGGCAATGAGCCCGTAGAGCGCGTCCGTTAACATAATCGAAAAAAACAGGAGAAAGCCCGGCGCCAAAAACAGGGTCGGGTCCACACCATTATAGGCTGGCAAGCCATACAGGCGGGTTAACAGCTCAAAGCTCTTGAAGAACTTGGGGTTTTTGAGCTGTACCGGCACGTCATCGTTGTCATCCGGATCCGTCAGGTCTACCACGCACGCTCCTCTGCTGATGCTTCTGATCTCCTGAACGGCCTGGGCAACCGAGTCACAGGGTACCCAGCCCTCAATAGCCACAACGTGCTCCATCCTGGCAAATTTCGTGTGGTTTTCTTCCCGCTGCCGTTCGACCATGAGAAGTTCCTGGTATTTTCTGAGCTCATCCTTCCACCGTCGTGCAATATCAACGATCATGCGCTCTTTTGCTCGCTTCTCCTGGTCCAAGCCCTCCAGTCTTTTATCAATAGAATCGATGGCCTTTCCCGGCGTTCCTTGCAGCCCCTGTATCTCAACTCTTTCCCAGTTCAAGCGACGGAGATTCGGCAATACCGCCGATACCTGTTCCTTGAGGCAGACTACTACCGTTACGATGTTGTCCTCGGATGTCTCGCGGGCTCCCAGATAGAAGGCATTATTCGTTATGTCCTCTAATCGTTCTCTCAGGTTATCGATCTCTTCTTTCGGGGCAACACCGAGCAATACGGACAAAAAGTCCGAATCACCGACATCTCCCAGGTCTATGTCCAGGGGTAACACCAGCTCCAGTAACCCTCTGGTTCTTACGCCTTCTGCAATCTCCTCCTCAATCCTCTCGAGATCCTCTACCGGCTGTGCCACTTCGCTCTCGACTTTCCCTATGATTCCGTCAACAGCATCAAGAAGCCCTGGGCCGAACAGCTCTTCGGTTTCGATCCTTTTAGGCGGCAGCGGGGCAAAAACAGCCTTTATAAAACCCTCCCGAGGCTCTGGGTCGTGGCGTTCAAAAAGATCCAGCAACCGATTGAGGGCTATATTCTGGGCAGCTATTCTCCGTATGTTCGGTGAGATGGGGTGCGGTTGCAGAAGGTCCTTCAGGTGGGGGTCATTAATCGCTTCGGAATAGTCGGTAAGGTGGACGGTGCCGAGAGCCTGAAGCCCCTTAACGATGCCGTCCCTAAACCCTTTAAGGGCGACTATTTGTAGCCTTTTCATCCGGGTTGGGCGTAACATGATATCAGCCTAACAAAGAACGTAAAATAAAGTCTCGAGCCTTTTCCAGGTTCCTATGGGCCCCTTGCGTCAATTCCTCGGTATCCTTTTTCCATTCGTCTGCAAGTTCCCGGCATTCTTTCCCGGCCTTTTCCGCCGCCTCCTCACGCATCTTTTCCGCCAGGCCCCGTGCATCCCTTACCCTGTCTGTCAAAAGTCTTTCTGCCTCTTTTTTGGCCTCCTCAATCAGCCGTCCCGCGTCTTGTCTGGCGTCCTCTGTCTTCTGTTTTGCCTCTGCTTCTGCCTGTTTAATCTTTTGTAAGGATTCTAAGATCATTCCGAACCTCTGTTGCGCTTCGAAACCGGAATAAGATTTAAAAGGGGGGAACGGTTATTTCAAGATAGAAAGGTTTCCATCTTCCTTTGGGGAGGGGCTCAGCTCCTTCTTTCTCTCTTTTCCCAGCTCCTGCATCTTACACTTTCCCTCAAAGATAACGCCCTCTTCGATGACGAGCTTTGGGGTTTGGATATTGCCGAAGAGCTTACCGGGAACGCTTATCTCGATCTTGTTCTCCGCAACAATATCCCCATTAACCTCTCCGCTTATTATCATATCAGCAACATGTATTTGCGACTTTATCGTTGCGGATTCCCCCACTATCAAGGTCCCGCTTGATTCTATTTCACCGGAGAATTTGCCGTCTATCCGCACTGCACCGGTGAAGGAAAACTTGCCTTCGAATTCCGTGTCCTTGCCAAGAAAGGCGTTAATCTCTTCCTTAGGTGTTTTCATGGGCTGTCCCCCTATCAGGCTTTTTTTCAGCGGTTTAATACCATACCCTCGCCAATGATTGCAAGAAAAAACACCGGGCGCATCGGTAGCGGGATTCCCAACTATCGGTGCCGCGCGGTCATTCTTGAAACATGAACCTCCTCATGCTCACATTCATTACCAGGCCCATGGCCGCCATGGTGGAAATAACAGACGATCCACCATAGCTGAACAAGACTAATGGTATTCCTACAACGGGAAGTAACCCTGTGACCATGCCCACGTTTATCGTGAGGTGCCAGAAGATAGATGCGGCAACACCGATCACAAGCAGGGTGCCAAATCGATCTTTGCTGCTTCTGGCTATGTTGATGCACCACAGAATCAAGAATAGGTAGAGGAAGAGAATCACGGCTGAGCCGACAAACCCCCATTCCTCTGCCAAGACGGAGAAGCAAAAATCGGTATGCTGTTGCGGCAGAAAGTGTAATCGTGTCTGAGTCCCTTTCAGAAAACCCTTTCCCCAAAAAAGGCCCGAACCAATCGCAATCTTCGATTGGGTAACATGATAAGCGGCACCCAAGGGGTCCAATTGAGGCCTGAGGAATGCTATGATCCGCTTCTTCTGGTACCCCTGGAGGGTAACCCACAGGAATGGCGTTGAAAGAACGGCGGTGGACAGAAAAATGAGAATGGATTTCCAGTTAACATGAGCAAAAATGATGATCGAGAACGAGACTATCAGCAGCATGAGGGCCGTTCCCAGATCGGGTTGATAGACAATAAGCATGAAGGGAATGACGGTCAAGATTAACGGTCTGACCAGGTCTCGCAGGCGGTAGTTCCCTATTCTTTCATCTTCAGAGAAATGCTTGGCGAGAATGATCACAAGGGAGATCTTTACGATCTCTGAAGGTTGGACAGAGAAAAGACCAAGGCTCAGCCACCGTTGAGACCCATGGGCAACCTTTCCCATCTTGAGAACGGCCAACAGAAGAACAAGAGAGAGAAAGAATAGTGGATACGCAAGCCTGTTAAGCATATGATAATCAAAGGTGGTCATCAGGAGGAGAATCAAAAAACCGATGGCATACCAGCAGATTTGCTTCACGAAAATCTGGCCTCCCCCAAGGGCCCTAACGGTGTAGGTTGCGCTGTAGAGGTTAAAAACGCTCAGCAAACCCATAACGATCAATACAGCCAGCAATATCCAATCAAAGTTGTCTATCAATCGACGGTCGAACATACTCGCCTCTCACCCCTTGTGGCTCATTTCATGGCGGAGCATGAGAATCACGGGGCACACCCTCTACGAGGGTGCCTTTGTCTTGAAGTATTCCTCGAATAGGGCCTTTGCGATCGGAGCTGCTACAGCCCCGCCCTTGCCACTGTGCTCCACGACAATGGCAACCGCTATCTGCGGGTCTTCGAAAGGCGCAATGGCCACAAACCATGCATGATCTCTGAACTTGTAGGGAATGTCCTTTTCCTGTCCCGTTTCCCTTTCTTCCGGTAAGGAAATTACCTGGGAAGTGCCTGTCTTTCCCGCCACGGGAATGTTGGGCAACCGCGCCCTCCAGCCCGTGCCATGAGGCTCATTCACAACCCCGTACAGGCCCCTTTTGACCAACTCCATGTTTTTCTCCGCAAGATCCCATGTGCCTGCTGGCTCAGGTTTGAACTCAAACAACCTCTTCTCGCTGTCCCTGCCTACCCATAGGGTGGCTTGGGGTCTGTACAGGGTGCCTCCGTTGAAAAGGGCTGAGATAAACCGTGCAATTTGGATAGGGGTAATCAGGGTAAAGCTCTGCCCTACAGCCACGGAAAGCGTCTCTCCATCTTGCCAGGGAACGTGCCACCTTCGTAATTTCCAGGCCTTATTCGGTATGAGTCCCGGCTTTTCGTCTCCTAGCTGAATGCCCGTGTTATGGCCGAGACCGAGGTTCTTTGCGTATTTTGCAATGGCTTCGATGCCTATCCTTTGGCCCATTCTGTAAAAGTAGACGTCACAGGATTCGACTAAGGCCCGATGTAGATCAACATACCCATGGCCTTCTTTTTTCCAATCTCGGTACTCCCTGCCTTGAAACGTGTAACTCCCCCCGCAAAAAAGCCTTTCCTTTGGGTCAATGCCCCCCTCTTCCAGCCCTGCAAGGGCTACTACGATCTTAAAAAGAGAGCCCGGAGGATATTGACTTGATATTACCCGATTCTGTAAGGGGAAGTAGCGATGAGAGATGAGGCCCTGCCACACCCCCTTATCCATCCCTTTGGCAAAGTCATTGGGATTAAACGTTGGGCTGCTTGCTGCAGCCAGGATCTCGCCGCTTTTTGGGCTCATGGCCACAATAGCACCGGCTCGATTCTTGAGCGACTGCTCCGCCAACACCTGAAGGTCCTTATCTATCGTCAGATAAACATCGGCTCCCGCCTCTGCTTCCTTTTGGTAAAGCACTCTGAGTATTCGTCCAGACGCATCTACCTCAACCTGTTGGCCTCCCCTTGTGCCATCCAGGTACTTGTGCCACTTTTTCTCAATGCCGTATTTTCCTACAAAATCGCCGGGCTTATTCCCGCCATATTCCCTTTTCCCAAGTTGCTCTTTGTCGATTTCCCCGAGATAACCGATGAGATGAGCAGCAAGAGTCCCGTAAATACAGTGTCTCTGGGGCTTCACTTCTATGGTTACCCCGGGCATATTTACCTTATGGGTTTCTATTCTGGCTAACTCATCCCTGCTGAGACCTCTTTTCAAGTAGACACACCGAAAGGGATCTCCTCTAAGGGCATATTTTATCTTTTCTTCTGCTGCCGGACGATCAATATCCACCAGCCTTGACAGGTCACTCAGCAGGCTATCAAGATTCCTGATATTTTCCGGCATTACACCCAAGATGAAGGAGGGTCTATTGTCGACCAGCAATTGACCATTCCTGTCGAACACAAGGCCCCTGGAGGGCATGATATCCCGCAAATCGATTCGATTATTCTCCGATTCTGTCCTGTATCGGGATCCATGGATGATTTGCAAAGACCACAGCCGCACAAACAAAATACCAAAAACGACAAAAACGAAAACGGTCAACCTCGTCAAGCGTCTCTGGTATATCTCGGCTTCTCTTAGATCAAAATCCGAACGCCACACCATGATCCGTTACCAATGAAAGAGGATACCGGGTACTGCCGCGGTCTCTAAGCATGCTCTCTATCTTCCTTTCCGTAGACCACGTCAAGAACATAGAACAGTATCGGGGCAATAACGCCCATAATGAGTGCAGAAATAATAACCATAATAAAACTAATCGAGGGCACCGATTGGGCCAACGGTAAGATACGCAATACAATCAGAACGAAACACCACTTTGCCAAGAGAAAAAGGGCCACCAATAAGGCTGCGGTCCTGACGTTAGCAAGATCCAAAAAATGTCGTGTGCTATTGATTGCCAGGAGAATAGCGGAATAGGTGAAAGCAAACAAACCCAGCTGGCACGAGGAAAACATGTCCGTTAGTAGCCCCATAAAAAAGGCGAGGCAAAGGGCCTTAATGTTTTGGTCTATGGCGATGAGATATACCAGGAAGACAGGAATGAGGTCAAAATCGAGCCATTCAATCCTGCTGAGATGCGCTATGTTTCCCCGCAAAACGACAAACAGACCGCACACAAACCAGATGATAGGATGGAAAAAGACGCGGTTTTCTCTCCATTGCTGTAAATAGTCTTTCGTCCCCACTCCACTATCTAGCCGAAATAATTAGGTTGTTGCTTAACTGTCAGGGCCCGGCAAGGACACCAACCCAGATCGAGAAACTACGAGAACCTCTTCCAGCTTCGAAAAATCCACAGCCGGAACAACCCGAACATCTTTGAAGAGTTTGTTGGGGTAATCCTTTGTCTGAGTGACTATACCCAAATAAAGGCCTTTAGGAAAAACCCCTGCCATCCCAGAGGTTACAATGGTGTCCCCGTTTTGGATGTCACACGTCTTTATAACGTACTCAAAAAGACACTCGCTTGATCCTCTCCCCTTAAGGATGCCTCTCCCTCGTGATCTCTGCACTAACCCATCAACAGAGCTGTTTTGATCGGTAACCAGCAGCACCTGTGAATATCCTGGGGAAACCGAAATAATCCTTCCAACAACCCCCTCCGCATTGACCACCGGCATGCTTACCGTAATGCCATCATTCTCTCCCTTGTCTATCGTTATAGATTTGAACAATCCACTCGAGTCCCAACCGATGACCCGTGCCGGCAATAACAGTTCATCAGTGTTCTCTTGAAAATTGAGGAGTTCCTGTAAGCGCTTATTGGCCAGTAAGAGTTCTTGATACCTGCTGTTCTCGAGCTTAAAGAGGTCCAGCTTTTTTCTCAGGAGCACATTCTCTTGATGAGTTTCAACCAAGAAAAAATACTTCCCCCAGACATCCCTCACGGTACGTATGGTCCCCATAAAGAATCTCTGAAATGGGGCGGTTATCTGGGCGACAATCTTTTCTGCAGGATTCCATTCCGGTCCCCTGCCGATACTAACAGAGAGCAAGATAAGGGCTATGAAAACGAAAACATAGGAAATCCATTTCGGTTTGCGCTCAAAAAAGGCGGTCAATTACTGTAAACCCAACCCTTCGATTATTTTACCATAATCTCTTTTAAGAGAGAGAGATTATCCAAGACCATTCCAGCACCCAAAACCACCGTAGTCAACGGATCATCGGTTATGGTTATTGGAAGGCGCGTCTCCTCTCGCAGGAGGACATCAAGACCCTTTAAGAGGGCTCCACCTCCCGTTAGCACAATGCCTTTGTCCACCACATCGGCAGAGAGCTCGGGCGGGGTCTGTTCCAGGGCGATTCTTACTGTTTCGATAATGGTTTCCACTTTTTCGGATATCGCCTTCCTTACCTCCTCTGAATCTATGGTGAGTATCTTCGGTATACCGGTAACAAGATCCCTGCCTTTGACTTCAATGCACTCCGGTTCGTCCGTCGGGTAGGCATTTCCAATAGTTATCTTAATAAGCTCTGCTGTTTGCAGGCCAATCAAGAGATTGTATTTTCTCTTGATGTGTTGCAAAATAGCCTCATCCATCTTATCGCCGCCAACCCTAACCGAACGAGAATACACGGTTCCCCCCAAGGAAATAACGGCCACCTCGGTGGTCCCGCCTCCAATATCAACCACCATATTGCTCGTAGGTTCGGTTATCGGGAGGCCTGCGCCGATAGCCGCAGCCATTGGTTCTTCAATTAAAAAGACCTCCCGCGCGCCAGCCGATTCCGCAGACTCGCGGACTGCCCTCTTTTCGACCTGGGTAACGCCCGAGGGAACAGATATGATGATCCGGGGTCTCACGAGGGACCGTCTGTTATGGACCTTTCTGATAAAATACCTGAGCATGGTTTCGGTAATATCAAAATCGGCAATAACCCCATCCGCCATTGGCCTGGTCGCAACGATATCCCCTGGCGTTCGGCCGAGCATCATTTTTGCCTCTTTTCCCACCGCTAGCACCTTATTTCTGCCCTGATCCCTTTTCCTTACAGCCACCACGGAAGGCTCATTCAAGACTATCCCCTTGCCTCTAACATAGACCAAGGTGTTGGCCGTGCCGAGATCAATGGCCAAATCATTGGAGAATAAACCAAGTATTGGGTCAAACAACATCCGGGGTCTCCTTTCCAGCATTATGATGTTGAAACTCGACTACTTTAATTAATTTTCAGATATTTATCAAATATAAAATAGTGGTTACCCACTTCTTTTAGGGCAATACGGTGGGCTTGTTCCCCTGTATCGGGAGCGAAAACCACATGTCTTATGTGTAACGCAACGACAAGAACCATCCCTCCATCCTTTGGATTCCTTCCTGTTCTTTTATCTTGACATCATACCTATCTGTGATTAAAACATGGGTAATTTTAACCGCGAACAAGGGTTTTATGCATGAAACGAACATTCCAGCCGAGCAAAATAAAAAGGTCCCGCGTACATGGTTTTCTTGCCAGAATGAGTAGCAGAGGGGGCAGGAATGTGCTAAAACGAAGGAGGGCAAAAGGTCGGAAAAGGTTGTCTGCTTGACATATCGAGTCGCATACTAAAACATGGGCGTTTTACCCTTTGTTCATAGCGATATCTTGCTATGGGATCATTCCACTTCAAGAAAGACGAAAGGATATCAAAAAGGGCAGAGCTCAATCAGGTAAACCTTCACGGAAGACGGCATTATACCAAGCATTTTCGTGTAGTAATCAAGCAGAACAGGATGGATAGTACGAGGTTAGGTATAACCGTCGGCAAAAAGGTCGGGAATTCCGTTAAGAGAAACAGGATTAAACGACTGATAAGAGAGTTCTTCAGGCTTAACAAACAACACATTCCTATCGGTTACGACATCTTGGTTAGCCCCATAAAGGCTACCGATGCGCTCAATCTGTTCAAATTGCAAGAGGAGTTAGGAGATCTGCTAATCAAAAATGAGGCCCTTTTTTTGTAATCCTAGGACCGCTGTAACAGCCCTTATCAGAGTCTATCAAATAACAGTATCGCCCTTTCTGCCTACCTCGTGTCGCTTTATGCCTACGTGTTCCACCTATGCCTCCCTTGCTATTGCTAAATACGGTATAATAAAAGGAGGATACCTCGCTTTGACCAGGATCCTTAGGTGTCACCCGTTTCATCCGGGCGGCTACGATCCCCTCAAATAAACATCTCATTGCCGATGGTTCGGTTTTTGTTTAGAGTTTACCGCTGAGCCTGTCTGTGGAACAGGTAAGGCCCGGTTTTCATAACAACGATTATGATTCATACGTAGATTAGGATTTATTTATGGATAAGCGAACATTGTTGGCTCTGGCGCTTTCGTTTCTGGTCTTTTTTGTCTGGTCATCTTTGTTTGGGCCCAAGCAAAAAGAAAAGCCGCCTGAAGAACAGGTGGCAGTCAAGGAAAAAGAAAGCAAGCCGCCCCTGCAAGAGAAAATGGCGCCTCTTGGAACCGAGCGGGACGTTATAGTGGAGGCTCAAACAGATTTTCAGGACATTACCGTCGAGACAGGGCTTTACCGGGCTGTCTTTTCCGGTTCCGGTCCACAGATTAAGAGCTTCCAACTAAAAGAGTACCGATCAGAGCTCGGCAAAAACGCACCGTTAAGAGAGTTGGTTCATGTTAACAATAAAGATGGATACGGTTTGAGGGTTGGATTCTCCGGGAAAAACGTCCCCACTACTGCATGGGGTCCGCTCAGAATAAGTCGCAAAGCCGTTACGCTCAGGCAAGACGATCAACCTGAAAGCCTGGTCTATGCGTGGAAATCACCTGAGGGAGTCGAGATAAGAACCGCGTTCCTGTTCCTCCCAAATAGTTATGACATCGATCTGTCGGTAGAGGTTACGAATGCATCTGATTATGCAATCGATGGCAGCATACTCTTAGACATAGCGCATATGCCTCGAGAAACGCGGAGCGCTTACGGATCATTTGAAGGCATGGCCATGTTTATCGGCAACAAACTAAAAGAGGTTAAAAAGGACAAGGTCCAAGGCAAGGAGTTTATGGGTCAGATATCCTGGATTGCCTATGAAGAACCTTATTTTATGACGGCAATCATTGACGAGGATAACAAGAAAGCAGGAGTCAAATCCACGGTACTTCCTGACGGGGAGATCAGAATCGCTTATTCGCCTGCCTCCCTCAGCCTCGGACAGAACGACAGCGCCATAAACCGCTTTACCCTGTATCTGGGCCCAAGGGATCTCTATATTCTCAAGGCGCTACACAAGAACCTTGAAAAGGCAATTAACTTCGGGTGGTTCGATATCATTGCCAAACCGCTCTTGGTTACGCTCCGTTTCTTTAATAAGTATCTATCCAATTATGGTCTTTCGGTAATCTTGCTTACCATTCTGATCAAAATACTGTTCTGGCCCCTTACCCGTAAGAGCTATCAGTCCATGAAGGAAATGAGAAAACTCCAACCAATGATGGCCAAGATTAGGGAGAAATATAAACACAACAAGCAAGAGATGAACAAACAGCTGATGGGCCTTTATAAAACCTACAAGATAAATCCAATGGGTGGTTGTTTGCCTATGGTCATTCAGATGCCCGTTTTCTTCGCCTTTTATCGGATCTTACCTAATTCTATAGAGTTACGGCATGCCCCCTTCATTCTCTGGATTAATGATCTCTCTACCCCTGAACGGCTGTTTTCTCTTCCCTTTAAGATTCCTTTAATGGCACCACCTTACGGCATACCCGTTCTTACGCTCCTTATGGGGGCATCCATGTTCCTCCAACAGAAAATGACGCCGACACCGGGGGACCCTGCCCAGGCCAAGATGATGATGATGCTCCCGATCGTTTTCACGTTCTTGTTTATAAACTTCCCATCAGGCTTGGTGCTCTACTGGCTCGTTAACAACGTGCTCTCAATCGCTCAACAATATATGATCAATCGAAAACTTGGTTAACCGCAGGAGGAGGTTCTATGTCGTCCATCGAAATAGAAGCGAGAACTACCGAAGAGGCTATCAAAAAGGCCTGCGAACATCTTCACCTCAGCCAAGAAGACCTCGATATAGAGGTCTTGGAAAGCAGGTCTGCCGGAATCTTTGGCTTGATCGGTAACAAGAAGGCTCGGATCAGGGTGAAGATAAAAACCGACAACTCTATGCTGGTCGCCGAGGAAACCCTGGAGAGAATAATCTCGCTCATGTCCCTGGATTCAAAGGTATCTGGCGAGAAAAAGGGCGATGATATCGTCTTGAATATTGAAGGTAGCAACACCGCAATACTTATTGGATATAAAGGCAGAACCCTAGAGGCATTAGAGTATATCGTAAATAAGGTTGTCAATAAGGCTGCCGAGAAAAAGGTACGGGTGATCCTTGACTCCGAGAACTACCGGCAAAGAAGGGAGGAGTCTTTACAGAGGCTGGCCTTGAAGATGGGTGACCAGGCCAAGAGAACAGGAAAAACAGTCACCATGAACGCAATAAACCCCCACGACAGAAGGATTATCCATCTGACCCTCAAAGGAGACCCACAGGTTCAAACAAAAAGCGATGGCGAGGGACTGTTAAAAAGGGTGTGTATCATCCCAAACAGAAAGAAGACGAATGAAAAACAAAGTGACTAATGGTGAGCTTGCTGTTTCGTTATGGATTCCAAAGAGGAGACTATTGCTGCTATAGCGACACCTCCAGGGGTGGGCGGTATAGGAATCATACGGATTAGTGGTTATGATGCCGAAAATATTGCGAAAAGGGTTTTTCGATCAAAGCGGTCCGTCAACACCTTTAAGGGTTTTCGTCTTTACCTAGGCCATATCATCGACCCCAAATCAGGCATCCCCGTCGATGAGGTCCTTCTCTCTATGATGCATGCCCCGCGCTCTTATACCCGCGAAAACGTGGTTGAGATCAATTCCCACAGTGGTTACACAATACTATCAACCATACTCGAAATTGTCCTTCAGGCTGGTGCCCGTTTAGCCAGACCGGGAGAATTTACCCTCAGGGCATTCATGAACGGAAGGATCGATTTAACCCAGGCTGAGGCTATAATAGACCTCATAAATGCTAAGGGGGACACCTCAATACGGTTGGCGGCCCGTCAGTTGGCCGGGGGCCTTAGGGAAGGGATCGAACAGCTCAGACAGGTTGTTATCCGTATCCTCGCTCAGATAGAGGCCTCATTGGATTTCCCGGACGAGGAATCCACCGTACCAGATAGACCCCACCTGGAAGATCAGATTACCAACACTGCCCTGAAACCTGTGGAAGAGCTACTCAGTGCCTGTTCTCAAAGGAAGGTATGGCACGAGGGGTTTACGGTGGTTATCGTCGGCCGAGTTAATGCGGGTAAATCGAGCATCCTTAACAGGCTCTCACAACAAGAGAAGGCTATTGTAACACCTATCCCCGGAACGACCCGAGATATCCTTGAAGCTATGGTTGCCATCCAAGGGCTTCCCATAAAACTGATAGACACAGCAGGTATGCGAGAGGTTAAAGGGCAGATCGAAAAGAAGGGCGTAGAATTAACAAGAACCCAGCTTGCCTTGGCTGACATCACCCTTCTCGTGATTGACAGAAGTAGACCTCTCAACCGGCATGATATAGACCTCATAAGGACGGTTCATAGTAACAACACTGTCGTGGTTATTAATAAGATCGACCTCCCGGGGCGAGTAGGCAAGAAGAGGTTTGATACTCTTGTTTACGGCCTTACCAAAGCAGAGGTCTCGGCTCTTACAGGAGAAGGGTTTCACGGATTATCGCAAGCGATATATGAAAAGATCATGGGTAAAACAACCGATCTGACTCCAGCACCTATCGTTCCCAACATAAGACACAAAATGCTCTTAACCAAAGCTCTAAATCACCTTAAAGATGCCTCAAGGAACTTGCTTTCTGGTTTACCCTTAGAGCTCGTTGCAACGGATCTAAATTGGGCCATACATGCCTTTGATGAAATAACAGGAAATAAGATAAATGAAGAGATCCTTGATGCCGTTTTTAGCAACTTCTGTCTGGGAAAGTAGCAACTGTTACTGTTTTTCGCGGGGGTCGCCGGCCACTCGTTGGAATAAATCTAATCGATTATTGCTTTAGCTCCGAAACTACGCTGTCCCGAGGGATATGGATGTCTTTTTTTGACACCGAAGAAGCCCATGCTGTTATGCTCGCATATGTTTCATCCCCGCCTGGGTAAAGGAAAAGAGCAGGCTCAAAGCACCTGCCGAGCCTCCCCTGTTGAATAAGAGCTTAGTATCGTTCAACAGTGTTTACTCAAGGGTATAGCGGTTAGAGGACCTGTACGTACGTACCGCTATCCGGTCATGGCAATTTCCTCAAGGCGATATCTATTGGCCTCACGGGATGTGGCCACAGAGGTGGGGCTTAGATGAGCCAGATGGTGATTCCCAGGGCTTCCACGGTGTAAACCCCACCTCTGTGGCCTATGCAAGACCCGGTGGTATTCTTTTTGAGATATCGCCCGCCCGCCTCGCCTGAGCGAGAGCGACCCGCCTGCCAGCGCCTGAAGCGCAGCTGATGGCGGGCAGGCCTTTCCAAAACAGCCATGACCTCCTTTGGTATATGAACGATACGAATCGCTTATTGTTTCTCCATGGGACATTGAAAAGAGACATTAAACGGGGTGAAGTGCAAAAAAAGATATCCATATCCCTCAATAGTGCCAAGTCAAGCAGTATAAATGCTCATTATTATGCTGGGGAGTTAGGGCAATAATCGATTAAATCTATTGTAAAAAAACCTGTAATGTTCTATACTCCACGCTGTGTTTTGAGTTATTGGTTTTACTATTTTATGACGTTCTCGGTTTCAAAGAAATAAGAGATTGTAAGTGTTTGAGGGATTTTTAGGGGGGCACGGCGATAATCACGCCTGAAGTACAATTTCTACGTTGCGCGGTATAAAGTGCACTGAATGGATAACCCTAAATCAAGGAGGAGCCAGTTATGGATTTCGCACTATCAGAGGAACTCCAGATGCTCAAAAACATGGTCCGTGATTTTGTTGATGAGAAGATCGCCCCGTTTGCAGATGAGTGGGAGGAAAAACACTATTATCCTTACGAAGAGGCTATCAAGCCGATGGCTGAACTGGGTTTTTTTGGTACGGTAATCCCCGAGGAGTATGGTGGGAATGATATGGGTTGGTTGGCAGCCATCATACTTAGTGAGGAAATCGCCCGTGGTTCCAGCGCGCTCAGGGTGCAAATCAATATGCAGACAACAGGGAATGCTTTTACCATATGCCATTACGGTGGTAAGGAAGTAAAAGAGAAATATATCCCCAAACTGGTGAGCGCCGAGTATGTAGGGGCCTTCGCTATGACCGAGCCTAACGCGGGATCTGATGTGATGTCAATGAAATCTACCGCTGAGGATAAAGGAGATCATTGGCTTTTAAACGGTTACAAAACCTGGATCTCCAATGCGAGCGTTGCCGACGCGGTTCTTTACTACGCGTACACTGACCGCTCTCAGGGAGCCAAAGGGCTTTCAGCTTTTGTAATAGAGCCAAAGAACTTTAACGGAATTACCACAACACACTTAGATAAGTTAGGTACCCACGCTACCCCTACCGGTGAGATTATCTTAGAAAACACCAAAATCCCCAAAGAGAACATTGTAGGCAAACCTGGTGATGGAACCAAAATTCTTTTCGGCTCCCTTGCTAATTCTCGTCTTTCTGCAGCAGCCGGAGGTGTTGGCTTAGCACAGGCTTGTTTGGAATCGATCACAAAGTACGCTATGGAGCGAGAGCAATTTGGCCAGGCGGTTGGGAAGTTTCAGATGAACCAAGATATGATTGCACAGATGGTCGCCGAGATCGAGGCCGCCCGTCTCTCCTGTTATAGAGCAGCGTGGCAGAAAGACCAAGGAATGCTCGGCAACAACCTTGAAGTAGCTCAAGCGAAGTACCTGGCCGGTGAGATAGCCTACAAATCCTCTCGGTATGCTATGAGTATTTTAGGGGCTTACGGCTATTCCACGGAATACCCGGTAGCCCGTTACTACCGAGATACGCCCCCTTACGGTATGGTGGAAGGTTCAACTAATATCTGTAAATTCATCATAGCCCAAGATCAACTTGGTATTAGAAAGGCGAACAGATAAGATTTCCTCGGCCATTTCTACAGAACTAATGGGGTAGCCGAGGAACAAATTAAGTTACTGTTGAAAACGTGTTAAAATCCGAACCTAAAGTACCTTGGATTGTCAGGTATCATGGTGTTCAGTAGCGTCGCTTAGGCTATGCAATAGACGTAACAAGAAAAACGCGGCGAGGTTTTATATACTATTTATATATAACTGACAACATCCAAAAGAAGAATATGTAATAATATCAATAAATTAAGAATGTTTTCCACAATTACACTGTTCTTATTATTACTATTATTCTTATTCATAAATAAATAATCATCTTATTAAGACAGGAGAGGGACAATGGAGATAAAGATAGAGAGAGACATCCTTCTCAAGGGGATTTCTCGGGTCCAAGGGATATTGGAAAAAAGGAGTCACATGCCTATACTCTCTACTGTCCTCTTAACAGCTAAGGATAACGAGCTGGAGGTAGCAGCGACAGACCTGGAGATTGGTTTCCAAGACAATTATCCAGCTGAGATCATTAAACCAGGTAGCATAACGATCTCCGGTAAAAAACTCCTGGATATCACTCGAGAGACTAACAGTGATACTATATATATTGCAGAGAAGGAGAATAATTGGGTTTATGTCTCTGATAATCACGCTCACTATAACCTCGCATGCCTCCCTGCAGACGAGTTCCCGGTTCTAACAGAACCAGAGGGAGCGGTAACGATAGCAATCGATGGGATGACGATAACGGAGATGATCGATAAAACGATTTACTCTATAACCATGGAGGAAGCTGGCTTTAAGCTATCCGGGGTCTTTATGGAGAGGGTAGAAGATAAAGAAGATCTTTTACGGATGGTTGCAACGGATGGTCACAGGCTCTCGTTGATAGATAAAAAGGTACCCAAAGTCCAGGACTTAGAATTAGAGCACGGTATTATGATCCCGAAGAAAGGGTTGATAGAGTTACATAAACTCGCCTTAGACGACGGGGACATTCTTTTTGGTGTCAAACAAAACAATCTTGTGGCCAAAAAAGAAAAGGCGCTCATCGTAGTCCGGCTACTCGATACGAAATTTCCCGACTACAGAAACGTGATTCCCTCACAACAGGAGGGTAGTCAGAATATTATTAGTGTTAAGAAGAGTGCCTTATTGGACGCTATGCGGAGAATGATGATTATCAGAACCGATCAGTATCAGGGTGTAAAGATCAATATAGAGACAGAGTACCTGGAGATGACCTCGGTCAATCCAGACCTCGGAAATGTGGAAGAAAAGGTAGATGTCCATTACACCGGTGAATCAATAGAGATTGGCTTTAACCCGAAATATTTCATTGACGCCCTCCAACCTATGGAGAGTGAAGAGGTCCAACTAAACATAAAGGATAATACGAGCCCCTGTTTGATTACCGGAGAGCGCGATGAAGGTTTTCTTGGGTTGATAATGCCGATGAGGATTTAGGAGATGACAACTGGCAAAGACTACACTGCCTCCAGCATAAAAGTACTAAAAGACCTGACGGCTGTTAGGAAACGGCCGGCTATGTATATCGGAAATACCTCAACTGAGGGACTTCACCATCTTTTATACGAGGTTGTTGATAATAGCGTGGATGAGGCTTTAGCGGGGTACTGTGATCAGGTCGACATCAGGATTTTAAGCGACAACAGTATTATCGTTACGGATAATGGTAGGGGTATACCAATAGATATGCATAAACTTGAGAAACTGCCTGCACTCGAGGTTGTAATGACCAAACTTCATGCGGGCGGTAAGTTTGATAACAAGAGCTATAAGGTCTCCGGGGGGTTACATGGCGTCGGTGTTTCGGTTGTGAATGCCCTCTCTGAGTATCTGGAGGTCGAGGTTTACCTGAATGGGAATGTTTATCATCAGCGGTATGAGAGAGGTATAACTGCTAGCCCTTTGGAGATAATAGGAAAAACGAAACGGAGAGGAACAAGCATACATTTCAGGCCTGATGAGGTGATATTTGACAACATAGACTTTAGTTTCGATATCGTTTGCCAGAGGATGCGGGAATTGGCATTTCTTAATACAGGTTTAAAGATCAATGCATACGATGAGCGGAAAGAAAAGGAAAAGAAGTTCTTTTATAAAGGAGGCATTATCTCCTTTGTGGAGTATTTGAACCAAAACCAGGATGTTATTCATTCGAAACCAATCTATATAAATGGAGAGCGAAACGGGGTTAGTATAGAGATTGCCTTTCAGTATAGCCGCTCTTATATCGAAAAGATCTTTTCCTTTGCGAACAATATCAACACGAAAGAAGGGGGGAGCCATCTCATTGGTTTTAAGGCCGCGCTCACGAGAAGTATTAATTCCTATTTTCAAGGGAGCCAACAAAGCAAAAACATAAAACTTACCGGTGATGATGTACGGGAAGGGATTACTGCTGTTATAAGCGTTAAACTGAGAGAGGCCCAGTTCGAGGGGCAAACAAAGGGCAAACTGGGAAATAGTGAGGTTAAAGGTCTTGTTGAAAACCTCGTAAACGAGAAACTTACCAACATATTTGAAGAAAACCCGTCTCTTATAAAGAATATTTTGGCTAAGGTTGTCGAGGCTGCTACAGCCAGGGAGGCCGCACACAAGGCGCGGGAGCTGACAAGGAGAAAAGGGGTCCTGTCAGAAGCGTTCCTGCCGGGAAAACTTGCCGACTGTCAAGAAAGAGACCCACAAAGAGCGGAGGTGTTTCTAGTGGAAGGGGATTCGGCGGGAGGATCGGCAAAACAGGGCAGAGACAGGAGATTCCAGGCTATCCTACCCCTCAAAGGCAAGATTCTTAACATAGAGAAAGCTCGGTTTGACAAGATATTTTCCAGTGCCGAAATAAGAACGATAATCTCCGCCTTGGGGGCTGGCATAGGTCAGGAAGAGTATGATCTCTCGAAGCTTCGGTATGATAAAGTTATTATTATGACCGATGCCGATGTTGATGGATCCCACATAAGAACCCTTCTGTTAACCTTTTTTTACCGGCAAATGCCCGATCTCGTGGCGGCAGGGCACCTCTATGTAGCGAAACCTCCTCTTTACCGACTGAAAGACGGCTCATCGGAGGCATTTTTTCATAACGAAGACAGCTACTATTCTTATCTTATTGATAGGGTTTCCGAGAAGGAAACGGTGTGGGTAGACGGGAAGAGAAAGATATCAGGAAAAAAACTGCGCTCCCTGCTCCATGCACTGATTGAGTATTTCGATAAAGTCAGTAGCTTAACAAGAAAAGGTTATAGCAGCAGGTTTCTAAAACTCCTCTGCCAAAAAGAGGTTACCAAGAACCACATAAAAGACAAAAACCTCATCGCCGCCTTATCTGAAGAATTCGAGAAAGAAGCCTTTCTTACCGAGGAGATCAAATTCGATGAGGAACATAATCGATATGAGTTATTATTGAGAGATCAAAAGGATAGCGGGGCCTTTTTTACATTTAACTGGGAGTTGCTATCCTCGCCGGATTTCCAGAGGTTGCTGAAATTCAGCCAAGAGTTAAGGGAGCTTGATGGCCCATTCTTTTTGGTTGGAGATGAAAAAAACCGGACGAAGGTAGAATCAAAGGAGAAGCTCGTTGAGCATCTCGTGGATAAGGCGAAAAAAGGAATTACCATTCAAAGGTACAAGGGTCTCGGAGAAATGAATCCCGAGCAGTTATGGCAGACCACAATGGACCCGGAAAGAAGGAGCCTGGTAAAGGTAACGATTGAAGATGTTATAGCAGCCGATGAGATCTTTACCTTGCTCATGGGTGATAAAGTTGAACCTCGAAGGGAATTCATTCAGAATAATGCCTTAGAAGTAAGGGAGCTTGATATTTAAAGAATCTCGGTTTGGCTTAAATCCCTCCGAAACAAAACCATAATTGTCTGCTTAGATGCAAGGCAGTGGCTACACGTTTAGGCCCCCCAGTATATTTCCTTGAGATCTAAAGAGCTTAACGGGTTGCATGAATACCCATACTGTAATCTGTAAGGAGACAAGATGAGTCCATTACAGGAAAAAAATTTGAGCACGGTAACGATCGAAGAAGAGATGAAGCGATCATATCTCGAGTACGCAATGAGCGTGATCGTTGGCAGGGCTTTACCGGATGTACGGGACGGACTGAAACCCGTCCACAGAAGAGTTCTTTACGCCATGGAACAGTTAAAGAACTATCACGACCGGCCCTACAAGAAATCCGCCCGTGTCGTAGGCGATGTAATCGGTAAATATCATCCCCATGGCGATGCAGCAGTGTACGATACTATTGTAAGAATGGCACAACCCTTTTCTCTGCGATATCCTCTGGTCGATGGACAAGGCAATTTCGGTTCAGTGGACGGGGACCCGCCTGCGGCCATGAGGTACACCGAGATCAGGATGCAGGAGATTGCCGAAGAGTTCCTGCAAGATGTCGATAAGGAGACAGTTGAATTCACACCCAACTATGATGGGTCTATGGAGGAACCCGTTATTCTCCCGACAAACATACCAAACCTCCTGATAAGCGGCTCATCGGGCATCGCAGTGGGCATGGCCACGAATATCCCGCCCCACAATCTCGGCGAGGTTGCAGATTCCATAATACATACTGTAGATAATCCGGATATCTCGCTCGAAGAGCTTATGTTGGATGTGCCCGGGCCGGATTTTCCTACAGCAGGCTTTATTTATGGAAACACGGGGGTTAAAGAGGCCTATTCCACAGGAAGAGGGATCATCAAGATTCGGGCCCGGGCATTTGTTGAGAAGATCGGGGAGAATAGGGAGCGAATCGTCATCACCGAGATACCGTACCAGGTTAACAAGGCAAACCTCTTGAAGAGCATAGGAGATCTTGTTAAGAGCAAAAAGATAAACGGCATCACCGATATACGAGATGAATCAGATCGTGAGGGGATGAGGGTGGCGATAGAGATTAAGCGGGACGCAGAAGCAGCAGTGATCCTGAATCGTCTCTACAAGTTTACCCAGATGGAGACCTCCTTCGGGATAATCATGCTAGCCATCGTGCACGGAAAACCGGAGATTCTAAACCTGAAACAGATCATACAGCACTTCATTAATTATAGAAAGGAAATCATTATACGCCGAACGTCCTTCGAACTGAAGAAGGCGGAGGCGAGGGCCCATATCTTGGAAGGACTCAAGGTTGCATTAGATCACCTTGACAGGGTTATTGAACTCATTCGCTCTTCCGTTAGCCCCTCGGATGCTAAGACAAGGCTTGTTGAAACATTCGAGCTTTCCGACACCCAGGCCCAGGCCATTCTGGACATGAGACTGCAGAGATTAACAGGGCTGGAAAGGGATAAGATAAATGACGAATATAACAGCATAATCAAGGATATAGAGAGATCTCGCGCCATTCTGACTAACGAGGCTCTCGTCTTGGATCTGATAAAAAAGGAAATGATAGCGATTAAGGAGAAATATAACGATGAGCGCCGGACCGAACTCATCAAAGACGTTCAAGAAATCGATATCGAGGATCTTATCGTAGACGAAGACATGGTGATCACGGTAAGCCACGCAGGGTACATAAAGAGAAGCCCCATAAGCCTTTATAGGGCCCAGCGGAGAGGCGGCAAGGGGGTGTCCGGCACAAAAACCAGAGAAGAGGATTTTGTGGAACTGATGTTTGTTGCCTCAACCCATGATTATCTCTTGTTTTTCATGAACACCGGAAGGCTCTACTGGAGAAAGGTTCACGAGATACCCGAGGCGGGAAGGGTTGCTAAGGGGACAGCCATTGTAAACCTGCTCAATTTGCAGCCCGACGAAACGGTTGCCACCATCCTCTCGGTTAAGGGTTTTGAGGAGGGAAAGCATGTGGTTATGGCAACCAAGAACGGCCTGGTGAAAAAGACTACGCTTTCTGCCTACAGCCACCCTCGGGCAACAGGCATCGCAGCCCTCAAGATCAATGAGGGTGATGAGTTGATAGGGGTACGGGTAACAACCGGTAAGCAGGATATCTTCTTGAGCACCAAACAAGGAAAGGCGATACGGTTTGGTGAGCAAGGCCTTAGAGGCATGGGTCGCGTAGCCGCAGGCAATACAGGAATACGATTGGACAGGGAAGACCATGTTGTCAGCCTGGAGATCCTGAACGAGGGAGCGACTATACTCACTATCACGGAGAACGGCTACGGAAAGAGGACGGACACAAAAGAATATAGGGTGCAACAACGAGGTGGCAAAGGAGTCTTCTCTATAAAGACATCGGAGAGAAACGGCCCAGTAGTAAGCGCTATTCAGGTTACCAGTGATGATGAATTAATAATTCTGTCCGGGGAAGGAAAGATCATTCGGATAAGGACGACAGATATATCGGTTATTGGGAGGCATACACAGGGGGTAAAACTGATAGACCTTGATGCGCCAGAGAAGGTTGTGAGCGTAGCACGATTAGTGGAAGCTTAGGGACGAAAACAATGCTTAAGATCGGTGTCATTGGGGCAGGGAGTTGGGGCACTGCTCTCGCCAACCACCTGGCCCTCAAAGGGGTAGGGGTGGACTTATGGGTCAGGGAGAGGGACGTGTTTCACCAGATTCGGGATCAGAGAATCAACGAGACGTTTTTACCGGGCATACAGCTTTCGGAAAAGATACAACCAGTCCAATCATTTAAACAGGTGGCCCGCCAAAAGGATCTGGTGCTCATAGTTGTTCCCTCCCACGTTTTTAGAAATACCCTGTGTAAGCTCGCCCCCTATCTCTCGGCTGAAACCCCACTTGTGGTCGGGACAAAGGGAATCGAGAACGAAACCCTCATGACCATGTCCCAGGTGGTCAAATCCGTAATACCCGAATATGGAAGTGACGGCTTTGCATGCCTTTCCGGTCCGAGCTTTGCCCGTGAGGTCTGCGAAAAACACCCAACGGCCGTGACGCTTGCATCCAGCAATGAGGAGCTGGCCCGATATCTACAGGAGCTCTTTTCCACCGAATACTTTAGGGTGTATACGACCCAAGATGTCATCGGTGTTGAGCTGGGAGGGGCCTTGAAGAATGTTATAGCGATTGCTGCCGGCGTATCGGATGGTCTCGGCTTCGGTTCAAATGCGAGAGCAGCGCTGATTACGCGGGGCTCGGCGGAAATAACACGGCTTGGGGTTTCTATGGGCGCAGAGCCGGTAACCTTTGCGGGGTTAGCGGGCATCGGTGACCTGATACTAACCTGTACGGGCGACCTGAGCAGAAATCGTATGGTTGGCTTAAAGATCGCCCAGGGCATGCCGGTTGATAAGATTATCTCCAGCATGAAGATGGTCGCTGAGGGGATCAAGACATCCTTGTCCGCTTACAGGTTGGCCAAAAAGATGGGTATAGAGATGCCCATAGCGACCGAAGTCCACCACATCATCTACAGGGGAAAGGATCCGCACAGGGCGGTTAGAGACGTGATGACCAGGGAGCTCAAGGTAGAGCCTGAGCATTAACCGCTCACCACCTCAGCCTCGTTGCAGACAGGCCTGGATGAACCCATAGAACAGTGGAGACGGTTTCTCCATCCGTGAGAGCAGCTCCGGGTGTGCCTGGGTGGCCACGAAATAGTCCCGATCGGGCAGCTCGATGAACTCAACGAGCCTGCAGTCGCTGCTCATCCCGGAGAAGACCAAGCCGTGCTCGGTGAGTATCTGGTGGTATGCGGGGCTCACCTCATAACGGTGCCGGTGCCGCTCGGAGACCGTGAGCGACTGGTAGAGCCTGCTGACCAGGCTACCCTCGGTGAGCACTGCTTCATACGCCCCTAGCCGCATGGTGGCACCCTTCTCTGTAATACCCTTCTGCTCGGGCAGGATATCGATGACCGGGTGGGGGGTGTGGGGATCGAACTCGGTGCTGTTTGCCCCTTTGAGCTGACAGACATTTCTGGCATATTCGACTACGGCCAACTGCAACCCCAGGCACAGGCCGAGAAAGGGGATGTTGTCCTCCCGGGCCCGCTTGATGATGCTGATCTTGCCTTCGGTGCCCCGAGAGCCGAACCCGCCGGGCACGATCACCCCGTCAGACCCATCGAGCACGGCGGTATCGGTGAGATCGGTGGTCTCGATCCACCGGAGGTTGATCCTTGAGGCCAGGTGTGCCGAACAGTGATGCAACGACTCGATGATGGAGGCATAGGAATCCTCCAGTTTCGTGTACTTCCCGCAGATAGCCACCGTGATCTCACGGGTGGGGGTGCGGATGTTCTCGATGTACTCCTTCCAGCGTCTGAGGTCAGGGGGTGAGTAGATGCTGAGCTTCTTGTGGATGATCTCGGCCAGTCCCTCCCGCTCGAACACGACAGGGATCTCATAGATATCGTCCACGTCGAGGGCCGTGATCACGGCATCGGGGCTCACGTCGCAGAACCGGGCGATCTTCTGTTTGATCTCCGTGGTCAAAAACTCCGAGCACCTGCCGATGATGATATCGGGGAAGATACCCCGTTGCTTGAGCAGGTTGACGCTCTGCTGGGTAGGCTTGGACTTCTGCTCGTTGACCCCGTGGGGGATGGGCACATAAGTCAGGTGTATGTAAATGATGTTTTCTTTGCCCACATCCTCCTTCATCTGCCGCATGGCCTCCAGAAAGAGCTCGTTTTCAATATCACCGACCGTACCGCCGATCTCCACGATCACCAGATCGGCGGCCTCCTCTCCGGCAACCTCGTAAATGTGGTGCTTGATAATGTCGGTGACGTGGGGGATGTACTGGACGGTTTTTCCCAGATAATCGCCCCTGCGCTCCTTATCCCTAACCATGTGGAATACCTTGCCCATGGTCAGGTTCCACTTGGACTTGCACCGGATGCCCAGGAACCGCTCGTAGTGGCCGAAGTCCATATCCACCTCGCCGCCGTCATCGAGCACGAACACCTCTCCGTGTTCGATGGGGTTCATGGTGCCCGGATCGACGTTGAGGTAGCCGTCACACTTGATGGGGATGATGGTGAGTCTGGATGAGAGCAGGTGCCCGATGGAGGCGGCGGTAATGCCCTTTCCGAGCCCTGACAGGACCCCGCCGGTTATGACAATATATTTGGTTGTCGACATGTTACGTGGTGACCAACACTAACCGAACGCCTATTGGTATCGGGGGCGCCGGCCAAGGGAAAAGGGCACTGCCCTCGCTTTTCGGAAAAAGCCTTTCCTTTAGATAACACTGATGAGTCTCCGGGTTCATGCCGAAGAACGTACTATGGGCTATCTCATCCACCTTTGGCCCTCAGCCCCCTTTTCCTCTAAAGGATCGGCAGATATTTTTCGATCTCATACTGGCTAACGTGAACACGGTATCGATCCCATTCGATCTTCTTGTTTGCTATAAATTTATTGAAGATGTGATCACCGAGTGTCTCACGGACGAGCTCACTCTTTTCCACCTCCTGAAGCGCTTCAAAGAGATTACCGGGCAGAGAGGTGATACCGGCAGCCTCCCGTGCTGCTTCATCCATCTCGTAAATATCCTCTTCTATGGGTTCCGGCAGCGTGTAGTTTTCCTCAATGCCTTTGAGCCCCGCTGCAAGCATAACCGCAAAGGCCAGGTAGGGATTGCAGGCCGGGTCAGGCGATCTGAACTCAATCCTTGTCGCCTTTTCCTTTCCCGGTTTGTACATGGGAACCCTGACCATGGCAGATCGGTTACGCCTGGCCCAGGAAATATAGACTGGGGCCTCGTACCCGGGAACGAGCCGTTTATAGGAGTTTACCCACTGATTGGTTACGGCCGTGATCTCTCGCGCATGCCTCATGATGCCGGCAATGTAAGGCCTTGCCATTGATGAGAGATGGTAGGGGTCTTGGCTATCATAGAAGGCATTGGTGTCCCCCTTGAACAAGGATTGGTGGACATGCATGCCGCTTCCGTTTTCACCGAAGATGGGTTTGGGCATAAAGGTCGCGTAGCAGCCCTTTCCCAAGGCTATCTCCTTTACCGCTATTCGGTAGGTCATGGTCTTATCGGCCATAGCAAGGGCCTCATCGTACTTGAGGTCAATCTCATGTTGGCTCGGGGCAACCTCATGGTGGCTGTATTCCACCCCGATCCCCATATCCTGGAGTGCAAAGATTATTTCCCTCCGCAAATCACTGCCCTTATCCAGGGGCCTGGTGTCGAAATATCCCCCCTTATCAATAGGCTTCGGGCTGTCCTGATCTTCAAAGCAGAAGAACTCCAGCTCAGGCCCCATGTATGCCGTAAGACCCCTTTCGGCTAGCTTTTTTGTCATTCTCTTCAAGACATACCGGGGGTCTCCTTCATAATGGCTTCCGTCTGGTTGGAGGATATCGCACACCATTCTCGCCACCGGCCTGTCATTGGGTCGCCAGGGAAGGAACTCAAAGGTGGCGGGATCGGGCATGGCGATCATGTCGCTCTCCTCGATCCTGGCAAATCCCTCTATGGAAGACCCGTCGAAGCCCATTCCCTCTTCCAATCCGTCCTCGAGCTCTGAAGGTGTCACGGCAAAACTCTTCAAAATACCCAAAACATCCGTAAACCAGAACTGTATGAAGCTGACGTTTTTCTCTTTAACCAGTTTGACAACATCCTCTTTGCTTTTGCAAAGCATTTCTCTCTCCGTTTCCTGATGCGGTTAATAGCAACAGCCACATCGGCCTTGTTTTCCAGTAGGGCGGCAAGGCTCGATGCCACTTGCCCTATATGCACCTATCATATGAGAGCCCCCCTAGTAAAGCTTTTTGATGAATCATCCTGCAGGCTTTGATCCCAGCCTTTTTCGTATCAAATCCCTCACTATCTTGGGATGAGCACGACCGTCGGTTTTTTTCATCACCTGGCCTATGAGAAAGCCGACCGGTTTCGTCATGCCCTGCGCTATTTGGCTTGCGGCGAAAGGGTGCTCTGCCATCACTTCGGCCACTGCCTTTCCCAGGACCGCAGTATCGTCAATCAGCTTCAAGCCCCTTTTCACAATAATGGATTCGGGGCTAGCGCCGGTTTCAAACATCTCCTCCAGTACGGCTCTCCCCATTTTATCGCTAATCTCACCCTGAGCGATCCTGTTTATGAGGTCCGAAAAGTCTCTCGGGCTAACCGAACACTCATGCATAGGGGTGGAGGCTTGATTGAGCAATTTGAATAACTCTTTGATGATCCATTGGCTCAACTTCTTTCTGTCCTTGCAATGATCAGCGCAATCGGCAAAGAAATTCGCGATATTTTTGTCCCTCGCCAGAATGAGCGCATCATTAGGGGAAACCCCAAACTTGTCGATGAGCCGATTCACCTTCTGCTCGGGCAGTTCTGGCGTATTGTTTTTAACGTTTTCGGCAAATGCCCTGTCAATCTCGATTTCGACGAGATCAGGATCTGGAAAGTATCGGTAATCAGGTGCATCTTCTTTTGTCCGCATGGGCACCGTTACCCTCTTTTCCTCATCGAATAGCCGTGTCTCTTGGAAGACGTGACCCCCGGATTGAACGAGCTCCAATTGTCTTTTGATCTCATGGCTCAATGCATCGACAACTGACTTAAAAGAGGCCAGGTTTTTTATCTCGGTTCGATTACCAAAGGGTTGAGACCCCTTGGGGCGAAGGGATATATTGACGTCACAGCGAAATTGCCCCCTCTCTATGATGCAATCGCTGACATCAATATACTGTAATGTTTGTCTCAACGTCTCAAGATAGGCTTGAGCTTCCCGCGTCGAGCGGAGCGGGTTACGGGTATGATCGGCGACGATTTCAATAAGCGGTATCCCAGACCGGTTATAATCCACCAGGCTATAATCTGATTTCTCAAAGGAGTCCGCGGAGTGCACCAATTTGCCTGCATCTTCTTCAAGGTGAATGCGCCTGATTCCCACGGCGTAGGGCTGTCCGTCATCACTCATTATTTCCAGGTACCCATTTTCACACAAGGGGCGCTCGTATTGTGAAATCTGATAACCCTTGGGCAAATCGGGATAAAAATAGTTCTTTCGGGCGAAGCGAGACGTGGCGTTGATGGTGCAATGCAGGGCCTTCCCGGCCATGACACAGAGTTCAACAGCTTTTTTGCTTAAGACAGGAAGTGAGCCTGGTTGCCCCGTGCATACCGGGCAAACCTGAGCATTCGGCGGCGCCCCATATTCCGTGGCACAGGCGCAGAATAGCTTTGTTTTTGTCTTTAGTTCGACGTGTATTTCAAAACAGATAATCGTATCGTATTCCACTTACGCGTTCCCTGTGATCTGTTCATAAGCATGTCCCACCCGGACGAGCATCTCTTCGTCGAAGGGCTTTCCGATGATCTGCAAACCGACGGGAAGCCCCCCAACTTCTCCGCACTTCACAGTCATTGCGGGCAACCCAGAGAGGTTCGCCGACGCGGTGTAGATGTCCACAAGATACATCTGCAAGGGCTCGGCGATCCTTTCGCCGAACAGAAAGGGTAAACAGGGCGATACCGGGGTAATAATGCAGTTCACTTTTTCAAATGCCTTGTCGAAATCCCTCTTGACAAGGGCTCTCGCCTGCTGGGCCTTGGTGTAATAGGCGTCATAGTAACCTGCGGAGAGGGCATAGGTCCCCAGCATGATCCGCCTCTTGACCTCGCTTCCGAAACCTTCGCTTCTGGTCGCCTCGTACATAGCAGCCGCATCATTAGTTCCATCTTTTGACCGGAAACCATATCGTACGCCGTCATACCGCGCAAGGTTGCTGCTTGCCTCGGCAGTGGCGATGAGGTAGTAGGAGCTGATGGCATACTTCGTGTGCGGCAGTGAAATATCGATGACCTCGGCCCCGTTTCCGTTTAGCATGGTGAGAGCCCGGTTAATGTGATCCTTTATCTCCATATCCAAGCCCTCCACAAAATACTCCTTCGGTAGACCTATTCTTATGCCTCGAACACCCTTGTTTAAGCAGCCTAGATAATTGGAGTTTCTTGCATCGACAGAGGTGGTGTCCAGGGTGTCATGCCCGCTGATGACATTGAGCAACATGGCACAATCCCGCACCGTTCGAGCGAGGGGGCCAATCTGATCTAATGAAGATGCGTAAGAGATTAATCCATACCGGGAAACCCTGCCATATGTCGGTTTTAACCCAACCACACCACAATAAGCGGCAGGGAGACGGACAGAGCCGCCCGTATCGGATCCTATGGCCAAGATCGATTCCCCTGCGGCCACGGCAGCTGCTGAACCCCCGCTGGAACCCCCCGGCACATACTCAGGATTTCTCGGGTTACGGGTGGGCCCAAAGGCGCTGTTTTCGGTGGACGAGCCCATAGCGAATTCGTCCATATTTGTTTTTCCTATCAATACAGCGCCGTTCTGTAAAACCTTCCTTACCGCCGTGGCATCATAGGGCGGGATATAGTTGTATAAGATGTTTGACCCGCAGGTCGTTCTTATCCCTTGTGTGCACAGGTTGTCCTTAACCGCGATTGGTATCCCGTTCAGCAGAGAGGCCTTCTTGTTTTTTCTGAACCTGGTATCCGCGTGCTCGGCCTGTTTCAGGGCTATCTCACGGGTCGTGGTAATAAAGGCATTGATAGTATCCTCTTTTTCATCAATCCTCTTGAAGACCGACTCGGTGATCTCCCTTGAGCTGGCCTCTCCCTTTCTGAGCATTTCGGCTAGCTCATGGGCGCTATGATCGCACAACTCCATCGTTATCCTTCCAAAATCCTCGGGACCCTATAATAGCCCCGTTCTTTCTTGGGTGCGTTTGACAGTATGGATTTCGCGTTTTTGGGTCTTCCAGGGGTATCCTCGCGCCACACATTTTTCACCGCCAAGACATGGCTCATTGGCAGGGTTTCTTCGGTGTCCAATTCTTTGAGCGTCTCCATATATTCCAGTATGGAATTCAGGTCTTTTTGGTACGCTGTAGCCTCGGAAACAGAAAGCCTTAACCGAGCGAGTTTTGCGACATGCCTGACCTCTGCTATGGAAATTCTCTCGAAGCACCCTGGACCAAAGGCCTCGATTTCGGGCTGCGCCAATCTTCCCCAGTCTTCGGGGGGTCTCCCTGTGTCATGCCCTACTTGTAGCCCCAACTCTGCGAGCTGTGATGTATCTGGCCGGGACGGGGCCCCCGTCAGCGGACAGAAAGCGCTCCGGTTTTTGGGGAAGGCGATGACTTCTCGAATGGACGGTGCTTTCAAAATCATTGCAATAGCCCTATCGATACCAAGCGCGAGCCCGCCGTGAGGGGGAGCACCGAACTCCAAGGCCTTGAGAAAGAAACCGAATTTGCTCTCCAGCTCGTGCTGACTCAACCCGAGAGACTGAAAGATTTTTCTTTGAATATCGGCCCGGTGAATACGAATGCTCCCGCCACCCAATTCCTCGCCGTTTATTACGAGATCGTAGGCCCTGGAATTGAGCCCGAGCAACTCATCCTTGCGCGCCGGATCGAAATCGGTTCGCACCGGCATGGTGAAAGGATGGTGTTGAGGACTTAGCTTCCCGTCCTTGAGCTCAAACAAGGGAAAGTCGGTTACCCATACAGGGCAACACCTTTCTTCAGGGATCAGCCCTAACCCGTCCGCCACGTAAAACCGGAGTCCGCACAGGACCTTGTTTACCAGAGCCAGGGAGCTATCGGCAATCATCATGATGACATCCCCTTCTTCGGCGCAGAACCGCCGAACGATCTCGTGTTGCTCGCCTTGGCTGAAGAATTGTACGATATTAGACTCAAGCCTTCCCCCAACAACCTTCATCCAACTCATCCCCTGGGCCCCAAGAGACGGGGCTATCTTCAAAGAATACTCATTCTGAAGGACATTCTTGCTGAGCGCCGCAGCCTGCCCCTTGACGCAGAAACCCTTAACGCACCCACCATTCTTGATAATCTGGCGAAAAATAGTATAACGAGTGTCCCGCACAATGTCTGTAATATCTCCAAAAGCCATTTTGAAACGCAGATCGGGGCGATCGGTTCCATACCGGTCCATAGCGTCCTGGTAAGTCATCTTGGGGAATGGCCTCGGAAGGTCAATACCTCCTGAGGCAAACATCCTCACCGTCAATTCCTCGACGATTTCATAAATGAATTCCTCGTCAATGAAGGAGGCCTCCAGATCGAGTTGGGTGAATTCCGGCTGGCGATTAGGCCGCAAATCTTCATCGCGAAAACACCGGGCTATCTGAAAATAGCGATCCACCCCGCTCATCATAAGGAGCTGCTTAAAAAGCTGGGGTGACTGTGGCAGGGCGTAAAATCTGCCCTGATGTAACCGACTGGGCACCAGAAAATCCCTGGCCCCCTCCGGCGTGCTCTGGGTGAGCAATGGAGTTTCGACCTCTATGAAGTTGAGTTCGTGAAGGTAATCCCTAATACATTTGATAACGTCGTATCGCTTGGAAAGGAGACGTTGCATTGAAGGGCGGCGAAGATCGAGATAGCGGTATTGGAGCCTCAGTTCTTCGTCAACATTCCCAGGGTTTTTTGCGATTTCCTCCCCGAAAACCATTGCCTTCTCAGAGAGCTGAAACGGCAAGCTTGTCGAGCCGGAGAGTATTGTCATCTCTTCAGCAAACACCTCTACATTCCCGGTCTTCAAATATGGATTTTCCGTGCCCCTCTCTCTAATAGTGACTTTACCCGCAACTTGAATGATATATTCTTCCCGTAACTTCCCAGCCTCATCATAGCTTTCCCATCCAATATCGGGGTCAAAGACAACTTGTACAATACCGCTGGTATCCCTGAGGTGAACAAAGAGCAGATGTCCATGGTCCCGAATTGCATCAACCCAGCCCATGAGCAACAGAGTTTCGCCGGCATGGGAATGAGTTATCTCCCCGCAATAAGATCTTTGTCTCCACTTCATAAAAAAGGACCTTTGTTCTTAAAAAGAAATAGGTCTCTCTCCGTCCCTTAAGCCTTGATCCACCCGGTTTGGGCTTGCCAATATGATCTATCGGGGCTTGCCAATACCTCTTGATATTTTATCCTTCAAGCTTTTCAACTTCTTACAAGATTGGGAGATATTTTTCGATCTCATACTTGCTCACATGAGTCCGATACCGATCCCATTCGATCTTTTTGTTCGCAATGAACTTGCTGAAGATGTGATCACCCAGGGTCTCCCGCACCAGATCACTTCTTTCCACCTCCTGAATCGCCTCAAAGAGGTTGCCGGGCAAAGACTCGATACCGGCCCTTTTCCGTGCCGCCTCATCCATCTCGTAGATGTCTTCCTCTATGGGGTCCGGAAAGGGGTAGTTTTCATCAATTCCCTTTAGTCCTGCAGCCAGCATAACCGCAAAGGCCAGGTAGGGATTACACGCCGGGTCAGGCGACCTGAACTCAATCCTTGTAGCCTGCTCCTTTCCCGGTTTGTACATGGGAACCCTTACCATTGCCGAGCGATTTCTCCTGGCCCAGGAAATATAAACAGGCGCCTCATAACCGGGAACCAACCTCTTGTAGGAGTTCACCCACTGGTTGGTTACCGCGGCCATCTCTCGGGCGTGTCTCATAATCCCACATTTTGCAGTTGAACAAAGGTTTCCCTTTTCACCTTATATTTTAAGGCTGTTAGAGGTTTGCTCCTCTTAATGATTAGTCAGAATGCGGTTTTCAGGATCTCGGATCACCCCCTTTTACCCTCAGATTCAGCAGGT
>DATKZQ010000082.1:0-20812 GCA_035527895.1 Desulfatiglandales bacterium
ATGACGATTAATATGGTATCATCCCCAGCAATGGTACCGAGTATTTCCGGTAACCCAAGACGATCGATAATCACCGCCACGCTGTTGGCATTACCCGATGTGGTTTTTATCACGATCATGTTGTTGGTGGATTTGATCTGAAACTTCCTGCTCAGAAATAATTTTTTTTATTATCTGAAGTCGTATTTTTGTAGTATAATCATCCATAAAACCTGCATATATATACTATTTTTATTATTGTAAAGAATTTTGATGTATATTTTTTTGTATATTTTAGTACAAGATTGCCCATATATGCTATAACTAGTTGAAAAATAGACAAAAAAATTTGTAGTCTCATAAGGGTAAGCTGTTTGGATTTCAAAAGATTGAAAGCCGGCGAGAAAATGTCCTCGTCGCACAATAAAAGCCCTCAGGCGATAGTGTCGAAGAAACCGGTATTTACTGTTGAAGCATCAGCACAGGAGTTCGGTGACAGCAGAAAACAACCCGAAGGGAAGGGTAGAATGGGTAGAAAGTGCTATTCCATCTATCGCCAGGCAACTCACACTAAAATAAATATATCTGGTGGCTGTCTGGGTTTTTTCCAAAGAAGGTAACATCGTCTATCTTTTTCACCTTTGGCCCCCGCAGGAGCGTATACAGGGTTCTCTCTATCCCGATACCCCCACCATAGGTGTCAGGAAAGAGGGACTTGCCCGCACCATCCTTCATGCTCGCTGTTAATAGGAACGGTCCGTAACCATCAAGCTGGTTGATGTTTTCAATATTGCCATCCGTGATAATCGGCTTTACAGGGATTATCTTATTATCAAGGAGCCGCTCCAAAATTGTCTCATAGAGCCATTCCCTTATGGCGCCCGATAGAAGTTCTCTGGCCTCTGAATGCTCACCGGTGTTACGATCAATGCTCTTGGCGCACATATCATAGTTATAGACCATGTCAGAGGTCACCTCGGATAAGAGCACCTTTCCTCCCGGCTTTAGATAGGGGTATATGAGATCGTAATTTTCCCGTGGAATGCCCGTGATCCAGAAAAACTGTGCTGGGGTTTCCTTGCCCACGCCAGCCTCATATTCTTTGGCCCCGTATTTCTTTTTTGATTCATCATAGGCAAAGGAGGGAAAGGGCTGCTCGGGGATTTCTATGGCAACCCCGAGTTCTTTGATTTCGTCTTTGTTTTTCTCCAGCATCTTTGTCAAAGCGTAAACCAACATTCTCTCAAAAAAAGCCTTGGAGCTCTTCATGTCCTCCTCGAGCACCTCTTTTACCTTATCCGGTTGAGAGAGATAGGTCTCGAAGTCAACACCTCGATTTCTTCGTATCTCTATATCCATCTGGCTGAAATCAATAATGTATTTCCCCCTCTGGATTCTATCAGGGCTCTCAACCTCAAGCCTGATGTTGGGGGAGTCAACAAAGATGCCCTTTATCTTTGGGTTGTGGCAGGCCAGAAATTTGGAATAGATCATGCTGTGCGTTAAAACATAGTTGAGGCCCTTGTACGAAATAGACGGAACATGCTCTACATCGTGGGCCAGGGGGTCTGTAAGAGGACTTAGCTGCACCCTTTCAATATTATAGAGGCCTTCGTCAGCAAGGAATTCATGCATGGCAGTTACAAGGGTCGCCCGTATGGCTACGGCAGCCAGAAGGGTATCTCCCACCCACTTCTTGTAGTAGTATTTTTCCAAATATTCCTGAAGGCTTGACCCCCCTTCCTTAAGGGCAGCCTGAAAACCAAAAAGGGCATCTCCGATGCCGATCATCCTGTCGTCTTTCATGGTGTCTCTTCTTACATAATCGGCAGATAGTTTTCTATCTCATACCGGCTCACGTGAGTGCGATATCGATCCCATTCGATCTTTTTGTTTTCAATGAATTTATTAAAGATGTGATCACCCAAGGTCTCACGCACTAATTCACTTCTTTCTACCTCCTGAAGGGCCTCAAACAGGTTTCCCGGTAAAGACTCGATCCCTGCCCGCGCACGAGCCGCTTCATCCATCTCATAGATGTCTTCCTCTATGGGATCGGCAAGGGGGTAGTTTTCTTCAATCCCCTTTACACCGGCGGCAAGCATAACCGCGAACGCCAGGTAGGGGTTGCAGGCCGGATCAGGGGATCTGAACTCAATCCTCGTGGCCTGCTCCTTGCCCGGTTTATACATGGGCACCCGAATCATGGCAGAGCGGTTGCGCCGGGCCCAAGAGATATACACCGGGGCCTCATAGCCGGGCACAAGCCTTTTGTATGAGTTTACCCACTGGTTAGTCACTGCTGCAATCTCTCGTGCATGTCTCATAATGCCGGCAATATACGGCTTGGCCACCGATGAAAGATGATACTGGTCTTGGGCATCGTGAAAGGCATTGACATCACCCTTAAACAGGGATTGATGTACGTGCATGCCGCTCCCGTTTTCCCCAAAGATGGGCTTTGGCATGAATGTAGCGCAGTAGCCGTTTTTAAGCGCTATCTCTCTGACTACTATCCTGTAGGTCATGGTCTTGTCGGCCATGACCAATGCCTCGTCATACCTGAGGTCAATCTCGTGCTGGCTGGGGGCAACCTCATGATGACTGTATTCTACTCGAATGCCCATGTCCTGAAGGGCGAAGATTATTTCTCTTCTCAGATCACTGCCCAGATCCAACGGCCTGTTGTCGAAATACCCGCCCTTGTCAATAGGAACAGGGTTATTCTGGCTCTCCAAAAAGAAGAACTCCAGCTCCGGCCCCATGTAGGCCTTATACCCATTTTCAGACAGTTTCCGCGTCATCTTCTTCAAGACATACCGGGGATCGCCCTCATAGTGGCTACCGTCTGGTTGCAGGATGTCACAAAACATACGAGCTACCGGCCTATCATGGGGGCGCCAGGGAAGAAACTGAAAGGTGCTCGGCTCGGGCATGGCTATCATATCACTCTCCTCAATCCTGGCGAATCCTTCGATAGAGGAGCCATCAAAACCCATTCCTTCTTCCAGTCCTTCCTCCAGCTCAGATGGAGTAACAGCAAAGCTCTTCAAGATTCCCAAAACATCCGTAAACCAGAACTGGATAAAGCTGACATTTTTTTCCTTAACCAACTTTAAAACATCACTTTTTGTTTCACAAAGCATGCATCCCTCCACTTTATATACAATCTTTTTATAATATTTCAATGAGCGGTACCATTTGGGCAATAAGGATTGCTAACCCGCATGCAAAACTTTTTGTAGGATTAACATAATAGGGTCTATTTGGTAAAGTTCTTTTATCTAATCGCCTTTCAAACCCTCCCTGTTTCTCTAATATCAATCATTATATCTCGCTGATCACTTAATGCTGTACTATCATAAAAGACGATCTCATCTGCCCTCTCTTTATTAAAGCATCTCGCTATTTGTGGAGAATCACCAATATTTATGTTCTCTTTGAACCTGATGCCCTCGGTTACTTTTCCATCTATTACAGTGAGGAATACATTGCGATATGTATAGCGACAGAGATTTTCTGGCGATTATCATCCAATAGTTATCTATTATATGCAAGATACGTATGTTTACAGAAACCTTGGATAACAATTCAAGGCAGTGCAGAGGATTGCCATGCGAACATAGAGCCCGTAACGGTTTGACGAAAATAAACTGCCCTGGGATCGCTGTCTGATTCATCAGGGAATTCATCGGCACGGGGAAGTGGGTGCATAATCACAGCAGATTTCTTCATAGCGCGTAACGCCTTTGCGCTCAACGCCTTGCGCATTGCTCTCTGCCCCTATATTCCTTGACAAACCCCAACTTCAGGCGTAAGCTTGCCATAACGTAAATGTAGCCCTTCAAGGCAAGGAGGGAATTTGATCTGCAATTCCAACATGAGGTTTTTCAAAAAGCTCCACCAACGCAATGTTCGTGGAGCTTTTTTACGTCTATTTGTGTGGAGCCACATGGGAAATCCCGTGGCGCCACTTGGTTCCGCAGATTCGCTTCACGAACTGCTGGACTTAGTGGCACGACATCCCGCCCGCCTCGCCTGAGCGAGAACGATGGCGGGCAGGCCCGGCCATAAAGGCATTTATCCACGGCTAAAGCCATGCTTTCTGCGGTCGGGGTAAATGACACGTGCTGTTAACCACCAAAAAAAGAACATAAGTCAAACGGAGATTTATCCTGTGGAATTCGAAGACTATTCCACTGGGACTCGACCCGTTGACTATGGGCAAAAATGGGTAGCATCTCGATAGAAATAGACTTTATGCTTTTTTAAGAATATCATCAACTATTTGAGTAAAGCAAACATATTAAGGTTATAATAATTGATTATCGGCAATCAAAATAACACTGACGCTATATTCTTTCCCCAAGAGCCACTATGGAAGGAGACTCTTGATATTATTGTTAGTCTTGAAAATAGTGATTCTTTGACAAACTCAAAGTTAATTGAGCAAAGATTACATTTTAATTCAGCAGAAACCCGCCAGAGATACAGCAGGGCCATAGCTACACGCTTTTCCCGTTTAGATCTGTCAATAAGACAGGGGTTGTTAGATTTGGTCAGGTCGAATGTGGAGAGCAATGTCATCGAGCAGATCTGGCGAGTCCTTTTCTGCATGACAGAGCCTCTGGTTGCCCAAATTTACTTGGAGATGATATGGCCGAGAGAACCGGGGGCATCTATCAACCGTGTGGAAATAAGGAGTTACATCGAAACCGCTTTTCAGCAGCAAAGCGCCAAGCTAAACCAGAGGATCGTTTCTTGCCTGCGGCAATCTGGCTACCTTATACCCCACGGGAAGCAGGATCTCATCGTTGTGAGCTTCGGAAACCCTGAATACACTCTGGTGTTATCCACTCATCTCCTGATGGCCAACTCCCCAAAAACAATCAGGCTTTCTGAAATTGCGGCATCTAATCACTGGCGATTCCTCGGATACAGAAAATTCGATCATGTCAGGCTGGGTTTTCGGAGTGCCGAGGCAAAAGGCCTTATTATGAGATACGCCAATGTGGATCACCTAGAACAGATCACTACAAGGTACACATGGCAGGAATTGCTCTCTAAAGGGAACAAGTTATGAACACAGGGGAATTTGAAAGCCTCATTAAACAAATGAAGCAAGGCACTGTGCCTCGGAGACTTATTTTCATATGGAGTGGACCGACGCCCGGGCTGGAGGATCTACTGGAAGGGATAGAAACACACCGCTGTGAATTAGTCTTCTCTCAAACAAAGGACTCTTCATTGATTAACGAACCGAAAAGCCCGTTGGAGACATTCCTAAATAATGAATGCAAGAGTTACTCTAAAAGGCGAAATGAACCATCGGCCCTGATAGTCAACGATGCGATTCTGCTTGCTCGGTACGGCTGTGATCTATCCGGCCTTTTCCGTTACGGCATCAGTCCTCGTTCCGCTGTGATTCTGGTCTTCCCCTCAGAATCCAATCGGCCTTTTCCGATAAAGGCGGAGAACTGGGTAAAAAGGAACACCCGTGCCATTATGCAAAGAGTATCGAAGCAGCTTGGCGAGCCGAAGTGCATCATAGAAGTAGCGGGAGGATAAAGCTATGACCTCACGGAAACCCCTTGACCACATCATTGAAAGGGTTCCTACCCAAAAGGGATACCTGGATACCTTAGTCAACCTCGAACAATCCATAAGAACAGAAACCCGCGAGGAGACAGTACGCCTGTACTATTTTGCCAAGACCCTCAAGACAGCTTTCGAAGAAATCCTCATGGCCTTCTCTGAGCCTATAGGGCGGGGTTTCTGGCTTACTGCAGAATACGGAGTGGGGAAATCCCATTTCCTGGCCACACTGGCATGTCTCCTAAGCGATGACTCAGACCAGGTATGGAATGCGGTTCATGATGCCGATATTCAGAACTACCGGTTTCAATTCAAAAAAAGGAAGCTTCTTCCCGTAGTCGCCGGGCTTAGAGGCAAGACTGCGATCTCACAGGACAGGCCCATCACCTTGCTTGAACAATTGGAAAAAGAGATTGATGAGTCTATCAGCCAGCTTGGGTTAGAGGATAGGATCAATATCACCCCCGTGGCAGAGACCTTGAACCTCTTTGACACCTTTGACCAAAGCCTACAGGGTGCCATCAATAGCTATATCCAGCAAAGAAGCGGAAATCAGCCATCTAAACTCAGAAAAGAGGACCCGGCGCGGTTTGCCGATTTGATAAGGAAATTCTTCAAAGACAACAAGCTTCCCTTCGAACCAAAATACAGCATCAACGATCGGCTCCTTTACCTCTACAAACAGATGACCGAATCTGATGCAGGTTTCAATGGTCTCCTTTTTGTAATCGACGAGTATGAATCCTGGCTTTCACAGCGCCCAATAACCTCAAACGAGGGCATGTTCGACTCAAATGTCCTTCAAGCCCTCACGGAGATATTACCAAAGCAATACAACTGCGAAATCTTCACGGTCATCGCCTCACAGACGGATATCCCCGCCCAACTACAGGGGCGATTCAAGAGTTTGCCACTCTTGGCTGGTTCCGGTGCAGAACGAGACTACCATGTGATCTGCGCCCATCGCATTCGCCGGTACAAGAACGGAATGGAGCCGGAAGCGAAGCTTTATTACCATGATTTCTATGATGAGTTCTCCTGTTATAAGGGAGAGACAGAGGAATCCTTCCTGGAGACTTTTCCCTTTCATCCCCTGGCCTATGAAACGGTCCGCCGCTTTACGAGCAGCGTTCAGGATATGCCCGGAGTCCGTCTCGGACTAAATATTTTCTATGACGTAATGAAATCCAAGGACGCACTGAGTTTGGATACGCCTCTCATCATCTCAAACACGCACAAGCACAGCCAGAATTTCCAAAATGCCCTTGCCGGACCGCGTTTTGCCGATTCGCAACGGAGGTACCTGGACGCAGTTGGCCTCCTACCCAGGGTCTTTACAGATGAGGAAGATCGGGCTATTGCCGAAGCAATCATAACAGCACTCTATCTCCAGTTTGTCATTTCGGGTGACCAGACCGTCCCGATGACGGCTTCTGAGCTTGCCGATGCAACCCTGACGCCCACCGGACCCATTACCGGAGAGCAAAGAATCCTTGTCCTGCTGAGGGAAATGGCCGAGAAGATCCCTCAGATGGAATTCGATATCTCGAGGCCCGAAAAAGGAGCACGGTTCTTTCCACGGCAAACAGGTCCGACAGCTCAGCAGTTACTTGATGAGAGAAAGGCCGAGATTCTGGCCCATGAAGTGGAGATTGCTTCGCGATGGGAAAAGCTGCTCTTTGCCTCCCCCGCTGAAACCCGGGGACAGAAAGCCCTCTTCTCCGGCTACACCGCTGACAAGGCCACAAAGGATGCGGTTGTGGTTAACCAGATCACATACGATGGGGAGGTTGTGGTCGCCCGATCATGGCGACGGGAGCTTGGGAACCCCATCCAAGATCCTTATACCCATTTCAGGCTTGTCTATCTTATGAATACCAGCGGGAGTCTCTCTGCCGATCTTCAGGACCCTCGCATTGTGGTAGTCGAAGCGGCACCCCTGAACGACAAACTCAAAGACCTTTGCTGTACATATCTGGCGGCTGAGAAACTGAAAGACGACTACGGTCCTCAAAAACAGAGAGGCCCTGATGCCGCTGACATCCGCTCTTTTGCCGAGGTCAAGTTTGATGAAGCGCTTACCGGCATTCTTCAATATCAGCTAGAGCCTTTCCAGAAAGGAAAGACCTATACTCAGAAGGGCATTAATCTTGATGTCCTGAGCGCCTTGAGCAAGCCCACACCTGATCAACGTCACGAGGCCCTTCTCAGACCAACACTCGAAGATGCCTATCATGAATTCAGTACCATGTTCGAGGATCATAAGATTGGAAAGCCGATAGTCTTGGCAGATTCCAAGAATCTCATCATGGGCCTCATTCAAGGAAATAGCAGCAAGGCTGTTCTGAGCACGCTCAACCAGAAGGCCGTGGGCTTGGGCTTATCCACATCTGATGACCCACAGAAAATGAACCCGAAACACTCAAAGCTTTTCAAAATCCTTGATGATCGGCTTGCCAAGTCTCCGGCCATAACCATCTGGCCTTTGCTAAGAGAGATGTCAGGATGCCCCTACGGTATTCCCCCGCATCTTTTTACGGCCCAACTGCTCTGTTATGTCCGTTACCGTTCACTACCTTCGCCTGCAGAAATCCAGCTCCATCCACAACACACCGTCACCAACCAGGGTGGTCAATCCTTGAGCATTAACCGAATCACGCGCTCAAATGTGGTGGACTTGCGTTGGCAGTCGGGCATTGAGAAGTATTTTGATACATTAGTCGCTGTCCCCGGTCTAGATTGGAACGCTCTACAGCCTTATGCCAGGTTATTATACCCGGAGGCTAAAACCGCTTCAACACCCCAGGAAATCGATCAGCAGATTAATGCCTTCCTCTCTTACATCAAGACTCAATTGCCTGCCGTAAACGATGCAAAGACCAATCTCAACACCCTTGCAACCAGCCTTGGAGGAGCACATTCCGCTGATGACAAACAGCTTCTTGACGGATTCATTGATTTGTTCGGATCAAAAGAGATGGAAGTCTTTGATACCAAGAGGAAAGGCATAGCCACTGATCAGTCCGCATTTAAGGTCGCAGTTGATCGATTGAATGCCTTACGGACCCTTTCAAGTACATCAGCCCGGATCATCCAGGTGTACAACGCTCTAAAGGATGCAGACCCGGGCACTGATGGTGAATTGTCAACGCAGAAGGAGCTCTTGCTGGTTCGCTACGTTCTCTCCTCCATGATCGGAAACTCAATAGTCGTATCTGCTCTCCTAAACGACACCGAGAAGTTTTTACTAAAATTGAAAAACGCCCAGGATATTCATACAACTCGGGTCAAGGAGGTCTTACAGAAGCTGAAAGATTCTCTTAACAACGCTCATGCCCTCCTTGAGGGATTGGGGAAACTGAACAAGGTAGATGCATTAGGTCCGCCCCAGGGCCACGAGCTTGCCGACCAATTCGATTCGCTTCTGAATAGCATAGAAAATGAGCTTACAGGGGAATCAAAACGCCATGAGAGATTGTCATACAGTCCGCCTGAGCAGGAGGTAAAAGACCTCCATCAGAGAATACAGAGGACATTCGAAAAACGGGTGAATCTATTGCGAAGCCAGCTTGAGAAGGCTGTACAGGAAAAAGGCAAGGGCGATAATCTCAAAACGCTTCTTGAGCTTCTTCAGCTTAATAAGCTCTATGAGGTCTCAAAGAATCTCACGCCGGCGATTATCGAAACTATTATGAAAATTCTTGAAGAGGCCCAGACCAAAATTATCCGTTCGCGCGCCCTTGGTCGTCTTTTAGATCAATTCCCGGCTTTGAGCGAAGAGGATATGGATGAGTTTCTCAAAGCACTCCGAAAACTGCTGGAGAATGAGTTCACACAAAGGGGTGAAGAAGGAAAGCGGATCCTATTGACCTTCAAGTAGATAAGGTAACGTAATGATGGGTAACGCAAAGAAAGATATCGAAGCTTTTATCGCAAAGAATTCCAGCCCATATGACCCTGAAGATTCTTATGAAAAGAGACCCTATAACGAGAACGTCAAGGTCGGCAAGAATACCCCTATCTACAACGCTCATAGTTATCATACCAAGGTGCCATATCAGGGGATCATTCCGTTCATAGAGCACTATACGGAGCCTGGAGATCTTATTCTTGACCCTTTCTGTGGCTCGGGGATGACAGGTGTTGCATCTCTCTTATGTCCGTCCGGACCCAGAAAAGTCATCTTGAATGATCTTTCTCCTGCGGCCATTCATATTGCCAAAAATTATTGTACGCCCTGTGATGTGAAGGCATTGCAGAAGGAATTTGAGCGCATCAAGGCTGCCGTAAAGGATGAATTTGACTGGCTGTATGAGACCTACCATGAAGATCCTGAAACCGGTGAAAAAATCCCTGCAACAATCCAGTACACGATCTGGAGTGATATTTACCTCTGCAAACCCAAGAAACGAGACACCAAGAAGCACCCGATAAACCCTGACGGGTGCGGCGGAGAGATTGTTCTCTGGGATGTGGGTGTAGATCAGGAGACCAGTCAGGTAAAGGATGCCTTCCAGTGTCCTTACTGCAATGAGACATGGCGAAAGACCGAACTGCCGCTTCTTCGTTCTGTCCCGGTTGTGACCAATTATCAATACACGGACCCTGAGACAGGTAAGAAGAGAAGGGCCGAGCATGCCTTAACGCAGTTTGAACTCGAACGATTACGGGAATTTGAGTCCAAGAAAATCCCATACTGGTATCCAGAGAAGCAAATAGCAAAGAATTCCGAAATGTACATTAGATCAGCTTTACATTTAAGAAATGTAGAAGGCGTCTGGGATTTCTATACGAAAAGGAATCTATGGGGTTTAAGCAGATTATGGGCAGAGTCCCAGTCGTTGAGTCCAAGATTTCGATCAGCAATGGAATTTCTGATTACATCAGCGATGACTAATATGTCTCGGATGGTAAAATACAGAGCTGACAGAAAAGCTAGCATTGTATCAGGTACACTCTACATCCCCTCTCTAAACATCGAACAAAATATTCTTGGATCGGTAACCCGCAAAGCCAAAGACATATTTGAGGCATTAAGTGTCGGTGGAAACAGCGATTGCAAATCTCTTGCAACAGTCAACACAGCCGGTCAGATGAATTGCCGTGAATGCTCAATAGACTATATTTTCACAGACCCTCCCTTCGGCTCCAACATTTTCTATGGAGACTGCTCTTTTCTTTGGGAATCCTGGCTTCAGGAATTTACTGACGACTCTAAGGAAGCGGTTTGGAATAAGAGCAGAAAGCCAGCTCAGGGTGGCAAGTCCCTGGAGGATTATAAACGCTTGATGTTGGAATCTTTTCAAGAGATGTATCGTGTTCTTAAGCCAAACAGATGGGCTACGGTGGTATTTTCCAATTCAGACGATAGGGTCTGGGCGGCTATTCAGGATGCGGCGCAACAGATTGGCTTTGTCATCTATGGGGGCAAGGAGTTTGATAAGACCCAGCGGAGCTTCAAGGGAATCAAGGGCGAAAAGGGACAGGAAAAGGTCATCTCAAAGGATGTTCTCCTGAATCTTCATAAGCCCAGAACACCCCAGGTCCGAAACCGTGAACTGAAGAAAATAGCTGACGTGAAGGGATTTATCCTCCTTCAGATCAAGGAGTATTTCCAGTATCTTCCTCCCGATGCGCCTTTAAGCGAACGAACCGTGGAGGCCATCACGAGGGCGGTTCAACGCCGGGTGCTCGAACAGGGATGTTCCATGCAGGGATTCAGCGCGGGTTTTGTCGCAGACGTGCTTCACGACGCCCAGCGGAGATTCTCTCTCGTTGAGATAGATGGGGTGTGGTACCCAGCTAATGGTGTGGATGAATTGGTGGTCAATGATGAACAGTCAGCGATTCTTTGGCTCACCAAGATTCTGAGCAAAGGACCAAAGAGGCTCGATGAAATCGACCCCCTTTGGAAACAGGAAAGTTTGAAGGGTGGTTACAGAAAGAAAAAAGGGCTGCAGGAACTCCTCAATGACTTTTTCATCCTAAATAGCGGCGGCACATACAGGGTGCCTGATGATCATGAGCGCAGGCAACTCAAGGGCCAGGAAGATGAGCGGAAACTGCGTGAATGTGAACGATATCGAAAGGGTAAGTTGGAAAGAGACCCCGCAATCGAAGAGAAATTTGGGTGGATAGAGCTCCTTTACGGTAGGAAAATGTGGAAGGAAATACTGGAGATGGAAACACTGCTTGTGTCCCATCAAGACTGGCAAAAGCTGTCTAGAGGCAAGGATGCGTTAACACGCATTCGGTTGGCAAAGACCATGTCGATTCCCAAAAGTGGTAAGGATAAGGGGCCTCAGAAGCAGCAAAGCCTTTTTTAGATCTCCATGAGAAAGAAACAGACATTCACGGATGTATTAGGCGAGCGGCTTGGGAAACTCCCCGAGGGAGCCAGGACGGCGATGGCCCTTGATCCAAGAAGGGTCCTGAACGTTCCAAGCCCTTTTCTGGACGCTTCGAACCGGGATTGGGAAGTGTTTGCCTATGATCGGAATGACCTTGACCTTAGGGCTGTCTGGAGATCCATCAAGGATGATGACAGGCGGTTTCTCATAGTTGCCTCGGGGTTTCCAAGTGAAGGACCTTATAGGTATCAGGTCGATTTGTCTTATGTGCCGGATATTGTGGAGGAGGCTGAGGCGATCATTGATTGCAGCCCCCAGGGCTTGCTCCAGGACCTTTTTGAGGATCCTTTGCCAGCAGATCTCTTTGAAGAACCCCTCCTTTCACAATGGGCCGAACAACTGGATAGGTTCCTGGCACAGCTTAAGAGGTACCAAAAGATCTCAGGGAAAAAAGGTGTGCTGAATCGTTTCGATGTGACTGGCGTCTGTCTTAGTATCAGCGTACCCGGCATCAGGATGGAAAATATCGCTGAATTGCCTCAAGACCATCTTTCGCGTTTGCTCTTTTACATAGGCGGGGTCGTGGAGAACAGCCTAAGTGACGATGAGACTATGCTTCTCAGAGATGTGGTGTTGGGGGCTTCCCCTAATGAGACGCTGGAGCGATGGTGCGGCCTAGAAAGGGAAGAGCTTCTGAGATTCCTGTACCTTGGACTCGTTGTCTTTCGTTATGCTTTGCCCAAAGGATTAGAGGAGCTTGAGCGATTGGGTCTGCTAGGCTTTGAGGTTGATGAACTGGGTGATAGCCCTGAGAAGATCATGGGCTTGGTTCGCAAAGATCTCGAAATCGTGAGGATCATCACGACCGAGACAGAGAAGTCGAGTTCTCTTCTCATAGACCTTGAAAAACTGGTGGGGCGATTCAGGTTCGGCTCTTACCTGGATGGTCTTAATGCCTTCAGGGATGAACCCTGTCCGGCGGTAGAATGCTGTCTAGGAACAATGCTCATCAAGTGGATCCTTTCCTCTAGTGAAGGAAGAAAGGCGCTTGCCCAATGGCATAAGGGTGGGGACCATCTTAGAGACCGATATCCTAAGACACCACTTACCACCCGGGCATTGAAATTACGCGACCTTATTACTTCCTTTTCCTGGCTGGAGTTCACATTGAGTGAGGCAACTCCTCCCCCAAAGAACCTTGTGGACTTGATCACAACGTATCGCTCGGCAAATATTCATCTATTGGAGTTGGCTTCGGCACAGGTCCATGAAACCGTCCGCCTCATAAAGGAACAGGAAATCACAGAGATCGTAAAACCCTATATGGAAGACATTCAACCCAAACTGGACTCCTTGATTTCCGAGTATGACAAGAGCCTGGCAAATACTATCTCAGGGGATTGGGCAGGGTATACTCGCTTTCAGAGACTGAACACCCAGGCTCTAAGAGATCTTATACAGGCAGGAGTGCCCAAGAAGGAGAGGGTGTGGATCATCATCCTTGATGGAATGCGTCTGGACTCATGGGATCGCTTTGTATGGCCAGGACTTAGAGAGTTATTCGAGGTGGAGGGCGAGGAGCAGCTCTATCTCGCGACTTTACCCACGCTGACAGACATTTCAAGGGTCGCCTTCCTCGCAGGCAAGTTGCCTCCCTACTGGAAAGATTATGCCAATCATTACACGTCTAATCACAATATTTTACTCGCCCGCCATCTGGGTCTCGGGAGGGATGAGTCGAAAAAGAAACTGAAAATACTCGGAAGGGTTGAAGAGAAAACCGAACAGACAGAGTTCGATTTTGATCCTGCACAGTACTGCGTGATGATCTTTAATCTGAGCGATGATTGGATCCATCATGAAACAGGAAGCCTTATCCGGGTAAACGACATTGTCCAGGATAAATTCGAAAAGCTGGTCCTCCCCGAACTACAGTATCGAATCCGGCCGGAAGATATTGTTGTCGTGACCAGCGATCATGGTTTCATTGAACTGAGACCGGAATTCATGAAAAAGGTTCCTGATCTTCCTAATGAAAACGTGATGTACCGTTATATCAAAGATGCACCATACGAGGGGTGTGTAGAGATTTCCTACGATGACAAGGCCCGCTGGTCTGTGGCGGTGGGGTACAATTGGTTTCAGAGGCCAAAATCAAAAGGAAGGCTGTCCCGGTATTCACACGGAGGCATCTCCATGGCGGAAATGGTTGTCCCGGCTGTCAGGTTGAAGGTGAGGACAACAAAGGAGGTGTCGCTGGTTCTATTGATAGAAGATGTACCGGAGTGTACGCCTGGCGATCCCGTAACCCTGCGGGTCGGGGTGCAGAATCAGGGGACGGTTGCGACGGATGTCTCGCTGACGTGCCGACAGGCAGGTCGTCTTATAGCAGAAGAGCAACTCATATTGCCGGGAGGCACTTCCCATAAATGGCCGGTTACACTGACCGCTGATCCTAAGGCCACCCAGATCTTAGTCAGTGCCGAATATACGTTGCCGGATAAAAGGAAAAAAACTGAAAAAAGGCAGGCTGTCATCCCCATTAAGGAGACAGGGGCCAAAATCGAAATAGACACAAGCGCCCTGGACGATTTTGAAGATTTATAGGATTTCATCGGGATCTGTCCTTTGCTAAAGATATAAAAAGGCGGTGAAACAGAGTGAACGAAGAGTATAGACATTATCAATTCACAGCACTTGATCACAAGGCACAGGAATTGATGCCCGACAGGATCATCTTGAAGTCCCTGACAAGGTGGAATGATGCCTATAAAGAATTCCCGCGATTTGTGATGGAATACCTTGTAGCCCGCTTTGTAGATCCACTGAATCCTGTGGTGGGGCAATCCAAGATCGACCGGATCCTGACAGAGAATTGGGTGGATAGTTCTGAAAAAGAACTCATCAAGAGCCGAATTAAGGAAAATGGGGTGTATAAACTGCTTGGCAGCTTGCAGGTCAGACTCGATGCAGCGAAAGACCATTACTGGGTGACGCTACCCGTTATCGGTGAAAATACGGTAAGGATTACAAGGAACATCCTTGTTGAACACGGCGACAGCCTCCTCGCCGGGGGTGCATGGGGAACATGCACTATTGAGTATGACAACAACTATAAGATAGGGAACAGGATCTACCCCTTTGTGGTGACAGATTTCAAGCCCTTCCAGATAACCAGAGTAAGCCTTGATGACTACATAGAAAAGCGGAAGCATTTTGAAACAGAAGAATGGATTGATCTCATCATGAATACCATAGGATTCAACCCGGCCCATTTCTCCACAAGGCAAAAGCTTCTTTACCTGCTCCGTTTGGTGCCCTTTATTGAGAAGAACTACAACATGATAGAGCTCGGCCCGCGAGAGACCGGCAAAACCTATACCTACAGGAATACCTCTTCCCGCTCTTTCGTCATCTCCGGGGGGGCAACAACCCCGGCAACACTTTTCTACCACAAGGGCGCAAAGCGATTAGGCATCATAGGGCAGCGGGACATCGTTTACTTTGATGAGATCGGCCGCACGCGCTTTACCGATGCCGATGCCACAATCAACATTCTTAAGGACTATATGCAGACAGGGCAGTTCACAAGGGGTGATCAGGAATTCACGTCCGCTGCAAGTATTGTCCTGGGAGGAAACATTGAGGTGGACACAAAAGATGGCCTGTCAACCCCTTCCCAAAGATACTCCCATTGGCTGGCCGTCTTGCCGGCAGAACTTAACAACGATACGGCGTTTATTGACCGCCTTCATTCCTACCTCCCTGGTTGGGAGCTGACGAAAATCAGAAGAGAATATTTTGCACAGGGGTACGGGTTCATGACCGATTATTTTGCTGAGATCTTGAAGCGGCTAAGGGAGAAAAATATACAGTCCTTTGTCTCAGCAAAAATAGATTTTTCTGGGGAAACGGGCCGAAATCAGGATTCTGTACAAAAAACAATATCCGGCCTTGTAAAACTCATTTTCCCTCATAAGAATGTGGACTCCATAGGTCATGATGAGCTGGAGATGTGTGTTGATCTGGCTGTTGAGGCCCGACAGATCGTTCAAGACCAGATGGCTATAATCAGCCCAGGTGAATATCAAAGCAGGCCGATAAAGGCCAGAATCAGAGACTGAGTGCTCAATCATGAACAAAGAAAAACAAAGGCGTCGCATCCTCAGCTTCCTTCAGGGTAAGGGGGGCAAAGATGCAGACGCCTTTTGTGTTTATCAATGGATAGAGCGCTGTCATTTCGAGGGATGGTGGGATCTGGCTCTTTCCTTAGCCCAGAGCGTTCCTCCTAACTCACTTAACCAGGACTACCATAAGAGACTCAATTATCTGTTCTCTGATTGCAGGCATAATCTGAAAACAACCCGTGATACAAAAGTTGGCCCAAAGAGAAGGTACATCAGAAGGATTCCCTCCGAATGTTCCGGGAAAGTGCATCCGTTGCCAGATTTGATGTTTGAGAACAGCTCAAGAGAGACCTTACGCCAAATCTATTCAGTCCTTTTCTATATGAATTCCTATGATGGTGACTTCCCAGACGCTGTCAGATGGTCCATGAGAGTGCTTAATGTCAATGACTATCAGACGGTATGCGATAAATGTGCAAGGAGATTTGCAGGAACGGTTTACCGCTTTAAGGAGTCGTATGATTCTGGAGACATATTGCAGAAACTGGACATGAAATTTGGCCTCAGTCCAAACGACTATATGATTTTCAAGGACCTCCTGGAAGGCGAGAAGTCATATGTAATAGGGCAAAAGGCGTATACTAATGAATAGAGAGAGCCAGAAACGTAAGATCCGCAGATTCCTCGGTGGAAAGGGAAAAAGAGATTTAGACGCCTTTTGTATCTACCAGTGGATAGATCGCTGCCATTATGAGGCATGGTGGGATCTTGCACTCGCTTTAAGACCAAGCATACCACCAAACTCACTAGGTGAGCATTATGATAAACGTTTAGATTACCTGTTGCGTGAATGCAAAAATGAGTTCGATTCACTGACAAAGGAATATGTAGAAGTGAAGAATCCGAATTCTCAGAAGTCATTTTTGATTCCAGATTTATTTTGGTCTACCTGTACTGAGCTTGGATTGAAGTTAGGTGGTAGTTCAAATGCAGGGATCAGGCTAGATTATTTGCGAACAAAAATCGTTTTCGTGGAAAGGCTTAATATTGACGGATGTGTGCTGCGTCTCTATGGGTTGAACGCCGAAGCACTCTATTCCTGGTTATGTTCACACGGATTCAAGGATCTTTCTGACAAGATAATTTGGCCTCGGAAATCCACTCAGACAGAGAAAAGTCGCCTCAAGCTTTCTTGGCATGATGCAACCAATTTAGCTCCCAGTCTTTTTGAAGAGTTAAAAGAAAAAGTCCCAGGTCATAAGTTGATTAAAGTGGTTATATCTACTACCTGGGAAAACTGGGAAGATTGTGTTGATAACATAATAGAAACACTGCAACTCGACAAGAAAGAAGAAGAAAAAAGAGAAGCCAAAAAAGTTCTTCGTGATTATCGAGAATTGCAAGATCTTATTATAGGTTGTTTAAGAGACATTGGACGTGATGATCTCATACAAAGAATGAGTGTCCAATGATTGAAAGGGTCAAGTCTCCGTTTGACTTTTCCGGTATGGATGGTTGCCAGTTCTTGACATGTGCCAAACTGAGTGAATCTGCGAGGATCAAATCTTGTTTTTGCCATAATCACCATTTCATCAAGAGCAAATCACCTAAAGGAGGTAGTCCGTCATGAAATTCTCCCCAATAATATTGGACTCAGTTACTGATTCTGGTCGACATCTGAACAGAATTGAATCTCAAGCCAAAGATGAGAAAACGGAAGGATGGCTCCAGCAGTTGATTTTCGAACATCCCGACCTGCTACCGGCTCATGAATTTGATGAAATCTTTGCCCCCTTAATACCAATTGGCCGTGAAGTGGCAACAAAATCAGGGTCTATTGATAATCTCTACATTAGCCCAGTTGGCCGACTAACCATTGTGGAGACAAAATTGTGGAAGAACCCTGAGAAGCACCGAACGGTATTAGCTCAGGTAATAGACTATGCAAAAGATGTTTCTGAATGGACTTACGACGAATTAAGCAACGCGGTTTTAAAGGCATCGAGGGAGGCTGACAACAACGGAAAAAAATCATTAGATCAAATTGTTGAGCCACACATGAAAGAAGCTGGGCTAACATTGCTCGATTTTCAAGAACGCGTTATCGATAATCTTCAGAGTGGGGAATTTCTTCTATTGATTGTCGGCGACAGAATATCACCAAACGTCGTTCTTTTAACTGAGGCCATTCATGGAGTGCCCGGTTTGGACTTTCGCCTAGGTCTGGTTGAACTTCAGCTTTATACTTTAGAGTCAGGTGGAGATTGGCCGCTATTAGTAATTCCTGATATCGTAGGCAGGACCGTTGAGAGGATGAGAGGAATCATTAAGGTCCAGTACCAGCAAGAGAAACCAAAGGTTGCGATAGAAATTAGCGAAGACACTGGGCCTAAGGCTCCTCGAATAACTTCCGATGAATTTCTACAGAAAACGCCAGATGATCTCCGCCCTGTATATGAACAGTGGATTAAAAGCTGGGAAACCAAAAAGTTTTACATATACTGGGGGACTGTTGGTTTCAGTCTGAGGGTAACGGTGCAAGGCAAACTTCAAACAGTTGTGGAAGCCTATCCTGAATGGGCAGTGTCCTTGATTCGGGAAATCGATGTCGAAAAGTGCGCGGCATCCCCAGAACTTTACCAAAAATATCTTGGCGATATTGATTCTGTGCCGAAAGCCGTTAGCCTACTTTCGCTAGGTAAGAAGTTTATTACTAATGATTCTATTACGGGCGAAGACCTCACGATACTTCTTAAGGCGGCTACGGATTTTGCTGAAGCTGTGACTAAAAGGGGCCGCCCTTAAAAAACTAGGAATGAGAGGGGCATCCATAAGGCAACGGGTCAAGTCTCCGTTTGACTCTTGTTAGGTCAGTAAACGTTCCGGGAATTACCAAATGAAGGGTTTTGTTGGCGTCACGGATAATGAGTGTAAGAGGGGTCTGTCAGGATTTCCTGGTTGCCTGTCATGCCGGTATTGAAGACAACCTCACCTGATACCTCCCCTTCTCCTGCAAAGGTATCACCATAAAATACAGTACCGTCTTCTAATGCTAACAAGGCTTTCATCTTATTTACCAGGTCATTCGCACCTTAACACCGCGTGCGTGTAGTTCTTCTTTGATTTGTTTAACAGTATAGGTTTCATAGTGGACTATCGATGCAATAAGGGCCGCATCGGCCTTGCCTTGTGTGAGCACATCGTAGATATGGTCAATATTGCCTGCACCCCCAGATGCTATAACCGGAATACTTACATTTTCAGATATAAGAGGCGTCAACTCCAGTTCATAACCCTTTTGTGTGCCATCCGCATCCATAGAATTCAGGCAGACCTCTCCGGCTCCCAGTTCTTCTGCCTCCTGAATCCAGGCCAGTGCATCCATGCCCGTAAAGGTTCGACCTCCATGGATCACAATTTCATAACCCGATGGTATCGTAGTTGTGGGCTGCACCTTTTTTACATCTACGCCAAGGACAATGCACTGGCTTCCAAAAGCCGAAGCACCCTCGGCGATAATGGTGGGGTTCAGCACAGCAGCGGTATTGACGCTCACCTTTTCTGCCCCTGCCAGCAAAACATCGCGCATATCCTCGATCGTCCTGATTCCTCCACCTACAGAAAAAGGGATAAAGATCTCATCCGCCACCCTGCGGACCACATCGATCATGATGTCACGCTGGTCACTCGATGCGGTGATATCATAAAACACGATTTCATCTGCTCCCTCTTCATAGTAGTGTCTCGCCATTTGTACAGGGTCACCAATATCTATATTTTCTTTGAACCGTATACCCTTGGTTGTTTTTCCGTCTCTTACGTCGAGACATGGTATAATTCTTTTACTCAGCATAGTTGCTTATCTAGAATGATGAAGTAATTTTTAGAGTATCAAACTCATCTAATGAAAGTCCTTTATAGAAAATCCTATCATGTTTTTCGAAAGTGTTGTTAGAAAAGGTCAGGGTATTTGAGAGAGGCTAAAGGACAACTCTTTCATTCTTGTTTATATAGGTGTATACCGTTGAGCTATTGGATATCTCCTGCCGTAGCCAAAGGACTTCGTTGTGACCTTTAGCCCTGGAGGGGATTGGTGTCTCTTGTATTCGTTTTGATCAACCCGTTTGATAACATCCCTTACAATTGATGGTTCAAATCCCATCTCTATAATCTCCTCCGGGGTTTTGTTGTCCTCGATATATGCCTTAAGGATATCGTCCAGAGTCTCATACGGGGGCAGATCATCCTGGTCTAATTGATCGGGTTTGAGCTCGGCCGAAGGGGGCTTTTGAATAATTCTATCGGGAATTACTTCTCTATCTTTGTTTATGAGACGAGCGATTTGATATACCATAGTTTTGGGTACATCCGAGATAACAGACAGGCCACCGTTCATGTCCCCGTACAGGGTGCAGTATCCCACTGCCAACTCCGACTTATTACCAGTTGAAAGAAGCAGACACCCGAACTTATTGCTGATTGCCATCAAAATTGTCCCCCGGATCCTCGCCTGGATGTTTTGACCTGTGACCTCTGTTGCCACGTCTTTAAACAGGGGAGACAGTTCTTGAAGAAATGTTTCGAATACCCCTTCAATGGGCACATTAAAAAGCTTAATGCCCAAATTAGTTGCCAGATTCTTCGTATCTTCAAAATTTTCTTTAAGGGTATACTGAGAAGGCATAAAGAGAAGTATGACATTTTCCTTTCCGAGTGCCTGAACCGCAATATATGCTGTAAGCGCTGAGTCAATGCCTCCAC